>CAZPFL010000086.1:0-19161 GCA_964585785.1 uncultured Rhodospirillaceae bacterium
AGAGCACGAGCCTTCTAAGCTTGGGGTCGCAGGTTCGAGTCCTGCCGGGCGCGCCACTTAAGTCAAATTTCGACGTGCCGTGCGTCTGCAGGGATAGCGATCTCTGCCTGCATGAGGCCAACAGCGCTGTGGTCGGCGGCGGCGCATGATGGCGGCGCGGCGATCAACGTTTGGCATTCGCAGGGCAGGATGACCGCTGCACCTCGTCGAGCGTCAAACGGCCGGTATGCTTCAGGTCCATTTCGGAGAATTCCTTCGTCTTAAAGGTGACGAAGTCGTTCAGGGTGACACGAAAGTTAAGGCGCACGTCGGCGGACATGACTGGGTCGGCCATGTCGTACGATATGTCGCCCTTTCTGCCGGTGCCCGTAAGGCCGGTCGCGTTGCCGCGCCGGCGCCGGGATCGCCGGGTCGCTGTGCTGGTTTCGTCCTGCGGCCCGGTGGTGAAGGTCGCTCCATAGGGGGCTCGGTAGGTGGTGAGCTCAGCCGCTGTTATCTCGCCATCCTTTGCAAGATCCATCGCCGCGAACTGGCTGCGGGTATCGGCGAGAAACTCGTTGAGATCGATCGTTCCGTCGTGGTTCGTGTCGACACGCGCGAACCATCCCGCAATGGCGACGGGGCACGCCGGATGGCCGAGCGGTCCGCCATTCAGCGGCTCGCCGTTCGGGCTGAAGATCGTTTCGAGCGGCTTTCGCCGCAGATGGGATCGGGATGCGCAGGCGCTCAGACAGACGCTCACAAACAGGAACAGGAGAATATGGGCGCCGACCCGAAGGCGACTCGTCCGGATGCTTTTGCGCTGCCGGTTAGTGACCCCCTCCGCGCGCTGTCTCATTGTGGTGTTTCCGACGCTCGACATTGGCCATGAGGTCCGCGCCGCTGTTCCTATAGCGTCCAGCCAATCCTTCGATCCAGCGAATACGGCCCGCCGCCGCGCAGCGCCACCCCGCGCACCACCATCCCCCACACCAGCACGGCGACGAAGCCGCCGGAGCGACCACGGACAAGCGGCCCGTAATGGAAGAAGGTGAGGTAGGCCATCTCGATCGCCGCGGCCGGGGCGAAGAAGCGGGTGAACAGGCCGAGCGAGATACAGACACCACCGAAGAACTCGATAATCATCAGCGTTACGAGCTGCACCACCGACCCCTTCGTCGGCGCGCCGCCGAGCAGCGCCACCACGCGCACCACCTTGCCCCAGCCGTGCACCGCGAGGATGCCGCCGACGGTAAGGCGGACAATGGGCCAGGACAGCGGGATCACCAGGTCGTAGAAGGGCTTGAGAAAAGGCAGTAGAAGTTTCGGCTCCCCGTCGGATCGCGACATCGTCACCTCCTGTGGCCGGGATTCTTCCATCAGCATTCACCAAGCTTGAGCGTGACGCCGCGGCGGGCATGACGCAAGTCGGCGTCCGCGGGGAGCAACGGGGCAGAAGGACGTCGGAAGCGGGTTGGTGAGCCGCTTTGCGGTTTTCGCCCAGCTTCAACGCTTCGCGGACGGCGGCGCGATGACGTCGATCGGGAAGCCGAGGGCGGCGATCCGGTTGCGGTCCAACGGATAGGCATAGCGCGCGTCCTGCTGCGCGAGGGCGTGCGTATCGATCTGGCGGGCGAGGAGACTTTGCGCCTTCAGCGCCGCGACGTGATCGCGCCGCAGCCAAAGGAGCGTGTTGCGGAAGATCACGGGGCGGTAATGCCCGGTAAAGGCGGGCAGGTCGTAGAGCCCCGAGACTTTGGACCAGACATCGTGCGTCTGTATGACGTCGGGACGTTCCGTGGCGATGACGGCCGGCAGGGCGGCATAGCCGTCGCGGGCAATTTGCTTGTTGGCCAGTCCCGCGAGGTCGACGATCCGCAAGGTCCGGCAGCAGAGCGCCGTGCCGCCGACGTCGGCGACCAAGAAGACGACGGACCGCAGGCCCAGCATCTTGCCGATATCCGCGACCGCCGTGCCCGTGATGCGGTAATTGACGGGGGTTATGCCGTACCAGTCCGCGCGGGCCGGCGGATGGCCCAGGCCGGTCGCCCGCGCCAGGATCTGGAGATTTCCCCGGATGATACCTGCATTGTAGAACAACAGCCCCGCGATGCAGGCGACCGTTATGCCGAACCACGGCAGCGGCGCCGGCGGCGGCTTGTCCTTGGGCGCGCTCGCAAGGATTCCAATCAGGGCCATGAACGCCAGCGGCACGGCGGCGAGGAACATGCGCCCGTCATATCCCCAGTTCTTGCCGATCAGGATCGAGACGCCGAGAACGCCGGCGATCAGCGCGACCAGCCGGAGGAGCCGCCTTTGCCGCGCCTCGGGCAGCCGGCCGAAGCGCCGGCGGAACAGGAAGCCCGCGACCACGAGCGGCACGCCGATTACCTTCAAGATCTCGATGACCGCGACGATCCGTAGCCAGATGACGTCGAGCAGCGACGCGGGGGTGTAGGGCGGGTTCATCTTGGCGCGCACGGTATTCGGGAGAAAATCCCCGAAATAGAGATAGCGGCAGAGCGTGATGACCGCGAAGCCGGCAAGCAGCACGGCCATGCAGCGGAGGACGAAGCGGCGGTTGTCGCGCTCGATCGCATAGAGCAGGACAAGCGCGACGCCGAGGTGGAGAACGGCTTCGAAGCGGAACAGCAGGAGGAGCAGGATGAGTGGCGCGGTGAGCACGCTCTGCCGTTCGTAGAGGATGAGGAAGCAGACCGTGCCGGCGGCATAGGCGGTCATCTCCATGCCGTTGACGACCTCGCGCGTGAAGAAGGGCAGGGCGCCGAGCAGCGTGACGAAGAGCGCGAGCTTCACCGTGCCGCCCACCCAGGGCTTGAGATAAGTCCAGACCGCGGCGGCGAGCGCCACGACGAAGGCGGCGCTCAGCAGCCGGGACCAGAGCAGCGCGCCGTCGAAGCCGATGTCGCCGAAGGCGAAGGGCGGGGCGAGCAGCGCCGCGAAGCCGAGCGAGGAGCTGCTCTCGACGATCTCGCTGATCGGCGTGAGGGCGAACCGCCCGGCGGTGGCGAGCGTGCGCGCGACGTCGACGGTGATGGCGCCGTCGTCCCACGCGAATCCGCCGGTCCAGATCACGAAGGGCAGCTGGATGAGCGCGACGGCGCTGAGCGTCGCCGCGAGCCATGCCTTGCTGCGGCCGGCGCCGGCCGGTGTCTCCGTATCCATTGCCCGGCTGTCCGCCGTGCCGCGCCGGACCGCATCGTCATGCGAGGGGCCGGAGTCTGAAGATGTGGATTGCGGCATAGAAGATCCGGACCAGGGCGCGTACGGGCGCGGCGTTTTCTTAGCGCCGATTTTACACCGTCCTACGACGGAATTTCGATCCTTGAGTCTCGATGGCGCTTCCCGGCCGCTTCGGCGCGCGGGCCGCGCCCCGCGTATCGCGGCGCGGCGGCTCAAAAGAGAGCCCCGGCCGTGGGCCGGGGCTCAGTCGCGCGTGTGGCGAGGGCGCGATCGCAGGATGGGTTAGGAGGCTGCGATGCGTCGCCACTCAGATGGACGCGTTCGACGCGCGGATATTCCAAAGAAAAGCCCCGGCCGAGGCCGGGGCTGAGTGCGAAAGCGGGACCACACAGGGAGGCAGGCGGCCCGCTGATGGTGCGCACCCTACCCGCCAGGGTCCGTGAGTCCAGGCGCCGACACGGATGGCAGCCATGCAAAATTCGAAGGCATAAGCCTCGGTAAACGGTCATCTTTTCGGCGCGGCGCTCTTCGCCGGGCCCGCGCTCCACCGGCGGTTGGGTCAGGAGAAGAACCGCGCCAGCACGATCAGCTCGTCGCCGCGGCCGAATCGCTCCTGAAGGCGGCGAAAGGGCCAGCTTGCGAGACCAAAAAGGGCCGTCGCGGCGCGGTAGGCGTGCATGACCGGGGACGTCCCCGACCGGCGCCCGAGCCGGTCACGGATGCTTTTCCGCATCGCCCCGCGAAGGCGCGGGACCGCGGTGCCTAGCATGGTCTGGAACCAGCATCCGAATTGCGCGTGCGTGAAGGCGGCATCGACGAACAGGCCCGACCGGATGACGGTCTCGCTCAGCGTTTTCGGCGTGAAGTAGATGAAATGATACGGCTGATAGCCGATCCAGCCGGCCAGCCCAGCCTCCCAGCAGGCGAGGTTCGGGACGGCGAGGTGGAGATAGGCGCCGGGCTTCATCCGGGCGCGGAGCTGGCGCAGCAATTCCAGCGGATCCTGTGCGTGCTCCAGGACGTGGTTCATCACGACAAGGTCGTAGCGCTCGTCCGTCGGCAGGCTCGCGACCTCGCCGCAATGCGTCGGCACCGACCAGCGCGCCGCGGCACGGCGGCAGACGGAGCGCGACAGATCGCAGCCTTGAACATTCCAGCCGCGCGACCGCATGTAGGCGAGGAACGAGCCGCTGCCGAACCCGACCTCGAGCAGTGAGCCGCCCCGCGTCACTTGGCGGATGCGGTTGAACCGGTAGTGATTGGCGATCGCCTCGAACCACCGCACCCAAAACGACGCCGCGGGATCCCAGCTTTCGCCGAACCATTCATCGTCGAGCTGCTTGTCGAGCCGCGGCGTCCAGATATCGCGCGACACGACGAGCCCGCACCCGGTGCAGCGCATGAGGTCGAAACGGGCGGGCGCGAATTCGCGCGGCCCGCGGCACAGCGGACAATGTTCGAGATAGGCATCGGGGGCGGACGCAGGGCCAACACTGCGTCGCGCAAGGCGCTCTGGCATGGGTAGGCTCCCTCGAGCTGCGTGATTTGCTCCCCTCCCTTTTTCAGACGCTAGGATGAATTGCTTACCGAGCAATGACAGCGACGCTGGGCAAAGGTAGTACGGCGCCACTACGCCTTTTGCGCAGGCGTTGCGCGAGCCGGAGCAGGTTTGTACGCCGCTTGCGCGGTCAGACGGGAAGCGCCGCCAGCCGCTCGCGCAGGCGGGGCGCGGCGAAGTCGAGGAAGGCGCGGAGCTTGAGCGGCAGCAGGCCGCGGCCCGGATAGACGAGGCTTACCGGCGCGGGCGCTGGCTCATATGCCCGCAGCGCGGGGACGAGGCGGCCGGCGCGGATCGCGTCGGCCACCTGGTAGGACAGCACGCGCGTGATGCCGAGGCCGGACACCGCCGCGTCGACCGCTGCTTCCGCGGTGTTGGTGACAAGGCGCGAGCGGATCGGGATCGCCGCGCTCGTCCCGTCGCGGGTGAAATCCCAGATCGTCGGCCCGGTCAGTCCTTCGAAGGTGATGCAGTCGTGGCTGGCCAGGTCTTCCGGGGATCGCGGCGTTCCGCGCTCCGCGAGGTAGGCCGGGCTGGCGCAGATCACGCGCCGGATCGTGCCGACGCGCGTCGCGACCATCGTGCTGTCCGGCAGCTCGGCGATGCGCAGGGCGAGGTCGACATGGTTTTCCACCAGATCGATGAGCCGGTCTGCTTGCACCAGCCGGATGTCGATCTCGGGATAGGCGCGGAGAAAGTCGATCACCACCGGGAGCACATGGAGCCGGCCGAAGACGATCGGCGCCGTGATGATCAGCTCGCCCTTGGGCGCGCTGTATTCGCCGGCCGCGGCCCGCTCCGCCTCGCCGACGTCTTCCAGGATACGCCGGGCCGCGGCGACATAGGAGCGGCCGGCATCGGTCAGGGTGAGCCGGCGGCTGGTGCGGTTGAGCAGGCGGGCGTGGAGATGCGCCTCCAGATCGGCGACGCGGCGGCTCACGGTGGCGAGCGGCATGCCGAGCCGGCGCGCGCCGGCCGACAGGCTTCCGGCCTCGACCACCGTCAGCAGCACCGACATGGCCTCAAAGCGGTCCATCGTTCCTTCCATAAATTGAGAGGGTAGTTTCAAAATATCCCATCTGTTCGACAAAAATGAAAGAAGCTATCTCTCGAAAAGGACTTATCTATCCAATTGTGCCGCTGCGAGCCGGCACGCCGAGCTGTCCTCGAATCGCAGGAGACGCAAGACCATGAACAGTCCCACGAGCCGTCCGCCGCTTCCCCCGTTCAACGCCGAAACCGCGGCCCAGAAGGTGCGCATGGCGGAGGACGCCTGGAACAGCCGCGATCCCGCCCGCGTCGCGCTGGCCTATACGCGCGACAGCCGCTGGCGCAACCGTGCCGAGTTTCTGCAGGGCCGCGAGGCCATCGAAGCCTTTCTGACGCGGAAATGGAACCGCGAGCTGGACTACCGCCTGATCAAGGAGCTCTGGACCTTCGGCGGAAACCGTATTGCGGTGCGCTTCGCCTATGAGTGGCACGACGACAGCGGGCAGTGGTTCCGCTCCTACGGCAACGAAAACTGGGCATTCGACGACGACGGGCTGATGCGGCAGCGTTTCGCGAGCATCAACGATCTGCCGATTGCGGAGAGCGAGCGCAAATACCATTGGCCGCTCGGCCGCCGCCCCGATGATCATCCGGCGCTGAGCGATCTCGGACTGTGAGGCGTCATGCAAATCGAAACACCGACCTATGCCAGCGACGTCGCCTTCACCCCGACCGTCAAGGCGGTGCAGACGCGCAAAGGCTCCCGCCACGGTTATGCCCGGATGGAGGAAAACGGTTCCTGGGAGAGCCGTATCACGCCGGCGCTCGCGGCCTTCATCGCCGAGCAGCGGAGCGTTTTCCTCGCCACGGCGAATGCGGACGGGCAGCCCTATGTCCAGCATCGCGGGGGACCGCCGGGCTTCCTGCATGTACTTGACGAGAAGACCATCGGCTTTGCCGACTTCAAGGGCAACCGGCAGTACATCACCCAGGGCAATCTCATGGAGAACCCGAAGGCGCATCTGTTCCTGATCGATTACGCGGCGCGGCGGCGGGTCAAGATCTGGGGCGCGGCGCGCGTGGTCGAGGACGATCCGGATCTGCTGGCCCGGCTGATGCCGCCCGGCTACGAAGCGCGTCCCGAGCAGGCCATCCTCTTCACCGTCGCCGCCTGGGACGGGAACTGCCCGCAGCACATCCCGCAGCGTTTCGACGCCGCCGATGTCGCCGCGGCGATCGAGGCGCGGGACCGGCGCATCGCGGCGCTCGAAGCCGAAATCGCGCGGCTCCGGGCCGGTACGACTGCGCCGTGACCGTCAAGCGTGTGCATCTTTCCCTTGCCGCAGGCGTTATGGCGGTCAATATCATTATGAGCTGCCAAGCCGTGGGCTCGACGATTAAGGCAAGCCTCGACCTATGTCATGCTGGCGCGCGTTATACCGCGGCTCATTTTGTGACCTATTTTTTCCCGATTCCCGCGAATCGGAAAGCCTTGCTTGGCGCAAAGGCCTAAGCGGAATTACGTAGACATATTTTTCGTCGGGATCACGCCGCGGCGCGCGTATTGCCCCAAGACCACCCTCTATCCGGCGTCTCGATTGTATCCTGCGCGGCGTTTGTCATCGGGATGTCACATTTTTCAATTTAAGGTATTGCGGGTCACCAAGCATATCTTTAAATTGGGGTTGCGTGTTTAGGGTACCCATTAAACACGTATAGCCTCGGGACGATCGAGGGAGACCAGTCCTCCGGTCGTCACCTAGCAAGTAACCCATCTTTGAGGCCCAAGCCGCGGTTGCGTGCTTGGGCTTTTTTTGTCCGGCGTTCGCCGTTGGCAAATACCTATGCCTTTTACATTAGAACCAGGTTGGCATGCCGACCGATCGGAGGCGCCACGCCGCCGCACGCATCGCTTGTATAAGCGGCGTCGTTGACCGGGTCGGTCTTGCTCATCAGCGCGAAGGGAAACCGGCGGCGATCCGGCAGGTCGAAGCTGTAGATGCCGTGCAGCCGATAGGCGAGCTTCTGATAGAGGGGAACGCCGGTCAGCGTCGCGGTAAGCTCGAACACGTCGTGTCCCCATTTGCGCGCGGCGCTTTCCGCGGCGCGCACGAGGAGCTGGCCGAGGCCGCGCCCAGCCATGTCGGGACGAATGAAAATGGCGCGGATCGCCGCCCGCCCCGGGGTGGGGTGCGGCAGCACGAGCCTGCGTGCGGTCCGGTCATGCTGCACCGAATAGGGCCTGATCCGTCGGCTCCAACCGCCGCACCCGACGATCTCGCCGCCTAATTCCGCGACGAAATAGGTCTCGTCGTGAATGAGCTGCTTGTCCAGCGTGCCGAATCCGAAGACGTCGGTGACCGCCGTGATTTGCGCCAGGCTGTAGTCGCGGACGCAGAGGGCGTGAACCGATTGCCGCATCAGCGCTGCGAGCGCTGCGCAATCGGAGAGCTGGGCACGGCGTATCGTCGGTCGGACCTGGATCATGAACGGCTCCTGCAGTGTGCTTCCCCTGAGGGAATCCGGGCAGGAGGCTAGGCGAAGCGTGTTTCCGACGCGTGTCGCCCGCGGCAAATTTCGGTTTCAATTATGTCGATCGGCGCCTATCGCGCGAAGCCCGCGACCATCACCCAAGCGATCGCCGCGGGCGCGACGACGCGGCACATCAGCAGCCATGCGCGGAGCCACATCGGCCGCGCGGCGCCGGCCAGTGCAGCCGAGACGCGCGATTCCAGGGGCCAGCCGACGAACAGGCAGAGCAGAATGCTGCCCAGCGGCATCATGATCTTGACGGTCACGGCGTCCAGCAGATCCATGACGTCGAGTCCCAAAATCGTGTCGCTATGCCATGGCCCGAGCGACAGCGAGGAGGGGATGCCGACGAGAAAGATCGCGAGGCCGAGCAGCAGCGCGGCGCGCCGGCGCGGCATCGCGTGCTCGTCGACGAGATAGGAGACCGGCACCTCCAGCAGCGAGACCGCGGAGGTCAGCGCGGCGAAGGCGAGCAGCAGGAAGAAGGCGGCCGCGAACACGGCGCCGCCGGGCATCTGGTGGAAGACGGTCGGCAGGGTAATGAAGGTGAGGCTGGGGCCCGCCGCCGGATTTTGTCCGAAGGCGAACACGGCCGCGAAGATCAGCAGGCCGGCCAGCACCGCCACGGTCGTGTCGATCCCGGCAATCCAGGCGGCGGCGCGCGGCAGGCTGCCGCCCCGGCTCCCGAGATACGACCCGTAGGTGATCATCGCGCCGAGGCCGACCGACAGCGAGAAGAAGGCCTGGGACAGCGCGTCGACGACGGTCCCGGCCGTGACCTTCGAGAAATCCGGCGTCAGGTAGAAGGCGAGCCCCGCGGCGGCGCCCGGCAGCGTCACCGCGCGCAGCACCAGCGCCAAGAGCAGCAGGAACAGTGTGGGCATCATCCACTTGTTCGCCGCTTCGATGCCGCCGCCGATGCCGCGCAGCACGATCCAGACGGTGAGCGCCATGAACAGTGCGTGGTAAAGGAGCGGCTCGGTCGCGCTGGCGGTGAGGGCGCGGAAGGACTGCGCCGCCGACGCGGCGCTTTCGCCGCCGAGTGTGCCGGTTATGGCCTTGACGATATACGCGAGGGTCCAGCCGCCGACGACGCTGTAGTAGGACAGGACGAGAAAGGCCGCCGCCGCGCCGAGATAGCCGGCGATCGTCCAGCGGCCGCCTTCCAGCACGCGAAGCGCGCCGATCGGGTTGCGCGCGGCGAGCCGGCCGATCGCAAGCTCGGCGAGGAGCACGCTGACGCCGAGGCTGAAGGCGATTGCGAGATAGAGAATGAGGAAGGCGCCGCCGCCGTCCTGACCCGCGAGATAGGGGAAGCGCCAGACATTGCCGAGCCCGACGGCAGACCCCGCGGCGGCGAGAATGAAGCCGGTGCGGGAGTTCCATTGCGCGCGAGCGGGCGCCGGAAAAGGCTCTGTCATGGAGGACTCCTGAACGCTGCGTCCCGAACCGGGCGCCGGATGATGTCCGGGGCGGTCGCTTTCCGTATCGAATGTATCGGGGATGCGCCGGGCGCTGACAACCGCTCCCTGGGCCGCCCTTTGTCACCGGAGCGTGATCAACGATCCGACGGAAACCATGCTCTCGACATAGAAACGCCACACGCCGCCATTAACATCCATGCTTCGGGGCGTGCCGCAGCAGCGGCGCGGGTGAAATCCAGAGAGGTAAGAGAGTGGTTGCGTTCTACCGCAAGGCCGTTGTTCGCATGCGAACCCTTCGTCACCTGCCTTATGTCTTCGCGCTGCGCGGCCGGCGGCTTCTGCACCTGCTCCGCCGCCTCGGCGAATCGAAGCGCCGCGTCCGGCTGCCGCGACGCATTGTCACCTGAGACGGACCGGCACCGTTCCGTCGGCGGAGCGTCCGCCGGGCATCGGGCATTTCCGAAAGAAGCGCTGATCTTTTGTGATATGAAGCGGGTCGTCCGAACGCAGCCTGGGGCCCGCCATGACCGCGCACGATCCCAACCCTTTCGACAGCCTGCCGCCTGACGGTTACTTCCTGCGCCGTGAGCCGCCGCCAGACGCCGATTTCGAAGCGGGCTATTGGGGCAGGGTGGTCGACCCGGACGGCATCCTTCGCGACCGAATGGCCGAGCGGGACCGGTTTCTCGAGAATATTGCCGAGGAGCTTGCGACGATTGCCGCCTTGCCGCCGGGCCGGATCCTCGATGTCGGCTGCGGACCGGGGTTTCTATTGTCGGCGGTCGGGGAGGGGTGGGAGCGGCACGGGGTCGAAGTCTCGGCGCTCGCGGCCGAGCACGCGCGGGCATACGGTCAGATCCACAACGGCTTGCTCGCTGATGCGGCCTATCCGGACGGCTATTTCGACGTCGTCGTGCTGCACCATGTGATCGAGCATGTCGCCGATCCGTCGGCGCTCCTGCGCGGGATACGGCGCGTCCTGGCCGAGGACGGGTTGCTCATTCTCGCCACCCCGAACTTCGACAGCGGCTGCGCCCGCCGATTCGCGGAAAAATACCGCCTGCTGCACGACAGGACGCATATCACGCTGTTCTCCGACGACTCGATGCGGCGCTTCCTGCGCGACCATGGCTTCCGCATCGCGCGGAGCGACTATCCCTATTTCGAGACGCCCTATTTCACGCAAGAGAACCTGCTTCGTCTGATGGATACCGGTCAGGTCTCGCCGCCTTTCTACGGCAATTTCATGACCTTCTACTGCCGCAAGATGACGCGCGCGGAGGCCGAAGCCGCCCTCGTTCAGGCTCTGGCGGCGCTGCTGCCGCTGGCCCTGCCTGAAACGGCCGACAAGGCGGCCGCAGAGGCTGCCGTTCAGGCCCTGGCGGTGCGGGCCCTTGCGGGCCGCCCCCGGCCCGCCGGACCGAAAAAGGCTTAGCTTTCCGCCGAATCTTTCGCTATGTAGAAGGCGCCGCTGCGTGCCGGGGCCGGCCATAAGGCCTTATGTCATTTACGCTTTGGTAATCGCAGCGCAACAATACTAGCGCCCAAGGCGCAGTCCGTTTCACTCGGAGCATCCCATTGACAGTCGAGGGCTCGGCGGCAGCGCCGAGGTTGGCGCGGCTGGCGCGCCGGATCGAACCGGGAGGCAACCGAGATGCGCGTTCAGCAGATCACCAAACGGGCGGACATCCCGATTCCCGCCTTCACGATGCCGGGGCATGTGACCGTCATCGCCGAGGCCGGGATCAATCACAACGGCGACCTGGAGATGGCGAAGGACCTGATCCGCGTCGCCCATATCGCCGGCGCGGACGCGGTCAAATTTCAGAAGCGCACCATCGACGCCGTCTACACCAAGGAAATGCTTGATTCGCCGCGCGAGAGTCCGTGGGGACTGACCCAGCGCGACCAGAAGGAAGCGCTCGAGTTCGGCCGCGCGGAATACGACGAGATCGACGCCTTCTGCCGCGACCTCGGCATGGAATGGTTCGCCTCCGCCTGGGATCTGGAGAGCCTGACGTTCCTCCGCAAATACGATCACAAATACAATAAGGTCGCCTCCGCGATGACGACCAACCTGCCGTTCCTCGACGCGGTCGCCGCGGAAGGCAAGCTCACCTACATGTCGACCGGCATGTGCACGCTGGACGATATCGACCGCGCGGTCGAAATCTTCCAGATGCGCAACTGCCCCTTCATGCTGATGCATTCGGTCTCGACCTATCCCGCGCCGGAGGCGGATCTCAACCTGCTCTGCATCAACACCTTGCGCGCCCGCTACAACTGCCCGGTCGGCTATAGCGGCCACGAGGTCGCGGTGTCGCCGAGCCTGATCGCGGTGATGCTGGGGGCGGCGGCGATCGAGCGCCACATCACGCTCAACCGGGCGGAATACGGCAGCGACCAGGCGGCCTCGCTCGAGGTCGATACCTTCAAGCGGCTGATCACGATGATCCGCAAGGTGCCCGGCCTGCTCGGCGACGGCGTCAAGCGGGTGACCGAGGGCGAGAGGGCGGTCGCCAAGAAGCTGCGGTATTGGGAGGACGAGCAGATGCTTGCGGCGCTTGCGGGCGCGCACCGCCTGGCCAAGGGCGCCTGAGCCGATGCAGCGCCACGCCATCGTCGACGAGCCGGACGATCAGCAGCAGCGGATCTGGGATTCGTACAACGAGCTCATGCTCGGGCCCGACCTCGACCGCGTCCGCAAGATGCTGGTGCGCTACGACCTGTTCCGCCGCGTGCTGGACGTGCCGGGCGACATCGTCGAATGCGGCGTGTTCAAGGGCGTCGGCCTGATGTACTGGCTGAAGCTGCTGCAGATCTACGCGCCGACGGCGCGCAAGCGGGTGATCGGCTTCGACAGCTTCGCGCCGTTCGCCGGGGCCTTGCGCGACTACGAGGTTCCGCAGGCGCAGGCGCTGCTCGACGAAGCGCAGTTCGACGGAACGACGCCCGAGGCGGTGGCAGCGCATGCCGTGCGCATGGGGCTTGGCGACAAGGTGGAGCTGGTCGCGGGCGACATCGCCGAAACGGCCGCCGCTTACGTGGCGCGGAACGGCGGGTTCCGCATCTCGCTGCTGCATCTGGATATCGACACCTACGCGGCGACGACGGCGGCGCTCACGGCGTTCTATGACTGCATCACGCCGGGCGGCCTCGTCATCTGCGACGAGTATGCCTATCGCGGCTGGGGCGAGTCGGACGCGGTGGACGAATTCCTGCGCGGCCGCGGCGTCGCGGTCAAGGCCGTGCCCTTCGCGGACACGCCGACGGCCTATTTCGTCAAGCCGGTGGTTTGAGATGTCCGGGCGGCCCGAGATCCTGGCTCTTATCCTTGCGCGCGGCGGCTCGCGCGGAATCCCGCGCAAGAATCTCATGCTGGTGAACGGCCGTCCGTTGATCGCCTATCCGATCTGCCAGGCGCGCGCGTCGCGCCATATCACGCGGACAATCGTCTCGACGGACGATGCGGAGATCGCCGCGGTCGCGCGCGACTGGGGCGCCGAGACTCCCTTCATGCGGCCGGTGGACATCGCCGGCGACTTTTCCACCGATATCGAGGCCTTCCGCCACGCGCTGATCTGGCTGCGGGAAAACGAAGGCTACATGCCGGATGCCGTGGTGCATCTCCGTGCGACCGAGCCGGTGCGGCGGGTCTCCGTGATGGACGCCGCGATCGAGAAATTCCTCGCCCATCCGGACGCGGACTCGCTGCGGACGGTCTCGCCGGCGAAGGAGACGCCTTACAAGATGTGGCATCTGGAGGGCGACGTCATGCGGCCCGTGGTCACGCTGCCCGACTTGCCGGAGGCCCATTCGGTCGGCCGCCAGATGCTGCCGCAAGCCTATTGCCAGGACGGCTATGTCGACGTCATCCGGCCGCGCACGATCCTCGAGCTCAACTCGATGGTCGGGCACCGGGTGCTCGGCATGGCGACGGACGAGCCGCGGCACGACATCGACACCTTGGCGGACGTTCCCGCCACCGAAGCGGCGCTGCGCCGGATGCCGCCCGACGAGGCGGTGGCGCTTCTGGAGGCGGGGCCGGCGCGCGGTGCGCAGCCGGCACGCGCATCAGCGGGCGGACAAGGATAGCCCGGCCGTGCTGATCGGGATCGATTTCGATAACACGCTGGTTTGCTACGATCGGCTCTTCGTCGAGGAGGCGATCGCGAGCGGCTGGTTTACCGGCGACGCGTCGGCGACCAAGAAGGAGGTGCGCGACGCGGTCCGCGCCCTTGGGGATGACGGCGACGTGCTGTGGCAGAAGCTGCAGGCGCGGGTCTACGCGCATCGCATGGCGGATGCGGATCTGATGGAAGGAGCGGGCGACTTTCTCGGCCATTGCCGCGAAAGTCGGGTCCCGGTGGTCGTCGTCAGCCACAAGACGCGGCATGCCGGGATGGATCCCGACCGGATCGATTTGCGCGAAGCCGCGCTGTCATGGATGGAGCGTGCCGGTTTCTTCGACCGAAACGGTTTCGGTCTGCCGCGCGAAAGCGTCTACTTCGAAGCCACGCGCGGCGAGAAGGTCGCCCGGATCGCCCGCTGTGGCTGCAGCGATTTCATCGATGACCTGGAGGAGGTCTTTCGCGAGGCCGGTTTCCCCGCGGCAGTCCGCCGCCATCTCTTCGCGCCGCAGGACGGCGCCTTGCCGACGGGCCCCTTCACCGCCTATCGGTCCTGGCCGGAGATCGCCGATGCCGTCCTTTGACGCCGCCGAGGCCGCCGGCCGCTTGCTCGGCTACGCACCGTCGCGAGTCGACCGCATCAAGGGGGGCCGGAATGCCGAAGTATGGCGGGTCGAGACGCCGGACGGCGCCTACGCGCTCAAGCGCTACATCCGGTCGGATGCCGCCGAACGCCTCGGCAGGGAGTCGGCGGCCCTTCGGTTCTTGCAGCGCCACGGCGTCGAGACCGTGCCGCGGGTCGCGGCGGCGGATGCCGAATCGGGCGTCATCTTGATGAGCTGGCTGCCGGGAGAGCCCGTTTCCGAAGCCTCGGAAAAGGATATCCTGGCTTGCGCCGATTTTCTCGTGCTGCTGCGCGATCTGTCGCGCGCGCCGGATGCGGCGGCGTTGCCGGATGCGAAGGACCCCTGCTGCTCGGCCGCGGAGGTTCTGTCGCAGATCGACGCGCGGATCGCGAAGTTCGCCGGGCCGGCCCGGCGTGATTCTCGGCTGCGCCGCTTTCTCGATACGGAAGTGGCGCCGCGCCGGGATGCGCTCGCGGTTCTGCCGAGCCGGTATCTCGAAGATTTTCCGCAAAAATTCAGAACCCTGACGACGGCAGACTTTTGCGTTCACAACGCGATGCGTGCCGCGACGGGGCGGCTGTCGTTTCTCGATTTCGAATATTTCGGATGGGAAGACCCGGCGAAAGCCGCGGCGGATTTCCTCCTTCATCCGGGCATGGATTTGCCGCCGCGCCTGCTGTTGCTGTTCGCCGATCGCATGTATGCGCTGTTCGGCGACGAGCGCGGCTTTGCGCAGCGGCTCGCGGCGCTGCTGCCGGCGTACCAGCTGCGCTGGGGGCTGATCATGTTGAATCCGATCCTGGACGCCGCCGGGGCTTCGAAACGAGAAGATGCTGATCTTGCCGCGGTCGTGCGGCTGCAGACGGAGCGCGCGACACGCTATTTGCAACGGCCGCCGATCGCGGCCCGCGAGGAAAGGGAGACTCATGTCGGTTGACGGGATCAACATACGGAGCGAGCTGCCCGACGAGCGGGCGATCGCGCTCCGTCATCTGGTGATCGATGCGCTGGAAGGGGGTGAGCGCGGGCATGTCGGCTCGACGCTCTCGCTGATGGAGGTCCTCCGTGTGCTGTACGACGACGTCCTGCGCTACCGGGTCGATGCGCCGCAATGGCCCGACCGCGACCGGCTGATCCTCAGCAAGGGCCATGGCTGCATCGCGCTTTATGCGCTGCTGGCGGACAAGGGCTTCATCGACAAGGCGGAGTTGCGCAGCTTCTGCCGCGCGGAAAGCCGGCTCGGCGGACATCCCGAGCGCGGCAAGGTTCCCACGGTCGAAGCATCCACGGGCGCGCTCGGCCACGGCCTGCCGATCGGTGTCGGGCTGGCGCTGGCGCAGCGCATGAAGAAGCGGACGAACCGCGTGATCGTCATCTGCGGCGACGGCGAGATCAACGAGGGCTCGGTCTGGGAGTCGGCGATGAGCGCGGCCAAGCATAGGCTCGACAACCTGACCGTGGTGATCGACTACAACAAGATCCAGTCGGCGGGGTTTGTCGACGACATCCTGCCGCTCGAGCCGTTAGCGGATAAATGGGCCTCGTTCGGTTTCACGGCGGTGGAGGTTGCCGGGCATGACCTCGAGGATCTGCGCAAGGCCTTTGGCCGTCTGCCGCTGCAGCGCGGCCGGCCGAACGCGGTCATCTGCCACACGGTGAAAGGCAAGGGCCTCCCGTTTGCCGAGAACGACCCGACCTGGCATCACAAGTCACGGGTCACGGCGGCGGAGGTGGCGAAGATGCGGGAAGCGCTCAACCATTGCCGAATTGACGAGGTGGCCCATGCGTAAGACGTCGCTCGACATGGTGCATGCGCTCGCCCGCGCGGATGAGCGCGTCATTTTCGTCGGCTCGGACCTCGGGCCCGATACGCTGGCCGGGATGCGCGCCGAGATGCCGAGCCGCTTCTTCATGGAGGGGGTGAGCGAGGCGCATGTCATCGGCATGGCGGCCGGCCTCGCGATGGAAGGTTATGTCCCCTACGTCAACACGATCGCGACCTTTATCACGCGGCGCTGCTTCGAGCAGGTGGCGCTTGACCTGTGCCTGCAGAACCTGCCGGTCCGGCTGATCGGCAATGGCGGGGGGCTGGTCTACGCGCCGCTGGGGCCGACGCATCTCGCCATCGAAGACATCGCGATCATGCGCGCGCTGCCCAACATGGCGGTGACCGCGGTTGCCGACGCGGACGAGATGCGGCGCATGATGCAGGCGAGCCTGAATTGGCCGGGCCCGCTTTACATCCGCCTCGCCAAAGGCGGCGATCCGGTCGTGACCGCCGGCATCGAGGGCTTCGTCATCGGCAAGGGCTACGAGATGCGGAAGCCCGGCCGGATCGGACTCGTGGCGACCGGCGTCATGACGGGCCGCGCCTTGAAGACGGCGGACATTCTCGCGGAGGCGGGGATCGCGGCGGGCGTCCTGCACATGCCCACGGTGAAGCCGCTTGATCTCGAGGCGCTGCACCGCTTCGCGCGCAACGTCGAGGCGGTGGTAACCCTGGAAGAGCATGTCCGGGCCGGCGGGCTCGGCACCGCGGTGCTCGAGGCGCTGAGCGATTCCGGCGCGCTGAAAGGGCTCGATCTGCTGCGGCTCGGCATTCCGGACAGCTTCGCGACGCAATACGGCAGCCAGGATTCGCTGCTGGAGCTCTATGAGCTGCAGCCGCCGCAGATTGCCGCGCGGCTCGCGCGCGACTACGGCAAGACGGCCACGCATTAGCGCAACGGCGCGGGAAAGCGCCTGTCGTCAGGCAGATTTCAGGGTCGTTACCGGGATTTCCGACATGTGGGCGCGTGCCTGCCGTGCCCGTTCTTGCGCTTCCTCGCGGAGGTCGATCGCGCGGCGGTACAGGTTGGCGGCCTCTTCCGCATGGCCGAGGACGTGCAGCACGCGGGCGGCGCGCTCGCACAGCTCCGGCGAATCCGGCCTGAGGCGGATCGCCTTGAGCAGCGCCGCCTTGGCCTTCTCATTGGCGCCCTGCGCCTGCAGCAACTCGGCGAGGTCGGCATGCGCGCCGGCGTCGTTGGGCGCCAGCGCGATGGCGCGCCAGAGGCAGTTCGCCGCTTCGTCTTGCCGGTCCGCCTTACGCAGCACCGCGGCGAGGTTGATGAAGTAGTTCGCCCGATCCGGACTGAGCGAGATGGCGTGCAGGATCATCTTTTCCGCGGCATCCGGGCGTTCCGCCTGATGCGCGATGATGCCGAGCATATGCCAGGCGTCCGCGTTCTTCGGATCCTTGCCGATGATGTCCTGATAGATCGCCGTCGCCTCTTCGAAGCGGCCGGTCGCCTGCAGACGGACGGCGACCGCCAGGGGATCTTCCGCGTTGCCCGGATCGGGGGCGCTTTCCGTCCCGGGCGGCGTGTCGCCGATTCGCGCCGTCATCGCCGCGAATTCGCGGGTGATGACGTCGGCGTTGTCCGGCTCCCAGACCAGCCGCTGGAACGGCGTGGCGTGCGGCAGTTGGCCGCCATGCGGCAGGCCCTGCGAGGCGACGAAGACCGAAGACGTGCCGGGCGCGTTCTCGTTGATCATGCCGAACATCAGGAAGCGGATATGGGCGTTGAGCCAGAACAGCGCCGTCGGGCCGTTCGGGATGCCGAGGTTGAGCCAGGCGAGCTCGTAGAGCGCAAGGCGCAGGTCGAGGTTGAGCGACGCCAGCGGGCAGCAGAGGATGCCGTCGAACTCACTGGACGCCGGTGCGAAGATCCGCTCGGTGTCGCGGATGATGACCGGGCAGTAGCGGTCCCGGTCCAGTTCGCGGGCAAACTGCAGCCAGTCGGCGGTGTTGCTGTTGCGCGCGGCGAAATGGCTGCTCTCGCGGAGCGTCACGGTAACCGGGCGGCGGCTGCCGCAGTGGGCGCCGAGCCATGCCTCCATGGACCGCCGGGCCTCGGCACCCGCGCGCAGTGAGGGGACGGCTTCGCCGCGGGCCGAGGCCGATGCAACCTGCGACCACATGAACCCCGCCGTTGGCGCATTGGTCGCATAGCCTTCCGGAAAGCGCGGACCGTCCGAGCCGGCCTCGATTCGGGCTGCTTCGCCGCGATCCCGGCAAAGCGAGATCGAAATCGGCGAAGGCGCCGCGGCGCAGAGCGGCAGGAGGATATTGTGCAGCCGCCAGCGCTTGTTGGCCGCGTCGTATTCCGCGTCGTCGTTACGGAATTGGCCTTCGGCCGTCGGCACGATGACGATATGGACGGAGTCGGCCCCGGCGCGCCGTCGCTCGATCTCCGCAAGCGTGAGGAAGATCGCGAAATCATAGCTGATTGGCGAGACCTCGAGGTCGTAGAAGGCTGTCAGGGTCGGAGGGGGCAAGGTCCCGGTTTCCTGATGCATCGGAAGCCCATGGCGGCGCGTCAGCCGGCCGCTGCGGCGGCGCCCGCTGCGTGATCGTCCTCGAGCATGGCCAGGGCCTCGTCATAGCTGATACGCGGGAACAGGTCGATCGCGCTGTCGGGTGAGACGTTGTAGATCGGGGGCCGCGTTACACCGAAAATTGCTTCAGTTGCCATCAGATCAATTTCCGCGACGTGGCCGAACACAGCCGTATCTGCCTCGATCGATGCCGTGACTGAATTACGCATCAATGCGTCAACTTTAAGGCCAAATTCCTCACGTGTCGCACCGTAGTGTGTTTCCTGATTCTTATTCGTTGGCGTCGCCCCATCCGAGCCGAAGATAAAAATGCGCTGCGGCTTCGCAAGGATTGCAAA
>CAZPFL010000087.1:0-19126 GCA_964585785.1 uncultured Rhodospirillaceae bacterium
AGCAGCAGCTTGAGCGACGCGGCGAACTCGATCATCGCGAGATGCCGGCCGGAGTATTCGAGCACCATCGCCTCATGCACCATGGTGAGCTCGAGATGCGTCGCCGGGTTGTCGACCGGGATGCGCGCGTTTTCCGCGATCGCCACCATAATCAGCGCGATCAGCGCCATCCCGAGCGAGACGCGCAGCCCGACCTCCGGCGAGGCCATGAAGGCGGCGATCGTAGAGAGCTGGGTCGAGCGCGCCATCAGCGCGAGGGTGAAAATGATCAGCAGGATCGCCGGCTCGGCGAGGGTGGCGATCATCACTTCGCGGCTTGAGCCGATGCCGCCGAAGCTCGTGCCCACATCCATGCCGGCGAGCGCCAGGAAGAAGCGTGCGCTGCCGAGCAAGGCGACGATGGCGATAAAATCCGCGGTCCAGCTGAACAGCAGCCCGGTGGCGAAGGTCGGGACGAGCGCCGCGGCGACCCAGGTGGCGGCGAAGATGAGGTACGGCGTTACCCGGAACAGCCAGGAGGCGTTTTCCGCCAGCACCACCTCCTTGCGGAGAAGCCGCAGCAGGTCGCGGTAGGGCTGGATGACGGACGGCCCGCGGGCGCGCAGCAGGCGCGCCTTGACCTTGCGCACGAAGCCCGTGAGCAGCGGCGCCAGCAACAGCACCAGCGCCATCTGCGCCGCCTGAACCAAGAGATCGGGGATCACGACCATATCGCAAGCACCAGAAGCAACGAGACGAGGGCGAGGAAGACGAGGCTGAGATAGCGCCGGATAGTCAGGAACTGGAGATGATTGAGCCGCTCGGCGCCATAGCTCACGGCGTTGGCGATGGGCGCGTAGATCCCGTCCCAAATGAGATCGCGTAAATCCACCTCGAGGCGCGCCGGCCGGATATCGCCCGGCGGCGGCATGTCGACCCGCTCGCGGGCGCGGAAGACGAGTGTGCCGAAAACGCGGCGGATCGGCTGGGCGAAGCTGCCTGCCGTGTATTGCGTATCCGGGCTTGGGTTGGGGAAGCCGCAATCCCAGGCGGGCGCACGGCGCAGCGCGTGCGAGGCGAAGCGGTGAATGACGTAGACCGCGATGAGCGCCGACGCCGCGATGAATAGGAATACGAGCAGGCCGTTGTACGAGCTGCGGGCTTCGGCGATCGGGACGATGGTGAGCCACGGCAGGCCGGCCTGCGCCGGGATACGGCTGCCTATCAGCGCATGCGTCACCGGCGCGAGCCCGTCGATCACGAAGCCGGGCAGGATGCCGGCCAAGAGGCAGAGCGCGGCGAAGACGGCCATGGCGGCCAGCGAATACCGGTCCACTTCCCGGGCCGCGGCCGCTGCTGGTGTGCGCGGCCGACCGAGAAACGTCACGCCGAAGGCCTTGACGAAGCAGGCCGCGGCCAGCGCCGCCGACAGGGCCAGCATGCCGCCGACCCCCGGCACGAGGATCTTCAGGCCCCATTGCGGCAGGTCGGGGCTTTGCAGGATTGCCTGGAAGGTTAGCCATTCCGAGACGAAGCCGTTCAGGGGCGGCAACGCGGAGATCGCGACGCACCCCAGCAGAAAGGTGAAGCTGGTGATCGGCATCCGGTGGATCAGACCGCCGAGATGCTCCATGTCGCGCTCGCCCGTCGCGGTCAGCACGGCGCCGGCGCCGAAGAACAGCAGGCTCTTGAACAGCGAATGATTGAAGACATGGAACAGCGCCGCGGTCAGCGCGAGCGCGGCGGCAAGCGCCATGCCGTTGGCCTGGAAGGCGAGCGCCAGGCCGATGCCGATGAAGATGATGCCGATATTCTCCACCGTGTGATAGGCGAGCAGTCGTTTCAAATCATGCTGCATGAGCGCATAGAGCACGCCGAGCACGGCGGTGATGCCGCCCAGGAAGAGCACGACCATGCTCGACCACCAGCTCGGCGTGCCGAGCAGATCGAACACGACCCGGATGAAGCCATAGACCGCGACCTTGGTCATCACCCCGCTCATCAGCGCGGAGACGTGGCTCGGCGCTGCCGGATGCGCCAGCGGCAGCCAGACATGCAACGGCACGAGACCGGCCTTGGAACCGGCGCCCAGCAGCATCAGCGTCAGCACGAGCGCGGTGACGAAAGGCGTAGGATGGCCGCCGCGCATGGCGGCGAAGCCGTATCCGCCCTCGGGCCCCGCGAGGAGGCTGAACGCGAGCAGCAGGGCGAGCGTGCCGAAGCTCGCCATCACGAGATAGATATAGCCGGCCCGCCGGTTTTCCGGATCCTGGTGGTGCGCCATGACGAGCGCCCAGGACGCGAGCGACATGAATTCCCAGGACAAGAGAAAGGTGAAGGCGTCGTCCGCCAGCACCACGAGGTTCATCGCGGCGAGGAACGCGGGAAAGAAGGGCAACACCCGGTGTGGTGCGGGCTCGTGGCGGCCGTAGCCGAGGCCGTAGAGGCTCGCCGCCGCGCCGCCCAGGTTGACGACGACCAGGAAGAAGGCCGCCAGCGCATCCAGCCGCAGATGCGCGCCGACCCAGGGCAGGCCGAGCGGCAGCGTTATCGTCGATGCCGGCGCCGTGCCTGCCATGGCATGGGCGACGGCGGCGCCGAGAGCAAGACAGGAGACTACGAAGCTGGCGCCGTAAACGAGGCGCGTCGCTAGTGCGGCGCGCGCGGTGACGACGGCCAGCACCGCCGTGGCGAGGAAAGCGGCAACGCACCAGGACAAGAGAAGAATCGGCATTGCGTCCTACTTCACGGTCGTCGTCGGATCGCCGGCGGCGTCGGGCGGAGGGTTCTTGAGACGCACGCCCCGTCCGCCGCCGCTGCTCGTCGCGTTGTCGCCGATCAGTGCGATCCCGGCGGTGTCGAGCGCGGAAATGAGCTTCATCAGCGAATCCACATTGCCGCGGATTACGCCGTCGCTCGCCTCCATGCGCTGGATGGTTGGCACCGACAGGCCCGATAGCTCGGCCAGCTGGCGCTGGTCGATCCCGAGGAGCGCCCGGGCGGCTCGCAATTGCGCGGCGGTTATCATGTATTAGCCATCGGTTCTTGACGCTTGCGAATGTAATCTAAGGTGTGACAGAAGGAAATAGATATATAAAACATCATAAGAGGTATGTGACGCATCATAACGGACCGCAACGTGACGCCGATTGGTAGCGGAGGATGCGCCGGCGCTCGCGCGTGCTACAGTGGTCCCGGCGCAATACAGGCGACGGCGGGGCGGCAGCGATGGGGATAACGCTTTACGAAACCTTCCGGGCGGTCTTCTACACGCCTTTCTACCTGGCGCATGCGCTCGGCGCTTACGCGGCGGAAGGTGTCGACGTCGCGCTGACCAGCAGCCCGGCGCTGAACTATCAGGCATCGCACCTTGCCGATGAAGACGCGAATGTCTATTGGGGTGGGCCGATGCGTCTCATGGTCGGCCATGACCGCGATCCGGAAAGCCCGATCGTCGGCTTTTGCGAGGTCGTGACCCGCGATCCCTTCTTTCTCGTCGGCCGCGAGCCGCGTCCGGATTTCCGCTTCGCCGATTTGCTCGACCTCCGGTTCGCCAGCGTGTCCGAGGTGCCGACGCCCTGGATGTGCCTGCAGGACGACCTGCGCCGCGCGGGTCTCGACCCGGCCGCGGTGAACCGCGTTACCGACGGCACGATGCCCGGAAACGCCGCGGCGCTGCGCGAGGGGCGCTTCGACGTGATTCAGCTTTTCCAGCCTTTCGTCGAGCAGCTGGTGAGCGCCGGCGACGGCCATATCTGGCACGCGGCGGCGACGCGGGGGCCGTGCTCCTATACCACCTTCTATGCGCCGCGCTCGACGCTGCGACGCCGCGCGGACGAGCTTTTCCGCATGACGCGGGCGATGTACCGGACCCAGAAATGGCTATATTCGCATGCAGCGGACGAGACCGCGGCCGCGGTCGCCGGCTTTTTCCCGGATGTGAGCCGGGCGATCCTGGCGGCCTGCGTCGACCGGTATTTGGCGCTTGGGATCTGGGGGCGCAATCCACGGCTGCCGCGGGATGGTTTCGTACGACTTCACGACGCGATGCTGTCCGGCGGGTTGATCAAGAAACGCGTTTCCTACGAGACTTGCGTGGATACGGCGTTTGCGGACCGGGCCATCGCGGAGGATCCGCCGTCACTTTGAGCCAACCTCGATGAGCCGGTCCGAACAGGGGCGGCGGGGAGTCGCGTCATGGAGCTACCGAAGCACGAGCGCTACGACTATTCGCCGATCATCGAGCGCCCGGATTATTCCTGGCCCGAGGGAAAGCGGCTGGCTTTCTATGTCGCGCTCAATGTCGAGCATTTCGCCTTCGGCACGGGGATGGGGCACACGCCGACGGAGCCGGCGCCGCCGCCCGATGCGCGGAACTATGCCTGGCGGGATTACGGGCTTCGCGTCGGCATCTGGCGCATATTCGATCTGTTGGGCGAGCTTGAGCTTCCCGCGTGCCACTTGCTGAACAGCGCCGTCTATGGCCACGCGCCGCAGATCCTGGATCGAATCCGAAAGCGCGGCGACGAGATCGTGGGTCACGGCCGCACGAATTCCGAGCGGCAAGGCGACCTCGACGAACGGCAAGAGGCCGCGCTCATCCGCGAGGCGACGGAGACGATCGCGCAGCATGAAGGCAGGCCGCCGGCCGGCTGGATGGGGCCGTGGATCTCGGAAACGCCAACAACGCCCGACCTTCTGAAAGAGGCCGGATACACTTATCTGATGGACTGGCCGTGCGACGATCAGCCCTTCTGGATGCGCACGCGGTCCGGCCCGATCCTGCATGTGCCCTATCCGGTCGAGATCAACGACTCGCCCGCGCATCTCAACCGCCGGCATACCGCCGCCGATTTCCGGCAAATGCTGACCGACCAGTTCGATCAGATGGTGGAGCTTTCGCGCCAGCAGCCGCTGGTCATGGGGCTCGCGCTGCACACCTTCGTCGTCGGCCAGCCTTTCCGCCTGCGCCAGCTTCGCAAGGCGCTGGCGCATATCGTCAATCACCCGCGTGCAGACAGCGTGTGGTTCACGCGGCCGGGCGAGATCGCCGCCCATGTCCTGTCGCTGCCGGACGGGATAGTTCCATAGGGCGCGAGGCTTGCAGCCGTCTTCTCCGCTGGATTGCCGTTTCCATCCGCTCCGGGATTCGCTTGCCAGCTGTGAAGAAAATAAGCAGCTTACGCGCCATGCCATTCCAGTCCTTGCGCAATCCGCTCAATTACACCGCCTTTCTGTTTCCTCTGATTGCCGTCGTCGGGAACAAGCTGCTGGTTGTCGTCATGCTTTGTATGGCGCTGGCCGCCGCATTCCTGGCATGGCCATGGAAGCTGAAGGCCTGGCGACCGTTGCTCGTCGCCTTCGGGCTGCTCCTGCTTTGGAGCCTGCTGTCGGCGCTGTGGTCGATCAACCCGGTCTATTCGCTGCTGCATTTCGGCCGGCTGCTGGGGGCAGTCGCGGCCGGCCTATTGCTTTGTCATTTGATCTTGTCGCTCCGCGAGGGCGACCGTGCGGACATCGCGCGGTGGCTTTCGGCCGGTCTGCTCGCCGCCAGCGCGTTGGTCTTCCTTCGCCACGGCTGGTTATGGCTTGTCGCCAAAGGCAGCGTCCCGAATGTGAATTTTTGGCTGGCGGTGCTTCCCTTCAGCGCGATCGCGGTGCTGTCCGTCTTCGTGCTTCTCGCGACTCTCGAGACGCACGCTCGCTCTCGCTTCGCCCTGGCGGCCATCGCTGCGGCGATTGGCGCGACGGCGCTCGACGGCAGCCACACCAGCAGCATCGCCCTAATCGCGGGCGTCGCCACCTACGCGGCTGCGCTCTGGCTCGGACGGCGGTTCGTGCGGGTTCTTGCCGTGGTGGTCCCGATTCTGTTCCTCACGGGGCCGTTAACCTTGGAAGCGCTCCATCTGCCGGCCTGGATCGCCGCGCGCGGCTGGAGCGTCAACCATTCGGCTGCGCACCGCATGATCATATGGCGCTATGTGACGGGCAAGATCCTGGAGAAGCCGATCCTCGGCTGGGGACTGCAGACGGCGCGCTTCCTTCCCGATCGGGAAAAGCCCCCCAATGACGACCCGCGCTATGCCGACATCATGGGCATCACCAATTTCGCGCCCGGCACAAAGATCGAGCTGCTACCGCAACATCCGCACGACGCGACGCTGCATCTCCTGCTCGAGCTCGGCATTGTCGGCGACGCGCTGTATGCGGCGATCTACGCGCTATGCCTTTTGGCGTTGCTCCGGGCGCCGCTGTCGCGCGCTGCGCTTGCGGGCGGGGCCGGGCTCACCGTGGGGATCTTCGTGATCGCGGAATTGAGCTTTAGCGCGTGGCAGAGCTGGTGGCTGAGCACCCAGTTCACAGCGGTCGCATTGTACCTTGCCGTGGCATGCCGCGGCGGGCCGGCGTTCAAATCCTCCTGACGCAAACGTTATCGCTAAGCCCGTTGCGTGCCCGGGTCTCCCGGTTGTATCGGAGCCTGTGGCGAGACCCGCGGAGCGGGTCTCGCCGGTCGGCCACCGCCGTCCGGGCGCTTCGCGTTATTGCGGAGCCGGACGCTCAAAATGGAGGTTCGCGATGCTGAATCGGATACGCCGGGGCTGGATTCTGCCTGACAGGGCCGCGACGGCGGAGTCGGTCTTCCGGAACCGCCGCCGGCTGCTCAAGACCGCGGCCGCCGGGCCGATCCTTATGGCCGCGTCGGCGTCGCTGTTGGGCTGCGACAGCGAGGAGGACAAGGCGATTGCCGCCACGCCCGACCCAACGGCGCATCTCTACCCGGTAAAGCGCAACGAGCGTTACAAGGTTGACCGCGCAATTACCGCGGAAACGGATGCGACGACGTACAACAACTATTACGAGTTCGGCTCGTCAAAGAACATTCACGGCCGCACGCGGACATTTCCGATCCGGCCGTGGACGGTGACTTTCGCCGGCATGGTCGAAAAGGAGTTCCAGATCGGCGTCGACGACCTGCTGGCCAAGATGCCGCTGGAGGAGCGTGTCTATCGCCATCGCTGCGTCGAGGCCTGGTCGATGACGGTGCCCTGGAGCGGTTTCCCGATGAAGGCGTTGGTCGATCTGGCCCGGCCGCTCGCCGGTGCGAAATACGTCCGCATGACGAGTTTCGAAAACGTCAAGGCGGCGATCGGCCAGCGTGAGGATTGGTACCCCTGGCCGTATGTCGAAGGCCTGTCCTTGCCGGAAGCGACGAACGAGCTCGCCTTTCTCGCGACCGGTCTTTACGGCAAGCCGATTCCGAAGCAGAACGGCGCGCCGTTGCGCCTCGCGGTGCCGTGGAAATACGGCTTCAAATCGACCAAGGGGATCGTCGCCTTCGAATTCACCGACATTCAGCCGGTCAGCTTCTGGGAGCGTATCCAGTCGCAGGAATACGGCTTCTGGGCCAACGTCAACCCGAAGGTGCCGCATCCGCGCTGGAGCCAGGCGAGTGAGCGCGTGCTCGGCACCGGCGAGCGGGTTCCGACCCTGCTGTTCAACGGCTATGCCGAGTACGTCGCCGACCTGTACAAGAATATGAGCGGCAGACGGCTGTACATGTAGCATTGGTGCGTGCGGCCGCGCGAAAAATGACGGTCTGCGCCGATTGGGGCTTTACAAGCCGGGTATCCGCCTGATTCCTATGCGCCCGTGACCCAACATTTCATTCTGCGGCGTCGCGCGGTCCACGGCGGCCGCCCGCCGCGAACCGCAAAGCGCTGAACCGCGTGCAGCCAGGACGAGCAGGCATCCTTCCGTCGAGGCGCGCGGCATGATTGCGGCGCTGCATGACGCCGTGACGGGGCGCCGCGGGTTCCCCATCGTCCTGACACTGATCATCCTCGCCTACTGGCTGTTGCGCGTCCTCTACCCGGATACGCCGTCGAATGACGACGTGAAAGAACAGCTCTGGATGATGGTTGATTGGCGGCTCGGCTACGGCAGCGGCGCCAATCCACCGCTCTTCACCTGGCTCGTCATGGTCGTCGACGGCGTCGTGCGCGCGGCGGTTCCATCGGTGGAGATCGTGCGCTTCGTCGTCTTCTGGCTGTTCTGCTACATGAGCGCCTATGTCATCCGGGTCATGACGGGCGACGATCGGCTCTCGGCGCTTGCCGGGCTCGCGCCGCTTGCCGTCTATGCCGTGGGCTGGGAGGCGGTCTTCCGGCATTCGAACACGATGCTGCTGATCCTCAGCATCCCGCTCACCCTTACCGCCCTGCTACGCCTCGACCGCCGCGATGATTGGGGCGCCTACCTGATCATCGCCGCCGTCACGGCGTTCGGTTTCTACAGCAAGTACAATTACGCAATCGTCTGCGCCGGATTCTGGGGCGCCGCGCTGATGGATACGCGCCTCCGCGCGCGGATGTTGGACCGGCGCATGATCGTGGCGCTGCTGGCGGTCCTGCTTCTGCTCGCGCCGCTGCTGCATTGGATCGCCGGGCATTACAGCGGCATGCTCGCCCACGGCCGCCTGCGTATCGACCTGCAGCCGACCTACCGCGCGGTGCCCGTGCCGGTCTCCGCGCTGGCCGATCTGGCGGTGCAGGGCGCCGGGCTGGTCGCGCCCTTGTTCGTCATCCTGGCCGTGCTTTGTCCGCGCGCCTTCTGGCGCGTGCGCGATGCGGGCGACATCGATCGGGCGCGCTGGCGCCGCCTGCTCGGCCGATATCTGCTCATCGTGCTCGCGCTTCTGGTCGCGGGCATCTTCATCCTGGGTATGCGGCGCTTCCAGCTTCGCTATGTCTATGTGCTGCTGCCGGTCCTGCCATGGGCTTTTCTGCGGCTGGCGGCCGCCGGATTCGGCGTGGTCCGCCGGCGCCAGCTCGCCGCGGCGCTGGTGGCGGTGATCCTGCTGGCGATG
This sequence comes from uncultured Rhodospirillaceae bacterium, assembly GCA_964585785.1. Lineage (GTDB taxonomy): Bacteria > Pseudomonadota > Alphaproteobacteria > UBA8366 > UBA8366 > WHUA01. Next base: position 8,846 of record CAZPFL010000087.1, read on the forward strand.
ACCGTGGCGACCCTGCGCTGCGTCACCTTTGCCGCCCGGAAAGCCTCGGCCGCAGCCGCGGCCCCGATCGTCCACGACATGGCGGGTTAACCGACTGTTAACGCCGAAGGCGGATGCTTTGACGGGGGAAGATGAGAACTCTCGGGAATTTACGGCATGACCATCGATAGCGATATGATTGCCCTGCTGGCGATAATGGCGGTGCTGGTCTTGGCCTGCGTCGCCGTTTTCCTCGGCTATCTCAAGGCTCTGCGGCGTGCGGGCTCGGAAAGCCGGCGTCGCCTGATCGCCCGGTCCGCCCTCATTACCTGGGTGACCCTCGCGATCCTGACCCCGGCGATCATGCTGTCCGCCTTGGGCGTCCTGCCACGCTGGGTTCCCGGCGTCGGGCTCCTTGTCGCCTGTGGCGTCGGCCTCTATTCCGCCCTTCATGCGCGGCGCAGCACCATGCGCTCACAGAGCCTGACCTGATCGGCGCGGGCGCGCCGGCGCCGCTATCGGTCATTTCCGCCCGGGCACGCGGACGAAGAACACCAGCGGCAGGACTGCCAGGCTGAGCACGGTATAGGCGGTGAAGGCGTTGATATAACCGATCATCGAAGCCTGGCGCCCGACCTCCCGGCCGAGCGACGCAATGCCCGGCAGGGACTCGAGTCCCCAGGGGCCGGGCCATGTCGGGTCGATCAGCAGATTGTTGAACTCGTTAACGAACTCGGTCAGCCGGGCGTAGTTCTCCTGACCGGTATGCAGCACGACCGCGACGCTGATCGAGATGAAGGCGCTGCTGCCGATGTAGCGCATCAGGTGGAAGACAGCGGTCGCCTCGTTCAGATTCTCGCGCGCCAGTGTCGCGAAGGTCGCGACCACGAGCGGCACCCAGATCATGCCGACGGCGAAGCCCTGCATGGCGCTGGTCACAGCGACGTCGACCGACGACAGGTCCATGTTGAAGCCCATCATCATCCAGCCGGAAAGCGCCTGGATGAGAAATCCCGCGGACATGCCGACGCGCGGGTCGAGCTTGTTGACCCAGATCGACGCGAAGAAGCCGAGAAACGCTCCGAAACCGCGATAGCCCAGCAGGAAGCCGATAGTGTCGTCGGGATAGCCGGCGAGGTTTTGCATCAGCGGCGGCAGCAAGGCCATCGGCGTGAAATTCATCATGCCGAAGATCAGCACGAGCAGCAGGCCGATCGAATAGTTTCGGTCGAGCAGGAGACGCGGGTTGAGAAAGGGTCGCCGCGCGGTCAGGCTGTGCACGACGAAAACGTAGAAGGCGGCGACGGCGAGCCCGGCCTCGAGAATGATCTCATAGGAGTCGAACCAGTCGCACCGCTCGCCGCGGTCGAGCATGAGCTGAAAGCAGAGAATTGCGAGCGAAAGCGCCACGAAGCCGGTCCAATCCAACGGCCGCGGCGGCGCGCGCCGGTCGTCGCGGATGAAAAGCCAGGCGCCGACGACGGCGAGCAAGCCGACGATGCCGACGGCGACGAAGGCCCAGCGCCAGTTGTAGGTTTCCGCCAGATGTCCGCCGACAATGGGCCCGATCATTGGCCCGACGACGACGCCGACCCCGTAGATCGAATTGACCGTGCCGTGCTGTTCACGCGGGAAGGTGTCGAGCACGATCGCATTCGACAGCGGGTTCAGCGGCGCGCCGAAGACGCCCTGGATCATGCGGTAGATCACCAGCACCTCGAGGCTGTTGGCGGTGCCGCACAGGATCGTCGTGACGACGAAACCGAAGGTGCTCCAGACCATCACGTTGCGCCGGCCGAAGCGGTTGGCGAACCAGCCCGTCATCGGCGTCATGACCGCGATCGCGATGATGTTGAAGGTGATGACCCAGGCGACCTGGTCCTGCGTCGCCGATAGCGAGCCCTGCAGCTGCGGCATGATGACGCTCGTCACCAGCAGCATCATGCCGACCAGCATGGTCGTCATCGTCGCCGTGGCGAGGATCATCGCACGCTCAAAGAAGGTCGTGCTGGCCGTCTCGGGGGCGGTCTCGGTCGTGGCGGACATGGGTGCGTAAGCAGTGGTCGATCGGTTAGGGATGGGCGAAACTGCGTTTGACCCTACCGTGCCGCGCGCAACCTGCCAAACGCCACCCCGAGCGGCGAGGGCCGGTTTTCGGCCGAAGCGGATTATCGGCTATGCTTTGACCATCGTAATTCAGGCGACGGCGGTGAAGGAGCGTTCGATGCCGATAACCGTAATGCCGGTGCGGGAAGGCTTCGTCGCCGAGATCATCGGCGCCGACTCTACCCGGCCGCTTGATGCGGCGGACGCGACGGCGATCAAGCAGGCGCTGCTCGACTATAAGGTCATCGTGATTTCGGATCTGGCCGAGAATTTTTCCTGGCTGCTCGCCCTGTGCCGGCGGTTCGGGCCGCTGGTGCCGCATCTGCTCGACCAGTACCACCACCCCGAAACGCCGGAATGCTCGATCATCCGCGCCAATACCGGCGACGTGAAATCGCGCCGGACCGAACGCCCGGCCGGCGCGTATTGGCATTCCGACCTGTCCTACGACGCCAACCCGTCGGATGCGACCTTTCTTTATTCCGTGCAGATTCCGTCGAAGGGCGGCGATACGCTGTTCGCCGACATGGTCCGCGCCTATGAAGCCTTGCCGGCGGCGACCAAGCGACGCATCGACGGGCGTGTCGCGCTGCACCGATACGGCTGGAACGGCGGGACGGCCGTTACGACGCTGAACGCCGCGCAGCAGGCGGCGCATCCCGATGTCCGCCACCCGGTGGTCCGCGTGCATCCAGAGACGGGGCGCAAAGCGCTTTACGTCGATCCCGGCTCAACCGTCGCCATCCTGGACATGGAGCCGGCGGAAAGCGAGGCGCTGCTCCGCGAGCTTTACGCGCACGCGCTGCAGCCCCAATTTCAGTACCGGCATAAATGGCGCAAGGGCCAGCTCGTAGGCGTGGACAATCGGGCCTGCCTGCATTGCGCGAGTGCCGATTACGACGAGCCGCGCACGCTCTTCCGCTTCATTGTCGGCTGTACCGAGCGGATGAAGGCGGCGTAACTGGCCGCCGGCCGGACGCGATTACCCCAACCCGAGCCGCGCCGCCGCGCGCCGCACGATCGCCAGGCGCTCCTGCTGACGCGCCGCGCTTTGCGCCGACACTTCCTCGACCAGGGCCGGATCGGCGCAGCGGGGCGAGCCCGAGTCGAAGGGCGGCGCGGGGTCGTACTCGATCGCGAGCTGGATCTCCTCCGCGGTTCGTTTGCCGAACTCGCGGCCGACGATCGACAGCGCGAAATCGATGCCGGCGGTGACGCCGCCGCCGGTAATCGTGTTGCCATCGGCGACGATCCGCTCGGCCACCGGCTCCGCGCCGAAGGATTTCAGCATCGCGCGCGACATCCAATGGCTGGTCGCCCGCTTGCCCTTGAGCAGCCCGGCCGCGCCCAGCACCAGCGAGCCGGTACAGACCGAGGTCACGTATTTGGCGGTCTTCGCCTTTTGGCGCAGGAAATCCAGCACCGCCTCGTCTTCCATGAGCTCGGCCACGCCAGGCCCGCCCGGCACGCAGATGACGTCCAGCGCGGGACAGTCGGCCATCGTCGTCGTCGGCAGGAGGCCAAGGCCGCTGTCCGCCCGAATCGGGTCGAGCGTCTTCCAGATCAGGTGAACGCTGCCGCCGGGCACGCGTTTGAACACCTCGAAGGGACCCGTAAGGTCGAGCTGGGTGAGGCGTGGGAACAGCAGCAAGCCAATGGAGAAGCCTTGACCGGTCATGATGGAACCTCGGTTTCGTGATTCAGGCGTTGATCCGAACAGGACGTCATAGTAATGAAAGGCATGCTTGGCAGAAATGACAATAATCCCTCGAAAACGGCCAACCCGGTGCCGGTGCGCGAAAGGCACAAGACGCGCGAGGTTGTCTTGTTCGCTTTCGACGGGGTTCAGCTGCTCGACGTCGCCGGGCCGGCCCAGGTCTTCGCGACGGCGTCTGAGCTCTCGGGCAATGGGGCCGTCCCGCCCTACCGGGTGACGGTCGTATCGCTGGCGGGCGGACCGGTCACGACCTCGGCCGGCATCGCCGTCGTCACGGACCGGGCCGCGGCTGGAAAGCGGCCGATCGATACGCTGATTGTTGCCGGCGGCCCCGGTGTCGCTGCGGCCGCTGCGGATGAGCGGGCCATCGCCTGGATCAAATCCTCGGCCGCAGGGGCACGGCGCTATTGTTCGGTGTGCACCGGCGCGTTTCTGCTCGCCGCGACGGGACTGTTGTCCGGAAAGCGGGCCGTGACCCATTGGCGCGCTTGTGCCGAGCTGGCCCGGCGCTATCCCGACATCCATGTCGAGGCGGACCCGATCTTTGTCGAGGACGGCGCGGTGTGGACGTCCGCAGGCGTCACCGCGGGGATCGATCTGGCGCTTGCGCTGGTCGAGCGGGATCTCGGCCGTCGCATGGCGCTGCAAGTTGCGCAGCGGCTGGTCGTCTTCCTCAAGCGGCCTGGCGGACAATCGCAGTTCAGCGCGGCGCTGGCCGCGCAGGCATCCGACGACGGCGCCTTCGGCGATCTGCACGACTGGATGGCGGCGCATCTCGACGCGGACCTGCGGGTCGAACGCCTCGCCGAGCGCGCGGGCATGAGTGTCCGCACCTTCGCCCGGCTCTATCATGCGCGGACGGGCATGACGCCGGCCAAGGCGGTCGCCGCGATGCGGGTCGAGGCGGCGCGGTCGATGCTGGAGGAAACGCCGCTGCCGATTGCCGAGATTGCGTGGCGCTGTGGCTTCGGCGACGAAGAGGGCATGCGCCGCGCCTTTCTCCGCCGGCTTGGCGTCGCGCCTGGGCGCTATCGCAGCCGCTTCACATCCGCGCCCTCGCCGGTCTCGGCGACGCGGGTGGCCTGACGGGAAGCGGCTATTTCTTCGCGTTCTTGAGGGCGTCGAGCCGTTCGACGAGCGCGGCGCGGTTGGGCGCGTTTTCCGGCAGATGGTCGAGCGCGCGCTGCATCTTGCTCATCCCGGCATCGCGGTCGCCGGCGGCGACCTCCGCCAGCCCGACGAGCCAGAGCGCTTCGACGTTGTTCGCATCGATAGCGAGGACCTTGCGCATCACGGCAAGCGATTCGGGCGTCTCCTTGTTGCCCGACGCGGCGCGGATCGCCCGCCCTTCGAGCAGCAGCACGTCGGTGTTGTTGGGCGCGAGCGCGGCGGCCTTCGCCAGGGCGTCGCGCGCCTCCGCGTGTTTCTGCAGCACCGTGTAGGCGCGGCCGAGGCGGAGCCAGCCGTCGAGGTCGTCGGGCTTGTCCTTCAGGCGGTCCGCCAGCCGCTGCACCATCGATTCGATCATGGTGCGGCGCTCGTCCGGGGTCATCGACTGCGCGGCCGCCATATCTTCGGCGGTCGGCCCCTTGGCCGCGGGCGGCGCCTGCGGCAAGGCTTTCGCCGGGTCGAGGCCGAGCGCGCTCGCCGTCTTGGTCGCGTGCTGGCGGGCGATCGGCGCCCAGGGCGCATCGGGCGGCGACGCCTCGAGTAGCGTGCGCCACCGATCAAGCGCCTCGTGCAGCTTGCCCGCCTGCTCGTCTGCGACAGCGAGATAGAACAGGGCGCGCGGGTTTTTCGGCGCGGCCTTCAGCACCGTCTCGAAGACCTGCCGCGCACCCGGCGTCACGATGCCCTGGTCCTTAAGCACGAGCGCTTCGCCATAGGCCGAGCGAAGCTCCGCGTTTCCCCCATCGTAGGTCAGCGCCTTGTCGTAGATCTTTACGGCCTTGTCGTATTCGGTAAGCTCGACATACGTCCGTCCCAGCAGGATCCAGCCCCGGACATTGGTCGGGTCTGTTTTCATGCGCTGCTCGAGCTGCTTGGCAAGGACGCGCAGCTCCGGCTTACGGTCGCGTTCCTGCGCGCCGCGCTCGCTATAGGGAAAGCCGGGCAGGCCGGGCACGCCGAGATCGGAATAGAGCAGGACCGCACAGACCGGAACGAGTATGCCGACGGCAAGCGCCGCTCCCATGCCTGGACGGGTCCGCGGACCGGCGGGCTTGTCCTTGCGCCGGCTATCGGCCGCGAGCAGACGCCGGCCGACCTCGGTCCGTCCGGCTTCCGCTTCGGCGTCGTCAATCAGACCCTCTGCGCGGTCCCGGTCGATCTGGCGCAGCTGGTCGCGGTACACCTCCATGTCGAAGGCGGCGGAATCCGTCGGCGCGGCACGATGCCGGAGCATCGGAACCAGCAGCGCGGCGACGACGACGAGCGCGACGAGAACGACGATGACCCAGAAAATCATGCGGGACCGTCACCACCACGGAGCAGCCGCTCGACGCGGGCGAGCTCTTTCGGGCTCAATGCGTCGGCGGGCGCGGCCTCGCGCTTCCGGCTCCTGAAATAAAGCGCCATCCCCGCGGCGCCGGCGAGCAGCACGACCAGCGGCCCCAGCCAAAGCACGAGCGTCGAGGCGCGGAACGGCGGCTTGAGCAAAACGAAAGTGCCGTAGCGCTGCACGAGGAAGGTACGGATCTGCGCGTTGGTGCGGCCTTCCTTGATCTGCTTGCGGATCAGCACGCGAAGGTCATGCGCCAGGCTCGCCTCCGAATCGTCGATCGATTCATTCTGGCAGACGAGACAGCGGATCTGTTCGGAAAGCGCCCGCGCCCGCGCCTCCAACGCCGGGTCCTTGAGCATCTCGTCCGGCTGCACCGCCCCGGCCGTGGCGGCGAACAGGAAGACGAGAAGCCCGAACGAGGCTGCCGCAACGCGCCGCATCACGATTCCTTCCGAAGCTGACGGATCAGCGGCAAGATCTTCTCGTTGAAGGTTTGCTCAAAGACCGGCCCGACAACTTTGTAGCGGACCCGGCCTTTGCGGTCGATGACGTAAGTCTCGGGCGCTCCATAGACGCCCCATTCGACGCCTGCCTTGTTGTCCGGATCGTAGCCGATGCGGGTATAGGGGTTGCCCATCTCCTTGAGCCATGCGGTCGCCTGCTCTCGCTTGTCCTTCCAGTTGATGCCGTAGATCGGCACCTTCGCCTCGGCCGCAACGGTGGCCCAGATTGGATGCTCGGCGCGGCACGGCACGCACCAGGACGCGAAGACGTTCACCAGGCTCACATGGCCCTTGAGATCCGCCGTCTTGAGGCCGGCGCCACCGGGGATCAGCGCGGGAAGGTCGAAATTGGGCGCCGGCTTGTTGATCAGGGTCGATGGCAGGATCCGGGAATCGCGTGTCAGCCCGTAACCGAGATAGGCCGCGAGGCAAATGAACACCACCAGAGGGACGAGAAACACGAGGCGTTTCATGAGTCTTCTTGTCCGGCTTCGATGACCGTCATTCGGCTGGCGCTGCGCCCGCCGGCGCGCCACGCAGCCGCCGCGTGGGCGCGCCGACGCGCAGCCGCCGGTCGCTCAGCGACATCAGGCCGCCCAGCACCATGACCGCTGCGCCGAGCCAGATCCACACGACGAGCGGCTTGTAGTAAAGGCGTACGACGTAGCCGCCGCCTTTCTGCGGATCGCCGATCACCGCATAGAGGTCGCCAGCCGCCCTCGTCCAGATCGCGGACTCGGTGGTTTCCTGGCCGGAGACCACATAGCGCCGCCGCTCGGGATACAGGGTCGTCACCAGCGCGTGGTCGCGTGTGACCTTGAAGGTCGCTTGCCGCGAGGTGTAGTTCGGCCCCTTGACCGGCGCAACGCCCGCGAGGGTGACGCTGTATCCGGCGATCGTCGTGGTCTCGCCCGGATGCATCGCGATGATCCGCTCGTCCGACCACAGCGAGGCGGCGGCCGCGCCGGCGATGACCCCCGCCAGGCCGAAATGGGCGAGCGTCATGCCCCAGGCACTGCGCGGCAGACCGAGCGCGCGCGAAATGCTTTGTCCCAGCGGCACCGCGCCGAGGCGGATGCGGCCCGCGAACTCGGTGACGACAGCGACGACCAGCCAGACGGCCGCGCCGATGGCGATCGCGCCGAGCACGGAGCGTCCCCAGGTCAGCCAAGCCGTGACGACCAGACCCACGAGCGCCGCCGCCGCGGCGAATTTAAGCCGGGACAGCGCGCCGGGAAGATCGGCGCGTTTCCAGGCGAGCAGCGGGCCGACGCCGAGCGCGGCGACCAGGGGCGCCATCAAGGGCACGAAGGTGGCGTTGTAATAGGGCGGCCCGACCGAGACCTTGCCGCCGCCGGCCGCCTCGAGGAACAACGGGTACAGCGTTCCGAGGAAAACCGTCGCCGCAGCCGTGGCCAGGATCAGGTTGTTGAGCAGCAGCGCGCCTTCTCGGCTGACGGGCGCGAACAGGCCGCCGCCCTTGAGCTGCGGCGCGCGCCAGGCATAGAGGATCAGGCTGCCGCCGATCGCGATCACAAGCAGTCCCAGAATGAACACGCCGCGTCCCGGATCGTTCGCGAAGGCGTGCACCGAGGTGAGCACGCCCGAGCGCACGAGGAAGGTGCCGATCAGGCTCAACGAGAAGGTCAGGATGGCGAGCAGAATGGTCCAGGTCTTGAGCGCGTCGCGCCGCTCGACGACGATCGCCGAATGCAGCAGCGCCGTCCCGACGAGCCAGGGCATGAAGGAGGCGTTCTCCACCGGGTCCCAGTACCAGAAGCCGCCCCAGCCAAGCTCGTAATAGGCCCACCAGCTGCCGAGCGCGATGCCCGCCGTCAGGAAGGACCAGGCGAGCAGGGTCCACGGCCGGACCCAGCGGGCCCAGGCGGCATCGACGCGTCCTTCGATCAGCGCCGCCACCGCGAAGGAAAAGGCGATCGAGAAGCCGACATAGCCGGTGTAGAGCACCGGCGGGTGCATCGCCAGCCCCGGATCCTGCAGCAGCGGATTGAGGCCGTTGCCTTCGACGGGCGGCGGGAACAGCCGCTCGAACGGGTTTGACGTGACGACGATGAAGAGCAGGAAGCCGACCGAGATCATCGCCTGCACCGACAGCACACGCGCCTTGAGCGTCGGCGGCAGGTTGCCGCCAAACAGCGTGATCAGGGTGCCGAACAGCGACAGGATCAGCACCCAGAGCAGCATCGAGCCTTCATGGTTTCCCCAGACGCCGGCGATCTTGTAGATCATCGGCTTGAGCGTATGGGAGTTCTCGGCGACCAGCTTGACGGAGAAGTCGCTGGTGACGAAGGCGTGCATGAGCGCGGCGAAGGCGCTCGCGATCAGGAGAAACTGCACCACCGAGGCGGAGCTGCCGACCGCCATCAAATTCGCGTCGCGCCGGGCGGCGCCAACCATGGGAACGATCGCCTGGGCGACTGCAACGCATAGCGCCAGGATCAGGGCGAAATGGCCGAGCTCGGAGATCATCGTGAACGGCTCCTTCTTGGGCAGGCCGGCCGGATCGCCATACCCGCCTTATTTCGCCGGTGCTTGGTCCGCATGCTTCCAGAGTCCTGCGCGTTTCAAGGCATCCGCCACTTCCGGCGGCATGTATTTCTCGTCATGCTTGGCCAGGACCTCGCTGGCGAGCATCGAGCCGCCCGGCTGCATCCGGCCCTCGACGACCACGCCCTGGCCCTCGCGGAACAGGTCCGGCAGCACGCCGGTATAGCTCACCGGCACTTCCGACTTCAGGTCCGTGACGATGAAGTGGATCGTCTTGCCGCCGGCGCTTTTCTTGACGCTGCCTGTCGCAACCAGCCCGCCAATGCGGATACGCTGGTTGACGGCGATCGACTCATGCGCGAGGTCGCTCGGGCTGTAGAAGAAGACCACGCTGTCGCGCAATGCGAAGAGGACCAGCGCGACCGCGATGCCCAGCATCGTCATGCCGGCGAGCACTGCGTAGAGGCGCCGCCGCTTGCGCGTGGCCGGACGGCCTCTGCTTGATACGCCGGCGGTCACGCGTCGTCCTCCGGAATGCCGCGCCGGGCCTTGCGGAGCGCCGCGAGGCGCGCCTCCTGGCCGCGCGCGCTGCGCAATGAGCTGACCAGCAGCGCGATCATCACGATGGCGGCGATCAAGTAGGCGGGCCAGATAAAGTCGCCCTTCCCGCCCATCGAGAGGTATGTCATCACGTGGTCCACCGCTCTATCCCCGTGCCAGGCTGAGCTGAAGGTTGCGGATTTTCGCCGCGGCGATCTCGCCCCGCACGCGCAGGATCAGCACGGTGACGAAAAACATGGTGAAGCCCGCCGCCATCAGCATCAGCGGCCACAGCATCGTCGGATAAATCGTCGGGCCGCCCATCCGGAAGACGCTGGCCGGTTGGTGCAGCGTGTTCCACCAGTCGACGGAGAATTTGATGATCGGCAGGTTGACGACGCCGACCAGCGCCAGGATGCCGGCCG
>CAZPFL010000088.1:0-18991 GCA_964585785.1 uncultured Rhodospirillaceae bacterium
CCATCTCGTTGTTGAGCAGGATGCCGGTGCCGGCGGCGACGATGCCGGTGCCGTAGCTGAAATTGAGCGTGTAGGTGTTGGCGACCATGTTGCCGTGCCGGTCAGCCACCGAGAAATGCGTCGTGTTCCGGCTGTCGAAGGCGCTCGGCTTGCCCGGCGCGATCGCGTTTGACGGCGTCGCATGGTCGAGGTCGATCTGGCGGCGCAGCGCCGCCGCATAGGCCTTCGACGTCAGACCGGCGACCGGTACCGTCCAGAAATCCGGGTCGCCGAGATATTTTGACCGGTCCGCATAGGCACGCTTGGCGGCCTCCGCCAGGAGATGGATCGACGCGGCGCTGTTATGGCCGAGCGCGGCGAGGTCATAGCCTTCCAGGATGTTGAGGATCTGGATGATATGCACGCCGCCCGAGCTCGGCGGCGGCATCGAGCGGATCTCGTAGCCGCGATAGGTGCCGACGACGGGCTTGCGGATCACCGCGCGATAACCGGCGAGATCCTCCGCGTCGATCAGGCCGCCGCCGGCCTTCATCTCCGCGACGATGCGCCGGGCGATCGCGCCGCGATAGAAGGCGTCCGCGCCCTGTTCGGCGATCAGGCGCAGCGACCGGCCGAGGTCCTGCTGGACCAGCCGGTCGCCGGCCTCCAGCGGCTTGCCGTCCGGCTTGAAAAAGATCTTCGCGCTGGCCGGCCAGCGCGTCAGGCGCTCCTTGCGCTTGGCCAGCTCGGCGGCCATGTCCGCGCTGATCAGGAAGCCGTCTTCCGCGAGGCCGAGCGCCGGGGCGATCACGTCCTTCAGCGGCAGGGTCCCGTATTGCTTCAGTGCGAGCACCAGCCCGGCGACGGTGCCGGGTACGCCAACCGCCTTGTGGCTGTAGAGCTCCCGCCGTTTGTCCACGTCCCCGCCAGCGCCGAGGTACATGTCGCGCGTGGCCCCGTGCGGCGCCGTTTCCCGGTAGTCGATGGCGACCGTCTTGCCGGTCCCGGCGTTGTGGACCAGCATGAACCCGCCGCCGCCGAGATTGCCCGCCCGCGGCAGGGTCACCGCCAAGGCGAAGCCGACGGCGACCGCCGCATCGACCGCGTTGCCGCCCCGCTGCAAGATATCGATGCCGATCCGCGCGGCCTGCGCCTCCTGCGCGGCGACCATGCCGGCCGCGCCGGTAACCGGATGGAAGCGCCCGAGATCCCGCGCCGCGGCGCGCGACGGGGCCAGCGGTCCCGCGAGGACAAACAGCGCCGACAAGATGAGGAGAAGGAGCCGGCGACGGGACCATACGACATCAGGCTTACGCGATGACCGTACGCGTACTCGCACAGGAACGCGGCCGCGCCGGCATGTCTTCGGCTTCCCGCCCACTAGAGCATCCCGCGTACGGCTGCGACGAAGATGGTCCGAAGCGCATCGGCCGAAACCGGCTTCGGATTGCCGGGCCGTGTCGGATCGTCGAAGGCGAGAGCGCCGATTTCCGCCGCCCGATCTTCGCCAACACCTATATCTGCCAAGGTATTTGGGATCCCCGTAGTCTTCCTCAGCTTGAGAACCGCCTTCAGGAAGCTGTCGAAGCCGGGCTTCGCGAGACCGAGCAGCTGCGCGACCGTACGCGCCTTCTCGCCAAGCACGTCGGCGTTGTGACGAAGAACGTACGGCAAGACGACCGCATTCGTCAGGCCATGATGCGTACCGTACAATGCCCCAACAGCGTGGCTGATCGAATGGACCGCGCCGAGCCCTTTCTGGAAGGCGGTCGCCCCCATCGAGGCGGCGACCATCATGTGGGCGCGGGCCTCGATATCCCCGCCGTCGGCGCAGGCCTTCGGCAGCCACTGGAAGGCCAGCCGGATGCCGCCGAGCGCGACCCCGTCGGCGATCGGGTGGAAGAAGGGCGCGAAGAAGGCCTCCAGGCAGTGCGTCAGGGCGTCCATCCCGGTCGCCGCGGTCAGGCCCTTGGGCAACCCGACGGTGAGCAAAGGGTCGGCGACCACGATCCGGGGCATCATACGGGGGTGGAAGATGATGCGCTTCCGCCCGCCGGCCGCGTCCGCGATGACCGACGCGCGGCCGACCTCCGAGCCGGTCCCAGACGTCGTCGGCACGGCCACGCTGGGCGCGATCCCGGCCGCGACGGCCCGGCGCCAGTTGTCGCCGATATCCTCGAAGTCGGCGAGCGGCCGCGCCTGCCCGACCATCAGCGCCACGGCCTTCGCCGCGTCGATGGCGCTGCCGCCGCCGAACCCGATGACCCCGTCATGCCCGCCCGCGCGGTAGGCCGCGACGCCGTCGGCAACGTTCTGCGCCAGCGGATTCGGCTGCACGTCCGCGAACAGGGCGACGCGAAGTCCCGCCCCGCCGAGCGCCGTGAGCGCCGCCTGCACCATCGGCAGGTCCTTGAGCCCCGGATCGGTCACCAACAGCGGCGCCGCCATGCCGGCCGCTCTGCAAGCGTCCGCCAGCTCGGCGATGCGCCCCGGGCCGAAGCGGATCTCCGTCGGGTAGGACCAGGTGCCGGTCAGCGTCTTGGGGTCTATCTGCATCTGCAGGCTTCCGTACCGACCTAACCGCGTTCGAAGTTGCGCATGAGTTCCCAGTCGGTTACGCGGCGGTCGTATTCCTTCTGCTCCCACCGGCCGGTGTGGAGGTAATGCTCGACCACCCCGTCGCCGAAGGCCTTGCGCAGGACCTTCGACTTGTCGAGCGCGTCGAGCGCCTCGCGCAGCGTTATGGGCACGTTGCGCACCGCCTCCATGGCGTAGAGGTTGCCGCTGATCGCCGGCTCCAGCGCGAGCTTCTGCTCGATACCGTGCAGCCCGGCGGCCAGCGTCGCGGCGAAGACCAGGTAGGCGTTGGCGTCGGCGCCGGGGATGCGGCATTCCACCCGGATCGCCGACCCGCCGCCGCAGATGCGGAAGCCCGCGGTCCGGTTGTCGCGACTCCAGGCCGCCTTGGTCGGCGCGAAGGAGCCCGCCTGGAAGCGCTTGTAGGAGTTGATGTAGGGCGCGAAGAAGTAGGTCATCTCGCGGGCGAGCGCGAGCTGCCCCGCCAGATAATGCCGGAACAGCGCGGACATGCCGTCTTCGGCCTTGGGGTCGTGGAACAGGGGGGCGTCCGTCTTGGCGTCCCACAGCGAGGAATGCACGTGGCAGCTGCTGCCGGCCAGGGCGTTGTCCCACTTCGCCATGAAGGTGACCGCCTTGCCGTGCAGATAGGCGATCTCCTTGGCGCCGTTCTTGTAGATCGAGTGCCGGTCTGCCATCTCCAGCGCCTCGGCGTATTGCAGGTTGATCTCCTCCTGCCCCGGCCCCCATTCGCCCTTGGAGAACTCGATCGGCACGCCCGCCGCGTCCATGCCGTTGCGGATGGCGCGGATCAGCGGCTCCTCCTTGGTAGTCTGGAAGATGTGATAGTCCTCGATGTACCAGCCGGCGGTCTTCATGTCGCGGTAGCGCTTCTCGCGCGCCGTCTCGTAGGTCTCGTCGAAGACGTAGAGCTCCAGCTCCGAGCCCATTTTCGAGACGTAGCCGAGCTTGCGGGCGCGCGCGATCTGGCGCTTGAGGATGCTGCGCGGCGCGTGCGGCAGGTCCTCGCCGTGATGGTCCACGCAGTCGGCGATCACCAGTGCCGTGCCCTCGAGCCAGGGAATGCGCCGCAGGGTCGCGAGATCCGGCTTCAGCGCGAAGTCGCCGTAGCCCGTGTCCCAGGAGGCGACCTGATAGCCGGGCACCGGCTCCATGTCCATGTCGACGGTCAGCAGGTAGTCGCAGACATGCATCTCGTCGATGCACTTGTCGAGGAAGAAGCGCCCGGTCACGCGCTTGCCGATCAGGCGCCCCTGCATGTCGGGGAAGCAGACGAGGACCGTGTCGATCTCGCCCTTCTCCACATAGGCCTTGAGATCGGCGATATCGAGGTTTCCGCTCATCCGGCGCCTCCCGTCATGCCTGCCGCAGGTGAAAAGATTTCGGCCGCGTCAGCTGCTCGAAGCCGACCCGGGACAGGCTGCAGCCGCGGCCGGAATTCTTGACCCCGGTCCAGGCGAGCGCCGGGTCGAGATAGTCGCAGCGGTTCATGAACCAGGTGCCGGTCTCGACCCGTTCGCCAAGCGCGATCGCCGACGTCTCGTCGCGCGTATAGACGGCCGCCGTCAGCCCGTATTCGCTGTCGTTCATCAGCGCCACCGCCTCGTCGTCCGAGGCCACCCGCATGATGCCGACGACCGGGCCGAAGCTCTCCTCGCGCATGACCCGCATGCCGTGCGTGACGTCGACCAGCACCTGCGGGGCGAGATAGGGCGACTCGCCGGTATCCGCCGGAAAGTCCGCCGGGTCGATCAGGGCGCGGGCGCCTTCGGCGATCGCTTCGGCGGTCTGCGCGCGCACCACGTCGGCCAGCGCCTTGCGGGACATGGGGCCGAGCGTCGTCCCGGCTTCCAGCGGGTTGCCGAGGACGTATTTGCCGGCGAGCGCGGCATACCCCTCGACGAAACGGTCGTAGACCGCGTCATGCACGTAGATGCGCTCGATGCCGCAGCAGGATTGCCCGGCGTTGAAGAAGGCGCCGTCGACGAGCCCGTCCACCGCGGCGTCGAGATCGGCATCGGGGCGCACATAGGCCGGGTCCTTGCCGCCGAGCTCGAGCCCCACGCCGATGAAGCGGCCGGCAAGCGCCCGCTGCACCGCGTGCCCGCCGGCGACCGAGCCAGTAAAAGCGACGAAATCTACCGCATCGCTCGCCATCATCTGCTCCGCGGCGGCATGGGCGACATGCAGCACCTGGAGCACGCCGTCCGGCAGCCCGCCCTTCGCGAAGGCCGCCGCCATGCGCTCGCCGGTCAACGGAGTCTGGTGCGACGGCTTCAGGATCACAGCGTTGCCGGCGAGCAGCGCCGGCGCCACCGCGTTGACCGCTGTCAGATAGGGATAGTTCCAGGGCGCGAGCACGAAAACGAGCCCGAGCGGCGCGCGCCGGATGAAGCGGGTGAAGCCCTGCTTCGGGCCGGGATCGATATCGGCCAGCGCCTCGGGCGCGATCGCGATCATGTGGCGCGCGCGCTCCTCGAAGCCGCGCACCTCGCCGGGCGACTGGCTCAGCGGCCGTCCCATCTGCCAGGTCAGCTCCTCGGCGATCGCCGCGCCGTCGGCAACGAAGGCGTCCACACCGCGGGACAGGATCGCCCGCCGCTCGTCCAAGGGAAGCGCGCGCCAGGCCCGCTGCGCCGTCCGCGCCCGCTGCAAGGCCGCGGCGATCTCCCGATCGGTCGCGAGCGCCCGCTCGGCGACGATCCGGCCATCGACGGGCGATGCGGTCCGCAGCATATTGGACAAGAGGACGATCCTTGAGTAACCGAGCCGCAACCAACGCTTGATACCACCTTGCCCAAGGGCGCGAAAGGCACTCGCACGGGGCTGACAAAGGCGCCGACCTTTGCGACCATGTTGCGAAAGCGCGCGAAGGAGAGGCCGATTGGGCACGCAGGACGGACATATCATCGCCATCGACCAGGGCACGACCAGCACCCGCGCCATGGTCTTCGACTGGTCGCGCCGTCCGGTCGCGCGGGCGCAGCGGGAGCTGCGCCAGATCTTTCCGCGGCAAGGCTGGGTCGAGCACGACCCCGAGGAGATCTGGCGGGCCACCGTCGCCGTGGTCAAGGCCGCCATGGCCGATGCCGGCCTGGCCGCCGCGGACGTCGCCGCGATCGGCATCACCAATCAGCGGGAGACCGCCGTGCTGTGGGACCGGCGGAGCGGCAAGCCGCTGCACAACGCCATCGTCTGGCAGGACCGGCGCACCGCCGACCACTGCGACGAACTGCGCGCGAAGGGCGTCGAAGGACTGGTCCGGGAGCGGACGGGGCTGCTGCTCGATCCCTATTTCAGCGCGACGAAATTCGCTTGGCTGCTGGACAAAGTCGCGGGCGCGCGCGACGCGGCGGCGGAGGGCGCGCTTGCCGCCGGGACGATCGACAGCTTCCTGATGTGGCGGCTGACCGGCGGACAGCGCCATCTGACCGATGCGACGAACGCTTCGCGCACCCTGCTGTTCGACATCCATCGCCAGGAATGGGACGACGAGCTGCTCGACCTGTTCACCGTGCCCAAGGCGCTGCTGCCCCAGGTCATGGACTGCGCCGCCGAATTCGGCGCCACCGATCCCGCGCTGTTCGGCGGCGCCATTCGCATTGCAGGCGTCGCCGGCGACCAGCAAGCGGCGACCGTCGGCCAGGCCTGCTTCGAGCCCGGCGCGGTGAAAAGCACCTACGGCACGGGCTGCTTCGCCGTCGTCAACACGGGTGATACGCCGCTCGTCTCGCAGAACCGCCTGCTCACCACCATCGCCTATCGCCTCGGCGGCCGCGCGACCTATGCGATCGAGGGCAGCATCTTCATCGCCGGCGCGGCACTGCAATGGCTTCGCGACGGGCTCGGCATTCTCAA
The DNA here is from genome assembly GCA_964585785.1 of uncultured Rhodospirillaceae bacterium. Classification (GTDB taxonomy): domain Bacteria; phylum Pseudomonadota; class Alphaproteobacteria; order UBA8366; family UBA8366; genus WHUA01. The sequence continues at coordinate 6,436 of CAZPFL010000088.1, forward strand.
GCAGGCGGCCGAGTCGGAGGCGCTGGCGACGCGCGCCAAGGCGGACAGCGCCGTCTACCTCGTCCCCGCCTTCACCGGCCTCGGCGCGCCGTATTGGGACGCGGGCGCCCGCGGCGCGCTTTACGGCCTGACCCGCGACACCGGCGCGCCGGAACTCGCGCGGGCCGCCCTCGAGGCGGTCGCCTACCAGACCCGCGACCTGTTCGAAGCGATGGAGGCCGACGGGACGGAGGTGCCCAAGACGGTACGCGTCGACGGCGGCATGGCGGCGAACAACTGGTTCCTGCAGTTCCTCGCCGACACCCTCGGCATCGCCGTCGAAAGGCCGCCGGTCATCGACACCACCGCGCTCGGCGCGGCCTATCTTGCCGGTCTGCAGGCAGAGTTCTATCCGACCCCGGAAGACATGAAGCGCCACTGGCGCGCCGAGGCGCGCTTCGAGCCTGCGATGGCGGACGCCGAGCGCACCCGCCGCTACGAAGGCTGGCGCGACGCGGTGGCGCGGACGCGCACGACCTAGCGGGTCGTAGGGTTCCTTCTCACGACGGGCGCAGGACGGGCCGCTCTCCCATGGGCTCCCGTTCGCGGCTGCGCAGCCGCGAGGCGCGCAGCTCGCCCGCCTGCTCCAGGATCGGGTAGGCCACGGATGTCAGATGGCTGTTGATGCGTTTCAAATCGCGCAGGATGTCGAGATGGAGCGATGACGTCTCGATGCTCTCGCGCTTGCCGACCTTGAGGCGCTCATGATGGCTTTCCGCGGCATTGCGCTCGAGTGACCGGAAATGCTCCTTCTCGAGCAGCAGCTTGCGGGCGAGGTTGCGGTCCCCCGACACGAAAATGCTGGTCGCGAGCTTGAGGTTGCCGTGCACGCGCTCGTGCATCGCTTCGATCTCGTGCAGCCCTTCGTCCGAAAAGTGCAGCCGGAATTTGATCTTCTTCGCCGCGAGCTCGACCAGGTTCTTGTCGATGATGTCGCCGATGTGCTCGAGATTGGTGGCGAAAGCCATGATGTCGCTGCACTGGCGGCTCTCGTCCTCGCCCAGCTCGTGGCGGCTGATTTCCGTGAGGTAGAGCTTCGTCTGCTCGAACAGCCGGTCGACGACGTCGTCCATGTTCGACACCACCGACAGGTATTCGCGATCGTCCCGGCGCAGCGCCTCCAGCGATCTGCCCAGCATGTCGTTCAGCACGTCGGCGATACGCAGCGTCTCACGGCGCGCGTTGGCGAGCGCCACCGCCGGCTCCGCGAGCGCCCCCTTATCGAGATAGCGCGCCTGGCCCTCGTCAGCCGGCGCGGGACCGTCGGGCAGCAAGCGCTCCAGCAACGCGCTCACTGGCCCTACGAAGCCGATGAAGATGATGGCGAGGCCCAGATTGAACGCGGTATGGAAGTTCACGACCTGGCGCACCGGGTCGCTTTCGATCATCGCGATCCCGTCCGGCACCCAGCGCAGGAGAGGCAGCAGGGCGAGGCACCCCACGAGCCTGAAGAAGGCGTTGCCGAAGGCCACGCGGCGCGCCGCTGGCGCGCCGCCCAGCGTCGCCGTGATCGCCGGGATCGTGCCGCCCAGATTGGCCCCCAGAACCAGCGGGAAGACCAGCGCGATCGGAATCGCGCCGATCCCGGTCAGCGAGCAGATCAGCAGCACCATCGCCAGGCTCGAATGCGCGAGCCAGGTAATCACCGCCGCGACGACGATCGCCACCAGCGGCGCGCCGCCGAGCGATTCGACGAGCTGCAGCATGACCGGCGACTCCCGGATCGGCTGGGTGTCGGCGACCAGGAGTTGGAGCGACAGCAGCATCAAGCCGAGCCCGACGCTCAGCCGACCAAAATCGCGCGTCCGCTTGCGGCTGCCGGACTGGAAGGCGACGAGCCCGATGATAATCAGAATGGGCGACAGCCAGGTGATCTTGAGGCTGAAGAGCTGCGCGATCAGCGTCGTGCCGATATCCGCGCCGAGCATGACGGCGAGCGCCGGAGCGGTCACGAGGAACCCCCGTCCGGCGAAGGAGGCGGTCATCAGGCCGGTGGCGGTGCTGCTCTGCAGCAGCGCGGTCACACCGATGCCGGCCAGCAGCGCGCTGAAGCGGTTGGTCAGATAGCGTCCGAGAAAAAGCCGCAGGCTGCTGCCGAACGCCCGGGTCATACCCGTCCGGACCATGCGCATCGCCCATAGCAGCAGGGCGACCGCGCCAATCATGTTTATCAGTACCAGGGTTGGGGACATGGCGCCGTTCCTCCAAGCATGACCGCGGAAACCCGCGTGGGCGGACAGCGATTGTTACGATTTTGTTACATCACACCGAGCGTACAACGCAACCGCATTGGCGCCAAACTGGATTTTGCGCCTCGATTTCACTAACTATCGGGCGGAACGTAGCGCAAAGGTCCGGACGCCTGATGGTCAACCTTCTCTTCGTCGCTCTGGGCCTCGCCATATTGGTCGCGGGCGGCGAAGCGACCTTGCGCGGCGCCGTCGGCCTTTCCAAGCGGCTCGGTCTCTCGCCGGAAATCATCGGCTTGTCCGTCGTCGGCTTCGGCACATCGCTGCCCGAGCTCGTCGTCGGCGTGCAATCGACGCTCGACGGACGCCCCGGATTCGCCGTCGGCAACGCGATCGGCAGCAATATCGCCAACAGCCTGCTGGTCCTCGGCGCTGCCGCCATGGTGCGGCCACTGCTGTGCGAGCCCCGATCGCTGCGGCGGGATGGCGCCGCGATGATTGCGGCGACGGTGCTCTGTGTGGTTGCAGGACTGGACGGCCAGATCGCAGCCTGGCAGGGCGCCATCATGCTCGGTCTGATGGCCGCGTTCGTGGTGTGGTCCTATCGCCAGGACCGCAAATGGGCGGGCCTCGCCGCGGTGCTGCACGAAAGAAAAGCGGACGCCATCGTCGCGTTGCCGGTGAGCTTCGCCGCCGGCCTGATCTCGTTGTTTTCCGGGCTCGGCGGGCTCGTGCTCGGCGCGTCGCTGCTGGTCGACGGCGCCGCCGCCATCGCGAAAGATCTCGGTGTGCCCGACGCCATTCTCGGGCTGACCGTGGTCGCGATCGGCACCTCGCTGCCCGAGCTCGCCGCGACCATGATCGCCGCATGGCGCGGGCACACCGACGTCGCGGTTGCCAATATCATCGGCAGCAATATCTTCAATATCCTGGGGATTCTCGGCGCGTCATCGCTCGCTGGCCACCTGCCGTTCAGCGCCGAAATCCGCCACTACGACATCTGGGTCTTGCTTGCCTCGACGATGATCCTATTTCCGATTCTTATCACCGACTGGCGCATCAGCCGCCGCGAAGGCGCGATCCTTCTGACCTGCTACGGCGCCTATATCGCCAGCCTCGTCTGGCGCATGTTTCAATACGGAGGTGCGGCAGCATCATGAGCCATAGCGGTCTTGCCCTGCCGCGCGTGATCGGTCATCGCGGCGCCGCCGGCCACGCGCCGGAAAACACGCTTGCCGGCTTCCGCCGGGCGGCCCAGCTCGGCGCGCGCTGGGTGGAGTTCGACGTGGCGCTGACGCGGGACGGCGAGCCGGTCCTGCTGCATGACGAGACCGTCGACCGGACGACCAACGGCAAGGGCAAGCTGGCGACGATGACGCTCGCCGCGCTGCAGACGCTCGACGCCGGCGCCTGGTATTCGGAGGCCGCCGCCGGCGAGCGCGTGCCGACCCTGACAGAAGCCATCGCGCTGCTGCAGTCGCTCGGGCTCGGCGCCAACATCGAGATCAAGCCGACCACGGGCCGCGAGGCCGAGACCGGCGCCGTCGTCGCCAGGCGCGTGGCGGCCGCCTGGCCTGCCTCGCTGCCGCCGCCGCTGCTGTCGAGCTTCGCGATCGAGGCTCTCGTCACGGCGCGCGACGCCGCGCCGTCGCTCGCGCGCGGCTACCTGCTAAGCAAGCTCGGACGGAACTGGCAGCGAGACGCCGCCGCGCTCGGCTGCGTCTCGATCCATTGCAATCACCGTTCGCTCAACCGCAACACGGCGGCCGAGGTCCGGCAGGCCGGCTACCACCTTCTCACTTATACCGTGAACGACGCGGCGCGCGGCCGCCTGCTGTTCGACTGGGGCGTCGAAGCGGCGTTCACCGACTACCCGGACCGGCTGCTCGCCATCTGATCGCGGAAGTGGTCTTCGAAGGCCGCGCGCTCGGCGGCGGTCATATGGAGGCCGCATTTCGTCCGGCGCCAGAGGATGTCCGCCGGGTCGCGCGCCCATTCCTCGCGCTTCAGCCAGGCGACCTCGCGGCCGTAGAGCCCGCCGCCGAAGGATTGCCCGAGATCGGCCGGGCCGCGCACGCCGTCGAGGATCGCCCGCGCCCGCGTGCCGTGCCGCCGCGCGAGCGCTTCGACCCAGGCCGGATCGAGCGCGGCGAAGTCGCGCCGCAGCGCCGCCAGGAAGCCCGCGAAGGAGTCCATGTCGCCGCCCGGCAGCGGCGCGGTCTCGGTCCATGCGGCCCCCATGCCGATGCCGCCCTCCGCCAGCTTCTCCAGCGCGTGCTCGGCCAGCTTGCGGGCGGTCGTGATCTTGCCGCCGAAGACGGACAGCAGCGGCGCGGCGCCGCCCGACACGTCGAGCTCCAGCACGTAATCCCGCGTCACGGTGGAGGGGTCGGTCTTGCCGTCGTCGTAAAGCGGTCGCACCCCGGCGTAGCTCCACACCACGTCGGAGGGACCGATCGCGCGCGCGAGATAGCGGTTCACCGCGGCGCAGAGGTATTCGACCTCCCGGTCGGAAATCTCGACCGGCTGGGGCCCGTGCTCGCAGAGGATGTCGGTCGTGCCGATCAGGCTGAAGGCGCCCTCGTAGGGAATGACGAAGATGATGCGCCGGTCGTCATTCTGCAGGATCATGGCGTGCGCGCCGTCATGGACCCGCGGCACGACGATATGGCTGCCCTTGACCAGCCGGGCATGCGCCGGCGCGTTGGCGCCCGCGACCGCGTGGATGACCTGCTCGACCCAGGGACCGGCGGCGTTCACCAGCGCCCGGGCCTGGATTTCGCGCTGCCCGGCCTCTCCTTCGAGAACGCAATGCCAGACGCCGCCCCGCCGCCGCGCCGCGCTGCAGCGGGTGCGCGGGAGAATCGCCGCGCCCTGCCCGGCCGCATCGATTGCCGCCAGCACGACGAAGCGCGCGTCATCGACCCGACAGTCCGAATAGACGAACCCCTTGACCAGTCCCGGTTTCAGCCCGGCGCCATAGACGCTGTCCCGCAGCGAGACTGCGTGCGACCGGGGGAGCTCATGCCGCCCGCCGAGATGGTCGTAGAGCCAGAGCCCAACGCCGATCATCCAGGCCGGGCGGAGCGCCGGCACATGCGGCATCACGAACTCCAGCGGCCGGATAATGTGGGGCGCGTTGTGCAGCAGCACGCGGCGCTCCCGCAGCGATTCCGCGACCAGGCGGAAGGCGTACTGCTCGAGGTAGCGGAGCCCGCCATGGATGAGCTTGCTGCTCGCCGACGAGGTCGCGCCGGCAAGGTCGCCCATCTCGCACAGCAACACGGAAAGGCCGCGTCCGGCGGCATCGCGGGCGATCGACGCCCCGTTGATGCCACCGCCGATGATCAGCAGATCGTAAATCTCGTCCGTCACACCCAGATCTCTATCGGCTCGCGGTTTACGGCGGGTAAACGCATCCGGTTATAGACGGGTTGCCGGCAAAGGGAAGGACCCGGTCAGCCGAGGCCCCTGGCAGTCGCCCCAGGCCTCGATAGGCTCACAGGCAGGAATAACGCACGCCGCTGGCGGCATCGATCTTACGGACGACCGCCCAGTCGCGCTTGTAGTTGATCGTGATGAAGCGGTCTTCGCCGCGGAACTCCTTCTGAAGCGCGGATCCCTTCCATGAAAAGGTGAAAAAGGCGTAGCGGACCTTCGCGGCCAGATCGGGATGCAGGTTGTAGACATGGCCGTATCCGGTGGTCGGGAAGGTCTGCGACTTGTAGATGCTGCGGATCTTCGCCGGATCGACGGCCTTGCGGGCGATCATGCGCTTCATCACCTCGTTCGCAACCGCGGCCGCCTCGTAATCCCGGTTGGCGACGCCGAGGACGGAGGTGTCGTGCTTGCCGGAAAACGCGACCCTGTAGTCCTTCTCCGCCTGCAGGCCGAACTCGCTGAGCAACAAGGCCGTCGGCGCCTTGAAGCCGGAATTGGAGGTCTTGGCAGTGAAGGTCAGCGTTCGTCCCTTCAGATCCGCCGGCGTGCGAATCCGACTGTCATTGGGGACGATGATTTCCATCTCGTAGCCGAAGGAACCGTCCGCGGCGCCCATGATCGCGAACGGCACGAAGCCGGCGCAATTCACGGCAGCGGGATTGCCGCCCGTATTCACGCCCGCGACGTGCAGCCGGCCGGACCGCAGCGCCGCCAGCTCGGCGGCGTAGGACTGCACCCGCACATATTTGACCTTCCGTCCGGTCACCTTCGCCATGTGCCGGATGAAGCCATCCCATATTTTCGCGTAGACGGCGGGGTCCTCGACCGGCGTGTAGGTGAAGAGGATCGTCTCGGGGTCGATCCACTGTTCCTTGTCACGGGGCAGGTCGGCGACCAGGTCGCCGTCACGGTCGCAATAGCGGCTATCGAGATCGCCGCGCGGGCAATCCTCCGAAGCCGCCAGGGCGGGCGCCGCGAAAGCTACGGCGGACACGAAGATCACGGCCAGTCCCAGCACTGAGCGCGTCATGAGAGCCTCTCGTCCCGCGTCGTTAATGCCCGTGTCGTTGATGCTCGTGTCAATAGTGCGGCGTAAGGCGTCGACGCCGACCCGCTGCGTCCATTCGCCATCGCAGGCACGCTCATTACCGCCGCCCGGGCAGCATAATACCAATGCGAGCCCGGCGACATGAAAAAGCGGCGGACCGTGAGGCCCGCCGCCGCAACCCGCTTCGATGCGACGAGGTCGTCAACGATTCGTCGGCATGGTGAATTGCACGCCCTCGCGGATACCGCTCGGCCAGCGGGCGGAGACCGTCTTCAGCTTGGTGAAGAAATTCACCGACTGCGGCCCATAGGTCAACGTGTCGCCGAACTTCGAGCGCTTGGAACCGCCGAAGTGATGGAAGGACACCGGCACCGGGATCGGCACGTTGACGCCGATCATGCCGACATCGACGCTGTTGGTGAAGGTCCGCGCGGCGTCACCGTCGCGCGTGAAGATGGCAACCCCGTTGCCGTATTCACAGCCGTTGACCATGCCGACGGCCGCGTCGAAATCGCCCGCGCGCGCGATGCTGAGCACCGGGCCGAAGATCTCGTCCTTGTAAATCGACATGTCGGTCGTGACCCGGTCGAAAAGCGTTCCGCCGACGAAAAAGCCCTTTTCATAGCCCTGGAGCGAGGCGCCCCGGCCGTCGACCAGCAACTCGGCGCCTTCCTTCACCCCGGCCGCGATATAACCCTCGACCCGCGCCTTCGCCTGCGGCGTGACCAGCGGGCCCATATCCGCTTCCGGATCGTTGTAGGGGCCGATGCGCAGCGCCTGCACGCGCGGGGTCAGGCGCTTGACGATCTCCTGCGCGGCGTGCTCGCCGACCGGCACGGCGACCGAGATCGCCATGCAGCGTTCGCCCGCTGAGCCGTAGGCTGCGCCCATCAGCGCATCGGCGGCCTGGTCCATGTCGGCGTCGGGCATAATGACCATGTGGTTCTTGGCGCCGCAGAAGGCTTGCACCCGTTTGTCGTGCGCCGTGCCCGTGCGATAGACGTATTCGCCGATCGCCGTCGACCCGACGAAGCTGATCGCCGGCACGTCGGGATGCGCCAACAGGGCGTCCACGGCCTCCTTGTCGCCGTTGACCACGCCCCAGATCCCGTCCGGAAGACCCGCTTCCTTCCACAGCTCACCCAGGAAGAGCGCGGCGGACGGGTCCCGTTCCGACGGCTTGTTGATGAACGCGTTGCCACAGGCAACCGCCATGACGCCCATCCAGCAGGGGATCATGACCGGGAAGTTGAAGGGCGTGATACCGCCGACGACGCCGATCGGCTCGCGGATCGAGAAGGTGTCGATGCCGCCGCCGATGTTGGGCGACATCTCCCCCTTCATCAGGTGCGGGATGCCGCAGGCGAACTCGGCCACGTCGATTCCGCGCTGGATCTCGCCGCGGGCGTCCTCCAGCGTCTTACCGTGCTCGATCCCGGTCAGCTCGGCGAGCTTGTCGATGTTCTTCACCATCAGCTCGCGCATGGCGAACATGACCCCCGAGCGGCGGGGCGTCGGCGTCGCAGCCCAGGCGGGGAAGGCCGCCACGGCCTTGCGCACCGCCTGATCGACCTCTTCGGCCGAGGCCAGCGGCACGCGCGATGCGACCTCGCCGGTCGCCGGATTGAACACGTCACCGAACCGTCCGCTCGTTCCCGCGACGCGCTCACCCGCAATGATGTGATAGAGCTCTTTCGGCATGTTGTTCTCCCATGTGATTGCGATGGCCGCAGGGCCGCCCACACGGGCGGCACAGGCCTGACGGCAACCGGTTTTTCGAAGACCTTTGCCTATCGAATATACCGATCCTTAAGGGTCGGCAAGGCAGGGGCTCCTCAGACGACGGGCCCTTGGAACCAGTCGTCGTCGCCAGGCCGCATCTCGATCTCGATGACCCAGAGGTCGGGGTCGTAGGCGACCTGCCGCTCGATATAGCCGTCGACCTCCGCCTCAGGCACCCAGCGGTCGCCATGGGCACGCTGCCAGGTCAGCTTCCCGTCGGGGTCCCGGGCCTGGGTCACCGCGCGGAAGCCCTCGCCGACCCGATGCTCCTTGACGATGACGACGCCGCGATGCGGGTCGCCGCGTCGGACGACGACGACCGAAATGCCTTGCGACGAACAGCGGGCGACATGCGCGGTGACCCAGAGGCCGGTCGGCAGCCGCTCGCTCATCAGGCCAGCATGCTCAGAACGTAAGGCGGCAGGGCGAAGGCGGCGCGATGGATGTCGGGCGTGTAGTAGCCCGTGCCGAGGTCCGCCGCACGGAAACGCGCCTCCAGCGTCTCCCGCGTCACCTGGCGCGGCGCCTTGTCGGCGCTTGCCCAGCTGAACGCCATGAACCCGCCATAGAAGCTCGGCACGGCAACTTGGTAGCAGCCGACGTCCGGGAAGATCTTGCGCAGCCGCGCGATCGGCTTGCGCAGCCAGTCCCGATTGAAGAAGGGCAGCGCGTTCTGCGACACAAGCACGCCGCCGGCCGCCAGCCGGTCGGCGCAATGCCGGTAGAAGGGCTCGCTGTAGAGGATATTCGTCTCGGCGGTGGGATCGTTGGAATCGACCAGGATGAGGTCGTAGAGCTCGTCGCTTTCGGCCACGAACTCGACCCCGTCACCGATGGTGAGCCGCAGCCGGGGGTCTTCGAACGCGTCGCCGCAGACCGAGCGCAGATATTGCTTGCTCATTTCGACCACGGCCTCGTCGATCTCGACCAAGTCGACCCGTTCGATGTCGCGGTGCTTGAACAGCTCTTCGACCGCGCCGCCGTCGCCACCGCCGATGACCAGCGCCGAGCGCACCGCGCCATGCGCCAGGACCGGCACATGGGTTAGCATCTCATGGTAGATGAACTCGTCGTTCTCCGCGACCTGAGCGATGCCGTCGAACAGCAGAACGCGGCCGTAGGTCCGGTTTTCGATCAGCAGGATATGCTGATGCTCGGTCTGACGCTCGTACAGGACCTTCTCGACGCGCAGCTGGACCCTGAAGTCACCGTGAACCGGATCGACCTCTTCGGTCCACTGCGTCATTCCATCCGGCCCCGCAGATGCTCGCCGACATGCACCCGCTCCGGCTCGAAGGCGCGCTTCAGCACCTCGATCGCCTGATGCGGGTCGGCGTTGCCGCACATGAACACGTCGAACGCGGCGAAACCGCTCTCCGGCCACGAATGAACGCTGATATGGGACTCCGCCAGCACCGCCACACCGGACACGCCGTTGTTAGGCGTGAAATGGTGCAGGTGGATATGAAGGAGCGTGGCCCCGGCCGCCCGGACACACTCGCGCAACGTCTCCTCGATATGCGCGAGGTCGTCCAGCCGGCGCGCGCCCCACAGATCGATGATCAGGTGGGTGCCGGCATACTGGACGCCGTTCCGTCGAATGAAATAGTCCTTGCGGACATCGGCGAGGCTGACGGGCGTATCGCGCCGTTCCTCCATCGCCGGGGTGTGGTCGTCAGTGCGGAGGTCAATGGAAGGATTCGCATCCATCCCCAATTGGACAGCAGCCCGAGGCATCGCATGTCTCCCAATCAGCAGATGAACGGCTTTCGCCGAAAGCGGGTCATATGAGGCTTTGGACCCTGGGAATCAAGTGAAAATTTGACCCAAACCATTATTTTTTCGGGTCCATGATCGCCCTGATCCAGGGCGGCAAGGCAAAGGCCGCGACGTGGACCTCGGGCGAATATTGACGGGTGTCCAGGTTGGCCGCCCGGAAGCGCTCCTGGAGCCGTTCCGGCGGGGTCTGGCGAAGCGTTATGTTGTCGGTCGCCCAGCCGAATGCCATCAGCCCGCCGATATAAATCGGCACCGGCGCCACGTAGCAGGAGGTATCCCGGAACAGCCGCCGGAGGCAGGCGATCGTCTGGGCGAGCTCCTCGCTCTGGTGGAAGGGCACGCCGTTCTGGGTGACCAGCACGCCGCCCTGGGCGAGGCACCGTTTGGCCCCGGTGTAGAAACGCTGGGTGAAGAGCACCTCGGCCGGGCCGACGGGATCGGATGAATCGACGATGATGACGTCGTAACGCTCGTCGGCCTTCTCCACGAAGTCGACGCCGTCGGTGATCACGAGGTCGAGCCGCGGGTCCTCGAAGGCATCGTTGCAGATGAAGCGGAGGTGCTCCTTGCTGAACTGGACGACGTCCGCGTCGATCTCGACCATCGTGACCTTGGTGACGCCGCGATGCTTCAGCACCTCTTCGAGCATGCCGCCGTCGCCGCCGCCGATGATCAGGACCTTCCGCACCGCGCCATGGGCGAGGATCGGCGGATGCGTCAGCATCTCGTGATAGATGTACTCGTCGCGTTCGGTGGTTTGGACGATGTCGTTCAGGGCCAGCACTCGGCCGTAAAGCGCGTTCTCGAACAACAGCAGCTTCTGATGCTCACTGTCGCCCTCGTACAGCACCTTGTCGATCTTCATTTTCGTCCGGTAGCCGGGATAGAGCTTCTCTTCAAACCAATCGTCCATCGGATGCTTTGGTTCCTCCGTTCGGGCTCATCGCACCACAGGGCCATTGCCGCCGTCCGGCCGGGCAAACGGCGAGAATGGGACCAAGTCGTAACTTTTTAGTGAAGAGGCTTCGACGTCGGCTCCGGCGGCTTTTGCAGCGTCACCGTGCCGCGCTGGCGCTTGCGGAACGGCGGCAGCACCCGTCGCGGCAGCAGCGACCCGCCTTGCGAGGCCCGGCCGATCTGGCGGCGGACATCGACGTCCGCCGACATGGCCAGCTTTTCCACCGGCCGGTAGTACCCGTCCAGCCAGGCGCCGGCCTCGACCGTCAGCCGCTCGTGGATGACCTCGCCGGTGACCCGGGCACCGCGCCCGATCCGCACGCTTTTCCCGCGGATGGTCCCGGCCATCCGGCCGAGAACCAGCACGCTGGCGGCGGTCACATGACCGGTCACCGTGCCGTCAGCGCCGATCGTCAAGTCGGCGCATTGGATATCACCGTCCACTTCGCCTTCGATGTGGACGACGCCGGCGCTCACCACATTGCCGATAATCTTCAGCCCCGCCGCAATAATGGACGGCGGTCCGTCTGTGCGGGACGGCTTGGCGTCGTCCCGCTCGATGCTTTTCTGTGCCATGCCCGCACCCCCCGTGACTGGGCATTTTGTCGTGTTGTGTGGTGGCATGGTACTGAGTAAATCTGTTCGTCACAAGGACCACGCCGCTGCATTGACGTCCTCGGCAGCGCCCTAGGGAATCAGCACCGACTCGGGAGAAACAGAATGCGCGTTGGATTTATCGGCCTCGGCAATATGGGACTGCCCATGGCGGCCAATCTCGCCAGGGCGGGCCAGGACCTCATCGTCTACGACCTTAATCGCACGGTCGTCGACAAATTCGTCGAGGAATTCGGCGCCAGCCCGGCCAACGGGCTCGAAAGCGTCGCCCGCAACGCCGATATCGTCATCACCATCGTGCCCACGGGCAAGGACGTCCGGCGCATCGTCCTGGGCCAGGACGGCGAGCCCGGCCTCGCCGAGCACATGGACAAGGGCAAGCTGCTGGTCGATATGAGCTCATCCGACCCGACCGGCACGGTCACGCTCGCCAAGGAGCTGGCCGAGCGCGGCATCGCCATGGTCGATGCCCCGGTCTCCGGCGGCGTCCGGCGCGCGACCGACGGCTCGCTCGCCATCATGGTCGGCGGCGGCAAGGCCGAGGTCGAGCGCTGCCGGGCGCTGCTCGACATCATGGGCGGGCAGATCTTCGACTGCGGTCCGGTGGGTTCGGGCCACGCCATGAAGGCGCTCAACAACATGCTGTCCGCGATCGGGCTGGCGGCGGCCGGCGAGGCCCTCATCATCGGCAAGCAGTTCGGCCTCG
>CAZPFL010000089.1:0-18844 GCA_964585785.1 uncultured Rhodospirillaceae bacterium
AAGATCGCCGGCGTGAACGACGTGCATCCGCTGGATACCACCAACGTCCCCGGCTGCACCTATTGCACGCCGCAGGTCGCCTCCGTCGGCCTGACCGAAGCGGCGGCGAAGGAGAAGGGCCACAAGGTCAAGGTCGGGCACTTCCCCTTCATCGGCAACGGCAAGGCGATCGCGCTGGGCGAACCGGAAGGCATGGTGAAGACCGTGTTCGACGCGGATACCGGCGAGTTGCTGGGCGCGCATATGGTCGGCGCCGAGGTTACCGAGCTGATCCAGGGCTTCGGCATCGCCAAGACGCTGGAAACCACCGAGGCCGAGCTGATGCACGCGATCTTCCCGCATCCGACGCTGTCGGAGATGATGCACGAGTCCGTGCTTGACGCCTACGGCCGCGCGATACATTTCTAATCTTAATCCGGGCTTAAGCAGCATCCGTTAAGGCATTGGCATGACGACCGCTCCCACGACGCCGCTCCGCCATCCGGAGAAGCGCAACAAGCCGGACAATCCGATTCAGCGGAAGCCGGCGTGGATCCGCGTCAAGGCGCCGACATCGAAGGAATATTTCGCGACCCGCGACCTCATGCGGGGCAAGAACCTGCACACGGTCTGCGAGGAGGCGGGCTGCCCCAACATCGGCGAATGCTGGGCCAAGAAGCACGCCACCTTCATGATCATGGGCGAGACCTGCACGCGGGCCTGCGCCTTCTGTAACGTCGCGACCGGGCAGCCGAAACCGCTCGACGCAATGGAGCCGGTCAACGTCGCCGCCGCGGTCAAGGAACTGGGCCTGGCGCATGTCGTCGTCACCTCGGTCGACCGCGACGACCTCGATGACGGCGGCGCGGCGCATTTTGCCGCCGTGATCCGCAATATCCGCGAGTTTTCGCCCGGCACGACGATCGAGGTGCTGACGCCCGACTTCATGCACAAGGACGGCGCGATCGAAATCGTCGCCGACGCCAAACCGGATGTGTTCAACCACAATATCGAGACGGTGCCGCGGCTCTATCCGACGATCCGTCCCGGCGCGCGCTACTTCACCAGCCTCGAGCTGCTGAGCCGGGTCAAGCGCATCGACCCGTCGATCTTCACCAAGTCCGGCCTGATGGTCGGCCTCGGCGAGGGCAAGGGCGAGGTGCTGCAGGTGATGGACGATCTGCGCGCCGCCGACGTCGACTTCATCACCATCGGCCAGTATCTCCAGCCGACCCCGAAGCACGCGGCGATCGACCGCTTCGTCGAGCCCGCGGAGTTCGAGAGCTACGCCCGCCAGGCGCGCGGCAAGGGCTTTCTGATGGTTTCGGCCTCGCCGCTGACCCGCTCGTCCTATCATGCGGGCGACGACTTCCTCCGGCTGCGCGCGGCGCGCGAGCGCCTGCTCGCGGCCGTCTGACCGTTCCCCGTTTCCGTGCCCAGCCACTCCGAACAGCGCGTCCTGCCGCACAAGCCGGAAGAGATGTTCGACCTGGTCGCCGATGTCGGGCGCTACCCGGAATTCCTGCCCTGGTGCGTGGCGGCGCGCATCCTCAGCCGCTGCGAGACGCGCATGCGCGCCGAGCTCGCCATCGGCTTCAAGGGGATACGCGAGCGTTTTACCAGCCTGGTGACGCTCGACCGGCCAAACCGCCGAATTGACGTGACGTACGAGAATGGCCCGTTCAAATACCTGGTCAATCAATGGCGCTTCGAGCCGGACGGCGAGGGGCGCTGCGTCGTCGACTTCCACATCGAGTTCCAGTTCCGCTCGCGCCTCCTCGAAATGCTGATGGGCAAGCTGTTCAACGAGGCCGTCCACCGCATGGTCCGCGCCTTCGAACAGCGCGCCGACGCGCTCTACGGCACGCAGGGCGCGGCGTAGAGCGCCGTCAGGCCTCACTCCACCTATCGTCACAACCCGACTTGATCGGGGTGTCCACGGCACGGCGCTGCGCTTGGCTCGGCCGCGCCGGGATGATCCGAAAGCTCGCCGGTCGAGCCGGCGAATGACGACTGTTTTTTGTCTTCCGCACCGTTCCGCCGCCTACTTCAAGCGCAGCTTTCGTGACTACAAGCGCAGCGACAGGCTTGGCATCCCGCGCCGGGGTCGACTCGGCGGACACAGCCTGTCAACAACTTGTGCGTGTGAAATTAGTTTCCACAAAATATGGAGAAGGCATGGACTGGTGCCGATTGGATTCCCTAGTATATTAGGCATCATAAGTAATTCGCTCCGTACCGCATCGGATTGCCCGGAATTTCCGGGCGTTGGCGGCGAATTCCGGGGCGCAAGGGGGCAGGAGCGGGGGCGTGGTCAGTCCATCGCAGATTCGGGCGGCGCGGTCGCTCATCGGCATCAAGCAGTCCGACCTCGCGCGCGGGGCGGGGATCTCGCTCGCCACCCTCAACAATATCGAGCGCGGCATCGGCGATCCGCGGACCAGCACGCTGGAGGCGATCGAGCGCGCGCTCACCGGGGCCGGCATCGAGTTCGCCAGCGACGCGGTCAGCGAGAGCGTGAAGCTGCGCCGTCTCGACCGGCCGACCGCCTATGAGACACTGTTTGCGAGCCAGCGGGTGATGGAGCTGCTCGGCGGCCGCGCGCTGACGCCCGTGGAGAAGGTGCTGCTGTTCGCCCGCCGTCCGCGCGAAAATGCAAACTTGGACGAGGATCCGCGCATCTGCCTCCTGATCGAGGGGCGCAACCGGACAGTGCTGTTCGACCAGGTGCAGTTCAGCGTCGCCAGTGCCGGGCGGGCCGCGGAGGTGGCGGCGATCGTGCTCTGGGCCTTCAGCTTCCACAAGGAAGGGCTCTATTACCTGGAGCAGGTGCTGGACGACACCACGGCCGGCGACCTGCCGGAAGTCGTCGCGCGGCTTCGCGGGCTCAACTGGCTGCCGCTGCGCCACCCGGCCGACTTCTTCAACGTGTTCGACGATTGGGATCACCGCCTGAAGCCGATGGCGGAGCGGGACGGGCACCCGATGCGCGAGCTCGCCGCGCTGTTCAACGCCGCCTGAGGGCTCACTGGCCCGGCGTATTTACCGGCTCCGCGCCAGCTCCAGCAGCATGTCGAGGGCGACCGCGACCGAGGCTTCGCGGATCGCATCCCGGTCGCCGGAGAAATGGTTCTCGCGCACGACCGGCGGCGCGCCCTTGATGGCGGCCGAGATGAAGACCAGCCCGACCGGCTTCGCCGCCGTGCCGCCGCCGGGGCCGGCCACGCCGGTCACGCCCGCGGCGAGGTCGACCGGGGCGTGGCTGAGCGCGCCCGCCGCCATCGCCGCCGCCACTTCGCGGCTGACCGCGCCATGGCGCTCGAGCAGCGCCGGATCGACGCCGACCTCCTCCATCTTCGCCTCGTTGGAATAGGTGACGTAGCCGCGCTCGACCACGGCCGAGGAGCCGGGAATCGCGGTGAGGCAGCCGGCCAGCAGCCCGCCGGTGCAGGACTCGACCGTCGCCAGCATCAGCTTCTTGCCCTCACAAACCTCGAGCAATATCTTTGCTTTTTCCGTTATCACCTTGGGAAACATCACACATATCCAAGTTGCTTCAGGAGCCCGAACTCGGTGTCGAGGTAGATGAAACCGTAGGTCAAGATGGCAGCGTAAATCCCCGCGACGATATCGTCGAGCATGACGCCCGGCGCGCCGGGCAGGTCGCGGTCGATCCAGCCGGCGGGCCAGGGCTTGAAGATGTCGAACAGGCGGAAGGCGAAGAAGGCGATGGCGTAGAGTACTGGGTCGGGATAGGCGATCGGGGCGAGGGCGAGCCATTGGCCTGCAATTTCGTCGATCACCACCCGGCTCGGGTCCTTTTCGCCGCTCGCCCGGCAGTAGCGGCCGGTGGCCCAGAGCCCGGCCGCGAGCGCCAGCAGCCCGGCCGGGACCAGCCAGAGCGCGCCGACGGTGCTCGCGATCAGCCAGCCGATGGGCAGCGCCGCGAGCGAGGCCCAGCTCCCCGAAGCAATCGGGATATTGCCGACGCCGAACCCGGTCGCGATCAGGCTGGCCGGGTGCCAGAAGGAGAGGCGGCGGCTCACAGCCGGACCGTCGCGACGGCTTGCGCGGCGATGCCTTCGCGCCGGCCGGTGAAGCCGAGCTCTTCGGTCGTCGTCGCCTTGACGTTCACGCGCGCCGGGTCGATGGCGCAGATCTCGGCGATGCGCGCCCGCATGGCGGCCCGGTGCGGGCCGATCTTCGGCCGCTCGCAGATCAGCGTGACGTCGAGATTGCAGACCGCGCCGCCGCGGGCGCGAAGGTCCTCGACCGCCTTCGCCAGGAAGATCGCCGAATCGGCGGCGCGCCATTGCGGATCGCTCGGCGGGAAATGGTCGCCGATATCGCCGCCGCCGATCGCGCCGAAGATCGCGTCGGTGATCGCATGCAGCCCGACATCCGCGTCGGAATGGCCTTTCAGGCCCGCCGCGTGGGGAACCCGGACGCCACAGAGCGTGACATGGTCGCCGGGCTCGAAGCGGTGGACGTCGAAACCCGTGCCGACGCGGATATCACCGCCGCCGCTGCCGCCCCCAGGACCACCCATGCGCTCGCGCATGATCTGCTCGGCGCGGGCGAAATCCCGCTCGGTCGTCACCTTGATGTTGTCCTCGTTCCCCATGACCAGCGCTACCTCCAGTCCCGCGGCCTCCGCGACCGCCGCGTCGTCGGTGTACATATTGCCGCCGGCCGCGCGGAAGGCGGCGAGGATCGGGCGGTATTGAAAGCCCTGCGGCGTCTGCGCGCGCCACAGCCCCGACCGGTCGACGGTGCCCGCGACCCGGTCGCCGCCATCCGTTCGTTTGTCGGCGCGCTTAATCGTGTCGATGACCGGGACGGCCGCGACCGCGCCTGGCGTCTCCGCCAGGGCGTCGATCACCCGGTCGATCGTGCCGGCGTCGGTGAAGGGCCGTGCCGCATCCTGGATCAGGACGTTGTCCGGCGTTAAATTTTCAATGTTTTTCAATCCGTTATGGGACGATTCTTGCCGCGTTTCGCCGCCGAAGGCGGGTTCCCCCAGGCCGAGGTCGCCGCACAGCGCGGCGAATTGCGCCCGGTCGTCCGGATGGATGACGGCGCGCACCGCGTCGATGCGCGGATGCGCGGCGAAGGCCTGCAGGGTCAGCCGCATCATCGGCACGCCCGCGATGGGGCGGTATTGCTTCGGGACGCCGCCGCCGCCGGCGCGCGTTCCCCGTCCGCCGGCCAAGACCAGGGCGACCGTGCGTGCCATGTTGCGAATCCCCGCTTCGCTGCTCAGAAGAGCGGCATATTGGCGTCTCGGGCCCGCCTTGCCAAGCGCGACCGTGCGGTTCCGAAATTTCGGTGATATACAGGCCGCTATGGGCAGCACGACCGTCTTCAGCCTCGCCGCGCTGGTCTGCATGGTGCCGGCCGCGGTGGCATCCCAGTATGGACCTTTCGCGCGCGACGGCCGCTTCTGGGCGCTGGCCGGGCTGGCGGCCGCGGCGGCTACGGTCTGGGCCGCGGTGCAGGCGCGGGCGGGCTGGGAGACCGGCTTCGCCGAGGCGATCTGGGTCACGGTCGCGGGCACCCTCGTGATGTTCCTGGTGCTGGCCGGGGCGCTGCGCCATGCCTGGCGCCTCGCGCCGATTCTGCTGCCCTATCTCATCCTCTTGGCGGCGCTGGCGACGATCTGGCACAACGCGCCGCGGCGGCCGCTGCTGGCGGAAGCGCCGCCGGCCTGGATCGCGCTGCACATCGTCGCCTCGGTCGTCACCTACGTGCTGCTGACGCTGGCGGCGATCGCGGGCACGGCGGTGCTGCTGCAGGAGCGGGCGCTGCGCCTTCGCCAGCGCTACCGCCTGACCGAAAGGCTGCCGTCGGTGGCCGATGCGGAGCGGCTCGAGCTTGGCCTGCTGCTGGCCTCCGAAATCGTGCTCGGAGTCGGCATCATGACCGGCATGGCGACGGAGTATTTCATCAGGGGCGTGGTGCTCACCTTCGACCACAAAACGGTACTGACGACGGTCGGCTTCGTCGTCATCGGGCTGCTGCTCATCGCGCATTACTTGGTCGGGCTGCGCGGCCGGCGGGCAGCCCGAATCGTGCTCGTCGGCTATTTGCTGGTCACACTCGGCTATCCCGGCGTGAAATTCGTCACCGATGTCTTGCTGCGCTGAGAATCCGGCCTATTTCGTGTGGAATTAACCCTTCCGAACAGGTGCCTTTTCGTACCGCAGCATATGCTTGTGCATATGCGAAATCAGTGTACAATGCCTATATTGTAGTCAATTTCTCAGGTGCCTAATGTATGGGCATTAAGATTGGGCCCATCGATATCGGAACCCGGGTTCTCCTCGCTCCCATGTCCGGCGTGACCGATGCACCCTTCCGGCAGCTGGTGCGCCGGCTGGGCGGCCGTCTCGTCGTTTCCGAAATGATCGCCAGCGACGCGATGATCCGCGCCGTGCGGGCCGAGATGCGCAAGCTGTCGACGGATTGCGCCGAGGAATACCCCATGGCGGTGCAGCTCGCCGGCTGCGAGCCCGAGCAGATGGCCGAAGCGGCCCGGCTCAACGTCGACCGCGGGGCGGCGTTCATCGACATCAACTTCGGCTGTCCCGCCAAGAAAGTGGTCAACAAGCTCTCGGGCTCGGCGATCCTCAGGGACGAGACGCTGGCCGCGCGGCTGATGGAAGCGACGGTGAAGGCCGTCTCCGTGCCCGTCACGCTGAAGATGCGCACCGGCTGGGACGAGCAGTCGCGCAATGCGCCGGCGATCGCCCGTATTGCCCAGGAATGCGGCATCCAGATGATCACGGTGCACGGCCGCACCCGCTGCCAGTTCTACAAGGGCCAGGCCGACTGGCGTTTCATCCGCCAGGTCAAGGAGGCCGTCACCATTCCGGTCGTCGCGAATGGGGACATCACCGGCCCGGAAGACGCCGCCCGTTGCCTCGCGCTGTCCGGTGCGGACGGCGTAATGATCGGGCGGGCTTCACAGGGAAATCCATGGATAATCAAAAAGATTCACATGTTTCTTGAGAACAAAAACGAACTCTGCGAGCCGAGCCTGGCGGCGCAGAAGACAGTCGTGCTGGACCATTATGACGCGCTGCTGCGGCATTACGGATCGGTCCACGGCGCGCGCATCGCGCGCAAGCACATCTGCTGGTACGCCAAGTCCTTGCCCGACTCGGGAAGCTTCCGGGCCGAGGTCAACCGCATCGACGAGCCGGCGCAGGTCGCCCGCCGCATCGCGGACTTTTACGACGCCGCGGCGGAGAGGATGGCGGCATGACCCCGGCCAAGCCCCGTTATTCCGAGCCCGTCATGACGGCGCCGGACTCGCCGATCGAGCACACGATCATGACGTCACTGCCGGTGCCGATCATCGCGGTCGATGCGAAGGACAACATCGCCTATCTCAACCCTGCCGCCGAGCAGTTCTTCCAGGGCAGCATGGCGACGCTGTCGGGCGTCAACCTGCAGGACATCATCCCGCATGACAGCCCGGTCTTCGCGCTCGTCCACAAGACCCGGCGGCGCGGCTACAGCATGTCGGAGTTCGGCGTCCGGCTCTCGACCCCGCGCATCGGCAGCCACACCGTCGCGGTCGATCTGGCGCCGCTCGTCGATGAGCCCGGCTCGATCCTGCTGACGCTGCACGAACAGTCGATGGCGGGCCGCATCGATCAGTCGCTGATCCATCGCGACGCGGCGCGGTCGGTCACCGCCATGGCCGCCGTCCTGGCGCATGAGATCAAGAACCCGCTGTCGGGCGTGCGCGGCGCGGCGCAGCTCATCGAGCAGGAGGGCAGCGGCCAGAACCGCGAGCTCACCCAGCTCATCATCGACGAGGTCGACCGCATCTGTAAGCTGGTCGATCGCTTCGAGGTGTTTTCCGACCGCCCGCCGATCGACCGCGACGCGGTCAACATCCACGAGGTGCTGGAGCATGTCATCCGCCTGGCGCGGACCGGCTTCGGCTCCGGCGTGCACATCAAGGAGCTCTACGATCCGTCGCTGCCGCCGGTCTACGGCAACCGCGACGAGCTGATCCAGATCTTCCTCAATCTCGTCAAGAACGCGGTCGAGGCGGCCCCGGCGGAGGGCGGGGAGGTCGTCGTCAGCACGGCCTACCAGCAGGGTTTCCGGCTGGCCGTCCCGGGCGCCGAGAGCCAGGTGGACCTGCCGCTGGTCGTCGGCGTGCAGGACAACGGGGACGGCATCCCCGACAACCTCCGCCGGCAGATATTCGATCCTTTCATCACCACCAAGATGGGCGGCTCCGGCCTGGGCCTCGCGCTCGTCGCCAAGCTCGTGGGCGAGCACGGCGGCGTGATCGACGTGGAGAGCCGTCCGCGGCGCACTTTGTTCCGCGTCATGCTGCCGGTCATGAAGCGCAGGGAGAACCAGGATGAGTGAGTCCGTCATTCTCGTCGCCGACGACGATCGGGCGATTCGGACGGTCGTGTCCCAGGCCCTCGGCCGTGCGGGCCATCACGTGCGCACCACGGGCAATGCGGCCACGTTGTGGCGCTGGATCTCGGACGGCGAGGGGGACCTCGTCATCACCGACGTGCTGATGCCGGACGGCAACGGCCTCGACCTGATTCCCCAGATCCGCAAGCGGCGGCCGGACCTGCGCGTCATCGCGATGAGCGCGCAGAACACGCTGCTGACCGCGGTCAAGGCGGCGGAGCGCGGCGCCTTCGAATACATTCCCAAGCCCTTCGACCTCAACGAGCTTCTGAGCACGGTCAACCGCGCGCTGTCCGAGGCGTCGGCCAAGCCGTCGCATGCCGCGGGCGAGGTGGACGTGCAGGAGAACCTGCCGCTGATCGGCCGCTCGCCGGCGATGCAGGAGATCTACCGCGTGCTCGCGCGCCTGATGTCGACCGACCTCACGGTGCTGATTTCCGGCGAGTCGGGCACCGGCAAGGAGCTCGTCGCCCGCGCGCTGCACGAATACGGCAAGCGGCGCAACGGTCCGTTCGTCGCCATCAACATGGCCGCGATTCCGCGCGAGCTGATCGAAAGCGAGCTGTTCGGCCACGAGAAGGGCGCGTTCACCGGCGCCAACACGCGCTACGCCGGCCGCTTCGAGCAGGCCGACGGCGGCACGCTGTTCCTGGACGAGATCGGCGATATGCCGATCGACGCGCAGACCCGTCTGCTGCGCGTGCTGCAGGAGGGCGAGTTCACCACCGTCGGCGGGCGCACGCCGATCCGCGCCAATGTGCGCATCGTCGCCGCGACGCATCGCGATCTTGGCCGCCTGGTCGCGCAGGGGCTGTTCCGCGAGGACCTGTATTACCGCCTCAACGTGGTGCCGCTGCGCCTGCCGCCGCTGCGCGAGCGGGCGGACGACATCCCCGACCTGGTGCGCCACTTCCTGGCCTCGGCGACGGCGGAAGGCCTGCCGGCGAAGGCGCTGGACAACGCCGCGATGGAGCGGCTGAAGCGTCACCGCTGGCCGGGCAACGTCCGCGAGCTGGAGAACGTGGTCCGGCGCTTCGCCGCGCTTTACTCGCAGGAGACGATCACCGCCGACGTGGTGGAAGCGGAGCTGGCCGATGTCGGCCCCGCCAACGGGTCGAACGCCGTCGACGAGGAGGAAAGCCTGACCGAGGCGGTGGAGCGTCACCTCAAGACCTATTTCGACGCGCATGAAGGCGAGTTGCCGGCGTCCGGGCTCTATGACCGGGTGCTGCGCGAGGTCGAACGGCCGCTGATCCGGCTCAGCCTGACGGCGACGCGCGGCAACCAGGTGCGCGCCGCGCAGCTGCTCGGCCTGAACCGCAACACGTTGCGCAAGAAAATCCGGGACCTTGACATTGCGGTTATCCGGGGGGCCCAATAGGCGGCTCTTGGTGACAACGGTCGGTCGCCCGGGATAGCACGGGCGGACGGCGGCGCATTGCAGAATACTGAAATCCGTATCGGCGACACAATTCTGACCGCTTGATGAGCGCGACAGAGCAACCTGCACCGGGCGTACATCGCCGAATGGAACGGCTCGCCGCCTGGGCGGCCAGCGTTCATCTCGGCCGAATCCTGACGGCCGCGCTCGCGGTCGCTGCGGTCGCTGTCGTCTCGGGGACCTTCGCGTCGATTCGGGGCTTCCCGCCCTTCGGCTCGGACCCCGGCCAGGTGCTGCTGTGGCTGTACGCCGACCTGATCGTCCTCCTGCTGCTGTCGGTGGTGATCGCCTGGCGCGTCGTGGCGCTCTGGGTCGAGCGGCGCCGCGGCGCGGCCGGCTCGCGTCTGCATGTCCGCCTGGTGCGGCTGTTCGGCTTCGTCTCGGTCGTGCCCGCGATCATCGTCGCGCTCGCCTCCATCATCTTCTTCAATTTCGGCCTGCAGTCCTGGCTCAGCAGCCAGGTGCGCACGGTGCTCAACGAATCGGTCGCCGTCGCGGAGGCGTATCTGCAGGAGCACAAGCAGAATATCCGCGCCGACGCGCTCGCCATGGCGCAGGACCTCAGCCGCGACGCGCCGGCGCTGGAGAACAATCCAAAGCTGTTCAACCGCGTGGTCGATTTCCAGACCCGCGTGCGCGAGCTGTCCGAGGCGATCGTCTTCGACGGCAGCGGCACGGTTCGCGCCCGCTCGGGCTTCTCCTACCTGCTGGAAATCGACCCGATCCCGCAGAACGCGCTCGACATCGCGCGCAAAGGCGAGGTCGCGGTGCTGACCGGCACCGACGACGACCGGGTGCGCGCCCTGGTGAGGCTCGACGGCTTCCTCGACATGTATCTGTTCGTCGGCCGGGTGGTCGATCCCAAGGTGGTCGCGCATACGATCAAGACGCGCGGCGCGGTGAAGCGGTTCGAGCGGCTGGAATTCCAGCGCGCCGACATGCAGGTCAGCTTCGCGTTGGTCTTCGTCGGCATCGCGATGGTCATGCTGCTGTCCGCGTCCTGGGTCGGCCTGCTGATGGCGTCCAAGCTGTCGCGGCCGTTGAGCGCGCTGATCGCGGCGACCGAGCGGGTGCGCGCCGGCGATCTGAGCGCGCGCGTGCCCGAGCAGGGCGCGCCGGACGAGATCGGCTCGCTCAGCCGCGCCTTCAACCGCATGACCAACGACCTGGAGCAGAACCGCCAGGAGCTGCTGGAAGCCAACCGCCAGCTCGACCAGCGCCGTCGCTTCACCGAGGCGGTGCTCGAAGGCGTGTCGGCCGGCGTCATCGGTCTCGACGAGCAGGGCCGGGTCAACCTGCCGAACGCGTCCGCCGCGGACCTGCTCGGCATTCCCGCCGAGCGCATGGTCGGTCATCCACTGGGCGAGCTGGTGCCGGAAATCGACGGGCTGTTGCGCGACGCGCGCCGGTCGCGCAGCGGCCGGCCGGTCGAGGCGGAGATCCGCCTGCAGCGCGCCAAGGAGACGCACACGCTAATGGTCCGCGTCACGATCGAGCGGGACGGCGCGGAGATAAAAGGCTATGTCGTCACCTTCGACGACGTGTCCGACCTCGTCGCCGCGCAGCGCAAGGCCGCCTGGGCCGACGTGGCGCGCCGCATCGCGCATGAGATCCGCAATCCGCTGACCCCGATCCAGCTATCGGCCGAGCGGCTCAAGCGTAAATATCTCCGCGAGATCACCAGCGATCCCGATACCTTCGCGACCTGCACCGACACGATCGTCCGGCATGTCGGCGATATCGGCCGCATGGTCGAGGAGTTCTCCAGCTTCGCGCGCGTGCCGGCGCCGGTGATGCGGCTGGAGAACCTCACCGATCTCGTCCGGCAGACGATTTTCCTGCAGCGCGCCGCGCATGGAAAAATCTCGATCACCTCGGAACTGCCGGACCACGCGATGTATTATCGTTGCGACGGCCGCCAGCTGAGCCAGGCGCTGACGAACCTGATGCTCAACGCGGCGGAAGCGATCGACGGTCGGCAAGGGGACGGCCTGGCGCCGGGCAGGATCATCGTCCGGCTGGTCAACGAAGAGGGGACGACCGCCATCGAAGTCGAAGACAACGGCAAGGGGCTGCCGCAGGAAGCGCGCGAGCGCCTGACCGAGCCGTATTTCACCACGCGGCTCAAGGGAACGGGCCTTGGGCTTGCCATCGTGAAGAAAATCATGGAAGACCACGGGGGCGGCATTCGCCTCGATGACGCGCCGACGGGTGGCGCGCGGGTGCGGCTCGAGCTGCCGGGCAATCCGGTCAGCCAAGAAGAAGCGCGCGCCGAGCTGACGGCCGAGATGGCCGGCGCCGCCTTGGTCCCGGGAGGTAGGGCCTGATGGCCAATGACATCCTGATCGTCGACGATGAGGCGGATATCCGCAAGATCATCGCCGGCATCCTGCAAGACGAGGGCTATGCCACGCGTGAAGCGGGCAGCAGCGCCGAGGCGTTGAGCGCCATCCAGGCGCGCCAGCCGAGCCTCATCATTCTCGATGTGTGGCTGCAGAACAGCCAGTATGACGGGCTGCAGATGCTCGAAATGATTCGCCGCGACAATCCCGACCAGCAGGTCGTCATGATCAGCGGACACGCCACCTTCGACATGGCGGTGCGCGCGACCAAGATGGGCGCCTACGACTTCCTCACCAAGCCGTTCAAGTCGGACGTGCTGTTGCACACCATCGCGCGCGCGCTCGAAGACGCCCGCCTGCGCCAGGAAAATCGCGTGCTGAAGGAACAGGTCGGCGGCCCGATCGTCGACCTGACCGGCAATTCGCCGGCGATCGTCCATCTGCGCCAGGCGCTCGAGAAGGTCGCGCCGACCGACAGCCGCGTGCTGATCACCGGCTCGCCGGGATCGGGCAAGAGCGTCGTCGCGCGGCTGCTGCACGACCGGTCGAACCGGGCCGGCGGCCCCTATGTCGTGCTCAATTGCGCCGGGCTCGAGCCCGACCGGCTCGAATCCGCGCTTTTCGGGAACGAGGCGACGGCCAATTCGGCGCGCCGCGTCGGCGTGCTGGAGCAGGCGCATGGCGGCACGCTGCTGCTCGACGAGATCGCCGACATGCCGATGGAGACGCAGGCGAAGATCGTCCGCGTGCTGCACCGGCCGCGCTTCAACCGGCTGGGCGGCGAGGGCTGGGTCGAGGTCGACGTGCGCGTGATCGCGACGACGAACCGCGACCTCAAGCGCGAGATCGAGGCCGGCAACTTCCGCGAGGACCTGTATTACCGCCTGAACGTCGTGCCGCTCATGGTGCCGCCGCTGGAGGTGCGCCGCGCCGATATCCCCGAGCTCTCCAAGCAGGTGATGGCGCGCTGCGCGGCGGCCAAGGGTCGCTCGCCGCGCGTCTTGTCGGAGGAGGCGCTGATCGCGCTGCAGGCCTATGAATGGCCCGGCAACGTCTGGGAGCTGGTCAACGTCATCGAGCGGCTGCTGCTGCCCAATTCGGGCGACCCGGACGCGCCGGTGCGCGCGGACGCCGTGGCCGAAGCGATCGGCGGCGGCTCGCCGGATTTCCTGCGCTCCGACGCGTCGCTCGGCATCATGAACCAGCCGCTGCGCGAGGCGCGGGAAGACTTCGAGCGGCAATATCTCACCTTCCATCTCGCGCGGTTCGGCGGCAACATCAGCCGCACGGCGGGCTTTGTCGGCATGGATCGCGCGGCATTGCACCGGAAACTCAAGGGGCTCGGCGTTCACAACGCCGAGCGCGTCACCAAGACAGGCGCTTGAGCGCGGAAACGGTCGACGACCATGAAGGTTATCATCTGTGGGGCCGGCCAGGTCGGCTATCACATCGCCAGCTATCTCGCGAGCGAGCAGAACGACGTCACGGTGATCGACCAGGCGCCGGAGCTGATCGCGCGGGTCAACGAGACGCTCGACGTGCAGGCCTTCGTCGGCAATGCCTCGCAGCCGGACGTGCTGGAGAATGCGGGCGCGGCGGACGCCGACATGATCATCGCGGTGACCTTCGCCGACGAGGTCAACATGGTGGCCTGCCAGGTCGCGCATTCGCTGTTCAACGTGCCGACCAAGATCGCGCGCATCCGCCAGCAGAGCTTCCTCGAGCCGGTCTGGGCCGACCTGTTCAGCCGCGACCACATGCCGATCGACGTCATCATCTCGCCCGAGATCGAGGTGGCGCAGGCGATCTCGCGCCGGCTCGCCGTGCCGGGCGCCTTCGACATGATCCCCTTGGCCGAGGACAAGGTGCGGGTGATCGGCGTGCGCTGCATGGAAGACTGCCCGATCGTCAACACGCCGCTGCGCCAGCTCACCGAGCTGTTTCCCGACCTGCACATCGTTGTGGTCGGCATCGTGCACGAGGAGAACGCCTTCATCCCGAAATCCACCGACCAGATGGTGCCGGGGGACGAGGTGTATTTCGTTGCCGATACCGAGCATGTGCCGCGCGCGCTCGCCGCTTTCGGCTACCAGGAGCAGGAAGCGCACCGCATGGTGATCATCGGCGGCGGCAATATCGGCCTCAACCTCGCCAAGCTGATCGAGGCGACGCCGGACATGACCGCCCGCATTATCGAGCGCGACCAGGCGCGGGCGCGCAAGATCGCCTCCCTGCTGCCCGATACGATGGTGACCTGGGGCGACGGCCTGGACGCCGAGATCCTCGAGGAGATCAACATCCGCTCCGCCGACACCGTGGTCGCGGTGACCGACGACGACGAGACCAATATCCTGGGCTCGCTGCTCGCAAAGCGCTACGGCGTCGAGCGGACGATCGCGCTCGCCAACAAGACGACCTATTCGTCGCTCGTGACCACGCTCGGCATCG
Organism: uncultured Rhodospirillaceae bacterium; assembly: GCA_964585785.1. Lineage (GTDB taxonomy): Bacteria > Pseudomonadota > Alphaproteobacteria > UBA8366 > UBA8366 > WHUA01. The sequence goes on from CAZPFL010000089.1 coordinate 14,662, forward strand.
ATGTGCTGGTCAATCCGCGGGCGATAACGGTCTCGACGATCCTCCAGCACATCCGGCGCGGCCGTATCCGCGCGGTGCATTCACTGCGCGACGGCTTCGGCGAGGTCATCGAGGCGGAGGCGCTGGAAACCTCGCCCCTGGTCGGCTCCCAGATCAAGGAGGGCAAGCTGCCGGCCGGCGTGATCATCGGCGCGATCGTGCGTGACGGCGCGGTCATCATCCCGCGCGGCGATACCGACGTGCGCGCCCGCGACCGGGTGATCCTGCTGGCGACCACGGGGTCGGTGAAAAAAGTCGAGAAGCTGTTCGCCGTCAGGCTGGAGTTTTTCTAGGTCATCATCATATTTCTATCAAACGCGCCGGAAACCGGCTCGCGGTCGGGGAAAGAGAAGGGATCGCAATGGCGAGACAGGCATATGTGAACGGGCGCTACGTGCCCCATGACAGCGCGGCGGTGCATATCGAGGACCGCGGCTACCAGTTCGCCGACGGCGTCTACGAGGTCGTCACCATCGTCGGCGGGCGGATGATCGACGAGGAGCCGCATCTCGACCGCCTCGAGCGCTCGTTGCGTGAGCTCGAGATTGCCATGCCGATGAACCGGACCGTGCTCAAGATGGTGATGCGCGAGCTGGTGCGGCGCAACCGGATCACGGACGGCCTGCTCTACATGCAAATCACGCGCGGCGTGTCGCCCCGCGACCACAAATATCCGGGCGCGTCCGTCAAGCCGTCGGTGGTGATGACGACGCGCCAGGCGGACTATGCGAACAACGCCAAATTCGCCGACGGCGTGAAGGTCATCACGATCCCGGACATCCGCTGGCAGCGCTGCGATATCAAGACCGTGTCGCTGCTGCCGAACTGCATCGGCAAGACCACGGCGGCGCGCGCCGGCGCCTACGAGGCCTGGCAGGTCGACGCCGACGGCATGGTAACCGAAGGCACGTCGAGCAACGCCTGGATCGTTACCCATGACGGCAAGCTGGTTACCCGGCCGGCGACCTACGCCATCCTCAACGGCATCACGCGGCTGTCGATCCTGCGCATCGCGCGCGAAGAGGGCATCACCTTCGAGGAGCGGCCGTTCAGCGTCGAGGAGGCCAAGGCGGCGCGCGAGGCCTTCACCTCCAGCGCCACCTCCTTCGCGACCCCGGTGATCAAGATCGACGACGCGACCATCGGCGACGGCAAGCCGGGCCCGCTGAGCCGGCGCATCTTCGCCTGCTACATGGATTACTGCCGCGGCCTGCGCGCGGAGGCGGCCGCGACGCCGCAGCCGGAAAGGGCCAGGCGGGCTGGGTGAGCGACCCTATCCGATCCGGGATCGCGCGGCCGCGCGCCGTCATCTTCGACTGGGACAACACGCTTGTCGACAGTTGGGGAACGATCCATGCGGCCCTGGTCGAGACCTTCGAGGCCATGGGGCACGAGCCCTGGACGCTGGACCAGACGCGCGAGCGGGTGCGCTACTCGATGCGCGAGTCTTTCCCGAAACTGTTCGGCGACGCCTGGGAGGAAGCCGCGCGGCGCTTCTATGACGCTTATGAGCGGCTGCATATCGAATGCCTCATGCCGCTGCCGGGGGCGGGCGACATGCTCCAGGCGATCCATGGAACAGGGGTCTGTCTCGCGGTCGTCAGCAACAAGACCGGGCGCTACCTTCGCGCCGAGGCGGCGCATCTCGATTGGGACAAATATTTTCACCGGATGGTCGGCGCGGGCGACGCGGCGCGGGACAAGCCGGCCGAGGACCCGGTCCACATGGCACTCGCCGGAAGCGATATTTCCGCCGCGCCCGACGTTTGGTTCGTCGGCGATGCCGGAATTGATATGGAAATCGCGCATAAAACGGGATGCACGCCAGTGTTGCTCGGGGCCGCCGATCCTCAGGGTGAGGAGTTCAATATTTTTCAACCAAAAGTTCTTTTTCGCTCGTGTATAGAGCTAGCGAGTTGCGTGGTCGCGTTGTAAACTGGTGCCATTCGGAGAGGGGTCATTGCAGAATATTCGCTATGCCCCATATGATTAACACAGTGGAAGTTGCAGGGTTCGGGTCGAGCCCCAACGACAAAAAAGGGACTAGCCTATGTCTTCGGAGAAGGGCCAAAATCTTCAGGACGTATTCCTTAATCACGTCCGTAAGGCCAAGATGCCGGTCACCATTTTCTTGGTGAACGGCGTCAAGTTACAAGGGATCATTACCTGGTTTGATAATTTCTGCGTATTGCTGCGTCGCGACGCTCATTCCCAACTCGTCTACAAGCACGCGATTTCGACTGTAATGCCGGCCCAACCGGTGCAGCTGTTCGAGTCCAAAGCGGAGAGTGGCGACGCGTAAGCCTGAAGGGACAGGCCGGCCGGATGTGAATGGGACGCCCGTCGCGCACGGGCCTTCCGTCGGCCGGGCCGCCGTGCTGTGCCCGGAGCTGCGGCACCGGGCTGCCGATGGCGTCACCGGGCCGCATCGCGATGCGGAGTCGCGGCTCGACGAAGCGGTCGGCCTTGCGCTGGCGATCGACCTCGTGGTGGCGCATCGGGAAATCCTGCGCCTAACGCGCATCGTGCCCTCGACCTATCTCGGCTCGGGCATGGTCGAGCGGCTGCGCGGCGTGATCGAAGCGCTGGAGATCGAGGTCGTCGTCGTCGACGCGGCGCTGTCGCCCGTGCAGCAGCGCAATCTGGAGCGTGGTCTCAAGGCCAAGGTCATCGACCGGACCGCCCTGATCCTGGAGATCTTCGGCGCGCGGGCGCGGACCCATGAAGGCCGGCTGCAGGTCGAGCTGGCGGCGCTCAGCTACCAGCGATCGCGGCTGGTGCGCAGCTGGACCCATTTGGAGCGCCAGCGCGGCGGTTTCGGCTTCCTCGGCGGCCCGGGCGAAAGCCAGCTCGAAATCGACCGCCGGCTGATCGGCGAGCGGATCGCCCGGCTGCGGCGCGAGCTCGAGGGCGTGCAGCGCACCCGCGCCTTGCATCGCCGGGCGCGGCGCAAGGTGCCGTATCCCGTGGTCGCGCTGGTGGGCTACACCAACGCGGGCAAGTCTACCCTGTTCAACCGCCTCGCCGAGGCCGGCGTCTTCGCAGAGGACCAGCTCTTCGCCACGCTCGACCCGACCATGCGCCAGGTCACGCTGCCGTCCGGCCAGCGCTTCATCCTGTCCGATACGGTCGGGTTCATTTCCCAACTGCCGACCCATCTCGTCGCCGCCTTCCGCGCGACCCTCGAAGAGGTGACGGAGGCCGACCTGATCCTGCACGTGCGGGACATCGCGCATCCGGAGACCGAGATCCAGAAAGCCGACGTGCTGCAGGTGCTGACCGGGCTCGACCTGCCGGAGGGGCAGCGCCAGATCGAGGTGCTGAACAAGATCGACCTGCTCGACCCGGCCGCCCGCGGTCTGGTGCGCGAGCGGACCCGGCGGGAGCGCGACGTGGTCGCGGTCTCGGCGCGGACCGGGGATGGCTGTGACGCGCTCCTGGCCCTGCTGGACCGCATTCTGGCGACGCCCAGGGGGCTGCACCGTTTCCAGCTCGACCTCGCCGACGGGGCCGCGCTGGCCTGGCTCTATGCCCACGGTACCGTGCTCGGGCGGGAGGACAGGGACGGGGAGGCGACGGTCCAGGTTACGCTGGACCCCGCCGATCTGGCCCGGTTCGAGCACCGATTCGGCAAGAGACCCTTGCCCGAGCTGGATGCGCTGCCCGCCGCCGGTTGACTCTTTTTTGCCTGCACCTTATATGCGCTAGCACTCACGGCGGGTGAGTGCCAAGGCGCCCGCCGCGATGACCAAATAATCGGAACCATCCCAGCTAGGAAGGGGAGAGCCGAATGAAAATCAGGCCTCTGCAAGATCGAGTTGTTGTTCGTCCGCTGACCGCGGAAACCAAGACCAAGGGCGGGATCATCATTCCCGATACGGCGACGGAGAAGCCGTCCGAGGGCGAGATCATCGCCGTCGGCGCAGGCGCGCGCACCGAAGAAGGCCGCATCGTGAAGCTGGACGTCAAGAAGGGCGACCGGATTCTCTACGGCAAGTGGTCGGGGACCGAGGTCAAGATCGACGGGGAAAACCTGCTGATCATGAAGGAAAGCGACATTATGGGCGTCATCGGCTGAGGCCGGAACGCGGAATTCAGAGAAGAGGATTGAATCGAGAATGGCTGCGAAAGAAGTAAAATTTTC
>CAZPFL010000090.1:0-18811 GCA_964585785.1 uncultured Rhodospirillaceae bacterium
CGTGAAGAAGTCTGCGATCGAGATCGACTCGTTGTGTGTCACCAGGAAGCCGAGCTGGCTGTCGGCCGTCGGCGTCCAGGAGCGCACGCGCGTGCCGGCGCCGGGGCGGGCCAGGTAGATCGCGGCGCCACAGCCGCTCTCGTGCCGGCGGCCTTCCATCGGCAGCGATTTTTCATGCGTGCCCCAGCCGAGCTCGGACGGCTGCAGGCCCTCGGAGATGAAGCCCTCGACCGACCAGGTGTTGACGAAGACGCCGCGTGGCTTCGGGCTCTTGGCGCGCTGGGTGTCGCGCTCGGCGATGTGGATGCCCTGCACGCCGAGGTGCTGCATCAGCTTGCCCCATTCTTCCCGAGTCGCAGGCGTTTCGACCTCGACGTTCATGTCGGATGCGAGGTTCAGCAGCGCCTGCTTGACGAACCAGGACACCATGCCCGGGTTGGCGCCGCAGCAGCTCACCGCCGTCGGCCCGCCCGGCATGCGCCGGCGCAGGTCGAGCACGGTCTCGCGCAGCGTGTAGTTGGAGCGCTGGTCCATGGTGAGCGACGGGTCGGTGTAATAGCCCAGCCAGGGCTCGACGACGGTGTCGACGTAGAGCGCGTTCGCTTCCTTGCAGAGCTCCATCATCGCCGTCGAGGAGACGTCGACCGACAGGTTGACCATGAAGGCCTGCCCGCCGACCGGCTGCAGCAGCGGCAGCAGCAGCTCGCGGTGGTTCTCGCGCGTGACCGCCGCCTGGATGAAGCGCGCGCCCGCATCCTCGACCAGCTTCTTGTCGTCGTCCAGCGGATCGATCACGGTGATTTGGGCCGGATCGCAGGCGAAATGCCGGAGGATCAGCGGCAGCGTGCCGCGGCCGATCGAGCCGAAGCCGATCATGACGATGGGACCGTCGATACGGGCGTGGATGGGCCAGTTGGTCATGGCGTGGTCTCCGTCGGCTGCGGCGCTAGCGCGCGGCGGCATGGGTTGGGATGGGAGTTTGCTCCGTCATTGGTGACATAGAAAGCGCAGCGTCGGCTCCGTCTTCCGTCGCGCCGGTCGCGACAACCGCGCCAACGGCGCCCGCGAGCGCGCCCGGCGTCAACTCCAGGCCGAGGAAACGCTCACGCTCGACCGGTCCCGGCAGCACGAGCCCTTCGGTCAGCGCCTGCCGAAAGCCGAAGCGCCCGTAATACGGCGCATCGCCGACCAGCACGACCGCGGCATGGCCCAGGCGATCGGCCTCGGCCAATCCGTGGCGCATCAGCATCGCGCCCGCGCCTTCGCGCTGCCAGCGCGGCTCCACCGCGATCGGCCCGAGCAGCAGCGCCGGGCCGGCCGAGCCGGCGGCGATGTGCCAGAACCGGAGCGTGCCGATCAGGCTGGCGCCGTCGAGAAGCGAGAAGGCAAGCCCCTCGGCGGGCAGCCGGCCTTGCCGCAGCATCTGGCTCGTCTTGAGATGCCGGTCGGGACCGAAGCAACAGTCGAGCAGCGTTTCCCGCGCCGGGACGTGGCCCGGCGCCTCAGGCAGCAAGCGCAGCATCGTCTTCCCCTCCCACGATATAGGTCGGCAGGGGCGCGAAGCCGTTGAAGGCCACCGAAGCGTAGGTCGAAGTATAAGCGCCGGTCGCCTCGATCAGCAGCTCGTCGCCGATCTCGAGCGACAGCGGCAACGGATACGGCGTCTTCTCGTACAGCACGTCGGCCGAATCGCAGGTCGGGCCGGCGATGACGCAGGGCGCCATCTCGCTACCGTCATGCGGCGTGCGGATCGGATAGCGGATCGACTCGTCCATGGTCTCGGCCAGGCCGCCGAACTTGCCGACGTCGAGATAGACCCAGCGCTTGTCGTCGTCGCCGGACTTGCGCGAGATCAGCACGACCTCGGTCTTGATCACGCCGGCGTCGCCGACCATGCCGCGGCCGGGCTCGATGATCGTCGCCGGCAGACGGTTGCCGAAATGCTTGGTCATGGCGCGCTGGATCGCCCGGGCGTAGGCCTGGGTCGACGGCACGTCCTTCAGGTATCGGGTCGGAAAGCCGCCGCCGAGGTTCAGCATGGCGAGGTTGATGCTCTTCTCGGCCAGGGACCGGAACACCTTCTTGGCGTCGCCGACCGCCTTGTCCCACGCCTTCAGCTCGCACTGCTGCGAGCCGACGTGGAAGGACAGGCCATGCGCGTCCAGGCCGAGCGCATGCGCGCGCTCCAGCACCTCGACCGCCATGTCGGTATGGCAGCCGAACTTGCGCGACAGCGGCCATTCGGCCCCCTTGCCGTCGGTCAGCACGCGGCAGAAGACGCGGGCGCCGGGCGCCTGGCGGGCGATCTTCTCGACCTCCTCGACGCAATCGACGGCGAACAGGCGCACGCCGAGCGCATAGGCGCGGGCGATGTCCCGCTCCTTCTTAATGGTGTTGCCGTAGGAAATCCGGTCCGGCGTCGCGCCGGTCGCCAGCACCATTTCGATCTCGGGCACCGACGCGATGTCGAACGAACAATTCAGGGACGCCAACAGCTTCAGGACCTCGGGCGCCGGGTTCGCCTTGACGGCGTAATAGATTCCGGTCGCGGGAAAGGACTCGGCGAGCCGTTCGAAGTTGCGCCGCACGATGTCGAGATCGACAACGAGGCAGGGGCCGTCCGGTCGTCGGGTGGCGAGGAAGTCGAGGATGCGCTGGCTTGTCATGCGCTTGTCTCCCGTACAGAAACCGCAATGCCGGTACCGGTTGAACGGGAGGACGCGATGGAGACGCCTTGTCCCGCTCGGGGCCGATGCCCGGCGTTACCGGATTCACCGCAACGCGCGGCTATCCGAGGTTTTCTGCCTTTAGATTGGAACGGGAGGCCCGCTCCGCACGTAGGGCAATGAAGGTGTGCCTCTTCAGTGTCACCGGTCTTTGGACAACCGGACTGAGACCAAAAAAGCCCGCACCGTCGTTGCTTTAAGACGCCTATCCCTTGTCAGGGATCTGTGCCGGCGTCCGCGGGCACGTGCGAATTAGGGCAAAGCGTACCTAAGACCTCTACCGGTAAAATTCAAGTAAAAAAGATGGTGAACAGGAATTAATTTTTGCTGGGAAATCAGCGGCCAAGCGCCAACTTCGGAAAGACCGGAATCCAGCCGATTCCGAGCGGATTTTAGCCCGCCTTTCGGCCTGCCGGAGCGCATCCGGCGCCGGCCGGTTTCCCGCCCGGCGCCGTCATCCCCGCTCAGTCCTTCGGCCGAGTCTCCGCGAAGGCCGGCAGCTCGTTGCAGCGCGCGGCGAAGGCCGTCAGCGCCGGATAGGCACCGTCCTTGAAAAGGTAGGACACGGCCCGGCTAATGAAGTCGAAGGCGACGGTCGCGTTGATGTCCGCCAGGGTCATGTGGTCGCCGTAGAGCCATGGCTGACCCGCCGCGGCCGAGGCGTCGAGCGCCCCCAGCGCGGAGGCGCATTGTCCGTCCACACGGTCGACCCAGCCCTGGTAGACCTTATCCTTCGGCCGGCGGCCCCGCTCGTAATAGGAGGCGACAGCCTTTTCCATGGCGCCCTGCGCGATCGCCGAGAGCCGGAGCACGGCCCGCCGGTCCGGCCCGGATGCGGCCAGCAGGCGGTGGTCGCGATCGCCGACCTCGAGCAGGTAGTCGATGATCGCCTGGCTGTCGACCAGCACCTCGCCGTCGTCGAGCACCAGCGAGGGCACGCGGCCGACCGGGTTGTATGACGAGATCTCCGCGGTGTCGTTCGCGGTCGTCAGCCCCTTCGTGTCGAAGGTCATGCCGAGCGTCTTCAAGACGATGCCCGTGCGCCGCACGAACGGGGATTGATATCTGCCGACCAGGAGCATGGCTCACCTGCCTCTGTTATTGATTGATACCGAAGCGCAGTGTAGCCGATTACAGCATTATGGCGAATGGCCGCCGGGGAAGGGCTGCCGGCGCTCAGCCGCAATCCGGTCCTTCATAGGTGCAGCTCTCGCCACAGGCGTCGCGCCGGACCGTGACGCGCGACAGCGCCGGCAGGGACGGCACGAGCCGCCGCCAGATCCAGATCGAGAGGTTCTCCAGGCTCGGCAGCTCGAGCCCGGCGATGTCGTTGAGGCAGGTATGGTCCAGTTCCGCCCGCACCGCCTCGACGGCGGCGGCGACCTCGTCGAAGTCCTGCAGCCAGCCATGCTCGGAGTCGGGCGCGCCGGTAAGCGCCAGCTCGACGGCGAAGGAATGGCCGTGCATGCGCCGGTAGCGGTGCCCCTCGGGCATGGTCGGAAACCAGTGCGCCGCGCTGAAGACGAAGCTCTTGGTGATGGTCACGCGGTCGGTCATCAGCGAATGCCCAAATATTTGTGCGTCTGCAGGCTCAGCCGCCATTCTGGATGCGCGAGGCAGTAGTCGCACGCGCGCGCGGTGTTCGCCTCGGCGGCCGGGCCATCCATCGGCTGCAAAAAGAAATGGTCGAAGTCGAGCGCGAGCAGCGCGGCCGGGTCGAGCCCGTCCTGCGGAAAAACGAGCTTCAACTCGTTGCCCCGCTGCAGCACGAAAGCGGCGCCGGCCTTCGGGCTGACGCAGACCCAGTCGATGCCGGCCGGCGGCGCGAGGGTGCCGTTGGTCTCGATGGCGACCTCGAAGCCGCGGGCGTGCAGCGCGTCGACCAGCGCCCGGTCGAGCTGCAGCAACGGCTCGCCGCCGGTGCAGACGACATAGGGCATTCCCGCCGCCCCCGCCGGCCAATGGCCGGCAATCGCCTGCGCCAGGCTCTCCGCATCGTCGAAGCGCCCGCCGCCGGGCCCGTCCGTGCCCACGAAATCGGTATCGCAGAAGCGGCAGACGGCCGCCGCCCGGTCCGCCTCGCGCCCGCTCCACAGGTTGCAGCCGGCAAAGCGGCAGAACACCGCCGCGCGGCCCGTCCGCGCGCCCTCGCCCTGCAGCGTGTAGAAGATTTCCTTCACCGAATACATGCCGGCGAAGCCATCTCCGATCTGGGCCGGCGAGTCAATGCGGCGGGGCGCTACCCGGCCTTTCGCCCCACGAAGAGGTAATACGGCGCCTTGAGTCCCGGCAGATACGGCACCGGCGCGCGGCGCTCCTGCAGCGCGTGGTCCGGCAGACAGGCGCGGAGATAGGCGAGCGGCTCGGGCGACGGGTGGACGCCGTCATGGCCGAACCAGCGCGGCCAGAAATGGCGCGTGAAGACGCCGTGCCGCGCCATGCCCGGCGCCGGCTCGGCGTCCGAGACGTAGAAATCGACGACCCCGAGCGTCCCCCTAGGCTTCAGCAGGGCAAGCGCGTTGTCGATCGCGCCCCGCCAGTCCGGCATCATGGTCAGCGCGTAGGAGAAATAGACGCAGTCGACCAGCGCGTCTGGGCGCCAGGCCGTGGCGTCCGCCTCGACCACATGGACGTTCGGCGCGCCCGCCCAGCGGCGGCGGGCCTCGGCCAGCAGCGCCGGGCACAGATCGACCACCGTGGCGCCGCCGAGCCGCGCCAGCGGCGCGCCGAAATAGCCGAGGTTATGCCCCGTGCCGCCGCCGAGCTCGACGACCTGCGCGCCGTCGGGCACGTCCAACATCGCGATCAGGTCGCCCCGTCCCGCCAGCAGGCGCTCGCGGAAGGCGTCGTAGCCGGCCGCCTGCGGCCCGTAGAAGGCCTGCAGCCGCTCCGCCAAGGACCCGCCGCGCGGCATGCCGCGCAGCAGTCTCGCCAGAATGCGGAGATCGACGGCGCGCGCGCTCACGCCCGCCTCCTCAAGCCCTGACATCCGCGACGTGGAAGCCGGCGTAGGTGTGCACCCGGTCGAGCGGCTGGAGCGCGGCGGCGAGCGCCGGCTGGAAGGTCAGGCGCTCGCTCAGCCGTGTCCGCTCCTCGCCGATCACCAGCCGGTCGAGATAGCTCGGCGTCGCATGCGCGCTGCGGAAGATGACGCGCGCGTCTTCCGTGGCGCGGGCGAAGATCGCCTCCCACTCCTCGGCCAGCGCGGCGGGATAGTAGGAGCTCATCCAGTCCATGTGGTCGAGCAGCACGAATTTCGAGATGCGCTCGTCGGTGCCCTGCAGGAACTGCGTGACCGTGCAGGTGTGCGGCCGGATGCGGTCGGCGAGCCCGCCTTTCAGCGCGAGGAAATTCTCCAGCTTGAGATATTCCGGGCAGCAATGCGCCGTGTAGCGCCCGCGCACATAGACCGACCAGAAATAATTGGTCGAGACCGGGAGCTGGCGGAAGACGTATTCGATCGCCTCGCGGATAAAGCCGGCGATGCCGGCCTCGTGCTGCGCCTGGACCTGACGCCGCTGCGGATAGGGCACGCCGAGCAGGCTCATGGTCATCTGGCGCGACAGCGTCCAGTTCACCCCCGGCCGCCACAGCCGCGGCCCGACCCGGGTGTCGTAAATATGCCGCTGGTCATCGAGCGAGCGGCTGTCAAACAGCTCGGCGACAGCGGTCCGCAGCCGCGGCTGCAGCCGGAGCCAGGCGCGGAAGAGCCGCGCGACGATGCCCGAGAGACCGTGGAAATAGAAGCTGCCGCCAGGCCGCGCGAACCACTCCTGATGCCGGTCCCAGTAGGCCTTGGCAAAGGGCGACAGTTCCCCCCGCAGCCGGTCCGCGTAGAGCGCGGCGAAGTGCGGGTGGTGGCCGTCGCCGAAGACCGCGAAGAAATCGTCGAAGGCGAGCCGCCGGATGCCGGCCAGCTTGAGCTCGAGCAAGGCCGTCTGGCGCGGGTTCGCGTCCACCGCGTGGATGCGGCGCGGCCCGGTCAGCGCGTAGTCGAGCACGTTGCAGCCCGCGCTGGTGATGACCAGCATCGTGTCGTCGGGCTGGAGGTCGAGGGCGACGCGGTCAACCGCCGGGTCTTCCCAGCAGGTGTTATAGACAAGGGCGCGCCGATAGATCGCATCGAACAGCGTCTGGTCGATACGGTCGATGACGGAAGGCTTTGTGGTCAGGGCATCCTCTCATGCGCCGGATAGAATCGCGCGCATGAAACAGAGCGGCCATGACAGGCGGATGACAGTGGTAGGACAGTATGGTGACGGGGCCCAGCCCGCCCCTACCGCGGTCCCTTGGGGGCGGAGCGGCTGGGCACCCATTTGGTGACGCGGCGGCCGTCCGGGGTCCGCACCGTCGGCTGCTTCTTCTGCTCCGGCGTCTTGAAGGATTCGATCATCGCCTCGTGGCGGATCTCCTCGCCCATGCCGCCGGCCACGGCCTTGCGGTAGGCCGCCTGTCCGATCACCAGCCCGTTCAGCCGCTCGACCGGATGAATGCCGAATCGCCGCCAGATGCGCTCGAGGAAATCCGTCACCTCGGCGGCGGGCGGGACATATTCGATCTGCGGCCGCCCGGCTTCGAAGATGCGGTAGATGTTGGGCTCGACCGGCCCCATGTCATGGGTGACGAAGGTCGCGGGCATCAGCTTGCGGCCGTAATTCTCCTGCGCGTAGACGCCCTGCGCGATGTAGAGCAAGCGCTGCAGCTTCTGCGCCTGGATGTAACTGTCCTCCGCGCTCGCACGGTTGAGAAACCACAGCGCGACGTCGATCGACGATTCCACTGCACAAGACGCCATGCTGCCCCCCTTTCGTGGCCGGCAGTATACGCAAACCCATGGCGCATCGCATCGCTCATCCACAGGCGCGGCAAATCGCGCAAATGATGTTTGCCAGCGGCGGATGCCACGACTAGGTTTCTCGCAACGGCCAAAGACAGCCGGCGATTTCAATCGGCAGAGGGAGCCCGGCCATGGACATGACAGGCGAATATCGCATTCCGGCGTCCCGCGAGACCGTGTGGAAGGCGCTCAACGATCCGGACGTGCTGAAGCAGTGCATTCCCGGCTGCGAGGAGCTGGAAAAGAAGTCCGACACCGAATTCGCCGCCAAGGTCACCGCCAAGGTCGGGCCGGTCAAGGCGAAGTTCGGCGGCGCGGTGACGATGAGCGATCTCGACCCGCCGAACGGCTACACGATCAGCGGCGAAGGCACCGGCGGCGCGGCCGGCTTCGCCAAGGGCGGCGCGAAGGTCGCGCTCACGGAAGACGGCGGCGTGACCGTGCTCTCCTACACCGTCAACGCCACGGTCGGCGGCAAGCTCGCGCAGATCGGCAGCCGGCTGATCGATTCGACGGCGAAGAAGATGGCGAACGACTTCTTCGCCAAATTCGCCGAGGTCGTCGGCGGCGGCGCCCCAGCCGAAGCCGCCCCTGCGCCCGCCGCGGCCGAGGCGCCCCCCGCGGCCGCGCCAACGCCCGCCGCCGCACCGGCCGCCGGCCAGCCGAGAAGTCTGCCGGTCGCGGTCTGGGTGATCGGCGTCATCGTGATCCTCGGCCTGCTCATGTGGTTCTTCCAGAAGTAGGCGCAACGCGCGGAACCCAAACGCAAAGCCCGTGCCGCGGCACCGCGCATTCACGCAAGCCTTACCGCTAGCACCTTGACCGGACAGGCCCGGCGTTCCAAACTCCCCTTGAAGCGCGACGGGCCGTCCGACGGCAGAAGCAAAGTGAATTCCGCGGGTTCGGTTCGCAGTCAAGAAATCTTGGACGCCAGGGAGAATCGAGCATGACCTACACCGTATCCATGACGGTGAACGGCAAGGCCGTCAGCGGCGACGTCGAAGGGCGCACCTTACTCGTTCAATTTCTCCGCGAAAATTTGCGGCTGACCGGAACGCATGTCGGCTGCGACACGAGCCAGTGCGGCGCCTGCGTCGTGCATGTCAACGGCACCTCGGTGAAGAGCTGCACGCTCCTGGCGGTGCAGGCGAACGGCGCCGAGGTGACGACGATCGAAGGCCTGGCGAAGGGCGACGAGCTGCACCCGATGCAGGCCGCCTTCCGTGAGAATCACGGGCTGCAATGCGGCTTCTGCACGCCCGGCATGGTGATGAGCGCCATCGACCTGGTGAAGGAGAATCCCAACCCGACCGAAAAAGAAGTGCGGGAATGGCTGGAAGGCAACCTGTGCCGCTGCACCGGCTACCATAACATCGTGAAATCGATCGAAGCCGGCGCAAAGGCGATGCGCGGCGGCTGAGCATAATGCCTTAACCGGGAGGGAACACCATGACTTCCACGGGAATCGGCGCTGCCGTCAAGCGGGTCGAGGATTTACGCTTTCTGACGGGACGCGGCCGTTACACGGACGACTTCCGCGAAGACAATCAAACCTATGCCTGGATCCTGCGCAGCCCGCACGCGCATGCGCGGATAAAGTCGATCGACACCAAGAAGGCCGCGGCCGCCCCCGGCGTGGTCGCGGTCTATACCGGCGCGGACCTGGAAGCGGCCGGCGTCGGCGGCCTCCCCTGCGGCTGGCTGGTCAAGAACAAGGACGGCTCGGATATGGCCGAGCCGCCGCATCCGCCGCTGGCGCAAGGCAAGGTGCGCTGCGTCGGCGACCAGGTCGCGGCCGTCATCGCGGAGACGCGCGCGCAGGCGCGCGACGCGGCCGAGCTGATCGATGTCGACTACGAAGTGCTGCCGCCGGTGCTCGACATGGAGAAGGCGCTGTCGTCCAAGACGCTGCTGCATGACGGCGCGGCGAACAACCTCTGCTACGACTGGGAGCTCGGCGACAAGGCGGCGACGGACGACGCCTTCGCCAAGGCGGCGCATGTCGCCAAGATCGACATCGTCAACAACCGCCTGATCCCGAATGCCATGGAGCCGCGCGCCGCGATCGGCAATTACGACAACGCCACCGGCGAGTACACGCTGTTCACGACGAGCCAGAACCCGCATGTGATCCGGCTCCTGATGGGCGCCTTCGTGCTGCACATTCCCGAGCACAAGCTGCGCGTCTACGCCCCCGACGTCGGCGGCGCCTTCGGCTCGAAGATCTATCACTATGCCGAGGAGGCGATCGTCACCTGGGCCGCGGGCAAGCTCCACCGGCCGGTGAAATGGACCGCCGAGCGCAGCGAATCCTTCATGAGCGACTGCCACGGGCGCGACCACATCACCCATGCCGAGCTGGCGCTCGACAAGGACGGCAAGTTTCTCGGCCTCAAGGTCCTGACCAAGGCGAATATGGGCGCCTATCTCTCGACCTTCGCGCCCTGCGTGCCGACCTACCTCTACGCCACGCTGCTCGCCGGCGTCTACACCACGCCGCAGATCTACTGCGAGGTGAAGGCGGTGTTCACCAACACCGTCCCGGTCGATGCCTATCGCGGCGCCGGCCGGCCCGAGGCGACCTACCTGATCGAGCGGCTGGTCGATCGCGCCGCGCGCGAGACCGGCATCGACCCGGTCGAGATCCGGCGGCGCAACTTCATCCCGAGCGACGCCTTCCCCTACCAGACGCCGGTCGCCCTGCAATATGACAGCGGCGACTACACGTCCACGCTCGACCAGGCGATGACCAACGCCCGCGTCGACGGCTTCGCCGAGCGCAAGGCGGAGGCGGCGAAGCGCGGCAAGCGGCGCGGCCTCGGCTATTCGACCTATATCGAGGCCTGCGGCATCGCGCCGTCGGCGGTCGTGGGCTCGCTCGGCGCGCGCGCCGGGCTGTTCGAATCCGCCGAGGTGCGCGTGCATCCGACCGGCAGCGTCACCGTCTTCACGGGCTCGCACAGTCACGGCCAGGGGCATGAGACGACCTTCGCCCAGCTTGTCTCCGACACGCTCGGCATCCCGATGGACACGGTCGACATCGTGCACGGCGACACGGCCAAGATCGCCTACGGCATGGGCACCTATGGCTCGCGCTCGCTCGCCGTCGGCGGCGAGGCGATCATGCGCGCGCTCGGCCGCATCACCGACAAGGCGAAGAAGATCGCGGCCCATATCCTGGAAGCCGCCGAGTCCGACATCGAGTTCAAGGACGGCAAGTTCCAGGTCGCCGGCACCGACCGCGCACTTGCCTTCGGCGAGGTGGCGCTGGCCGCTTACGTGCCGCACAACTTCCCGCACGACACGCTGGAGCCCGGCCTCGACGAGACCGCCTTCTACGATCCGGCGAACTTCACCTTCCCGGGCGGCTGCCACATTTGCGAGGTCGAGATCGATCCCGAGACCGGCGTGGTCGAGGTCGTGTCCTTCACCGCGGTCGACGACGTGGGCCGCGTGATCAACCCGATGATCGTCGAAGGCCAGGTGCATGGCGGCGTCGCCCAGGGCATCGGCCAGGCGCTGCTCGAAAGCTGCGTCTACGGCGAGGACGGCCAGCTCGTGACCGGCTCCTGCCTGGACTACACGATGCCGCGGGCGGACAATGTGCCGTCCTTCCAGGTCGGTACGCACGCTACGCTGTGCCGGCACAACTCGCTCGGCGTCAAGGGCTGCGGCGAGGTCGGCGCGATCGGCTCGCCGCCGGCGGTGATCAACGCCATCGTCGACGCGCTCTGGGACGACGGCGTGCGCGACATCTCGATGCCTGCGACCCCGCAAAAGGTCTGGCAGACGATTCAAAACGCTCGCACGCCGATGGCTGCGGAATAGGGAGACCGAGACATGTATGACTTTTCCTACCATCGCGCCCAGTCGGTGGCGGATGCGTCCTCCAAGCTCAAGGCGGCCGATGACGGCAAGCTGGTCGCGGGCGGCATGACGCTGATCCCGACGCTGAAGCAGCGCCTGGCGCAGCCCTCCGACCTGGTCGACCTGGCGGAGCTCAAGGACCTCGTCGGCATCAAGGCCGACGGCTCGAGCGTGACCATCGGCGCGATGACCACGCACGGCGCGGTCGCCGCCTCCAAGGACGTCCAGAGCGCCATTCCGGCGCTGGCCCATCTCGCGAACGAGATCGGCGATCCCCAGGTGCGGCACCGCGGCACGATCGGCGGCTCGATCGCCAACAACGACCCGGCGGCCGACTATCCGGCCGGCTGCGTCGGCCTCGGCGCTGTGATCGTGACCTCGAAGCGCGAGATCCCGGCGGACGACTTCTTCCGGGGCCTGTTCGAGACGGCGCTGGAAGAGGACGAGATCATCACCGCCGTCCGCTTCCCGAAGGCCAAGCGCGCCGGCTACATGAAGTTCCCCAACCCCGCCTCCCGCTACGCGCTGGTCGGCGTCTTCGTCGCCGAGACCGGCAGCGGCGTCCGGGTCGCGGTGACGGGCGCCGGGCAGGACGGCGTGTTCCGCGTCAAGGCGATGGAGGACGCGCTCGCCAAAAGCTTCACGCCCGATGCCGTGGCTTCCATTTCGGTGCCGTCGGACGACCTGAACAGCGACATCCACGCCAGCGCCGAGTATCGCGCGCATCTCATCACCGTGATGGCGAAGCGGGCGGTCGCGGCGGCGAAATGATCGCAGACGACTGTCGTTATGCCGCGGGCCGGGGCCTATTGAGCCTCGGCCCCGCTGGTGTATGGATAGCGCATGACCGAAGGCCCGGCGGATAAGCCTCAGCCTACAGCCCGAACCCGCTGGATGCGCCGCCTGCGCATCGCCGGCCTTTGCGCGATGCTGCTGGCCGCGCTGCTCGTCCTGGGCGCGGTTATCGCCTGGCAAAACCGCACCGATCTGCTGGCCTGGGGCGTCCGGACCTATCTCGAAGGCGGCGACGTCAAGAAGGTCTCGCTGGACGTGGTCGCCGTCGAGCCGGACCACCTCTATATCCGCGATCTCCGCGTCGACGGCGCGCGTAAGACGGCGATCCGCTCCATCCAGGCCAAATACGACTTTGTCCGCTTCATCGGCGGCACGATCGACGGGTTGACCCTTACGGGCATCCAGAGCACCGGCGACGGCCCGCCGATCGAGATCGATACGATCAAGGGCGCAGGTAAATTCGATTTCGACTTCCTGCATCTCGACCGGCTGAATGCCGGGCTCGACCTCGTTCGCATGCGGATCGGCCCGCAGAACTTCGACCCGAGCCGCATCGACATCGACTTCCACGACAACAAGCTGGTGGTCGATACCGCCTTCACCTCGCCCGACGGCTACGTAACCGTGCTCGGCAGCGGCAAGGTGGATGCGCCCGGCACGCCCTTCCACCTGCTGCTCTCGGGCCATCTCAACGCCGCGCTCGCCGCCGCGCCCCTCGCCGACCATGTCGACGCCGACGGGCATATCGCCTTCTCGCTGTCGGCGCAGATGAACGATCCGCTGTTCTTCCTGACGCATCACGGCTCGGGCACGCTCGACCTGCCGAAGGATTTCACGCTCGACGGCGATGTCCGCCTGGCGCTTGACCGGCTTCGGGTCAACGGCGTCTCCCTGCCGGTGGCCGCGCCCGACCGGTTCAAGTTCCGTCTCGAATCCCGGCTCGAAAGCGGCGATCATGCGAGCGGCAAATTCACCACCACGCTCAACCTCAGCAAGCGGGACACACCGGATTTCGGCTTCACCATGGCCGATGCGGAGCTCGCCGGCAGCTACGTCCTGGACGGCCACGCCCTCGCGCTCAAATTCGTCGGCGGGCCCTTTCTCAAGCTGCGTGAGCTGCGCCTGTCGAAAGGGCTGCCGGTGCCGGGCGACATGGCGCTGCAGCTTCTCGGCGGGACCAACGAGGTCGACATCGACCTCGACAAGGGCACGCTCCGCCACGTGGTGGACAGCCAGCTCTCCTGGAAATCCGGCGAGCTGTCGCTGAAATCGGAAGGGCACCTGACCGATCCGGAAGACCCGGTAATCTTCACCTTGCGCGGCGCCTTCGATGCGACGCCGCTCCTGGGGCTGAGCCCGGCAACGAAATCGGCGACCGGCCACGCCAACCTGTTCTTCGCCGGCCGCGTCAGCCAGCCCCTGCTGCTGGACCCGGCGATGCGTCCGTCGGACGAGCCCTGGCCCGGCGACATTCGGCTCGACGGCGCGATAAAGGTCGACACCACCGGGCTCAAGATCCCGGGCGCGACGGCCGAGCCCAAGGCGAAGGACAGCATCGAGGTCACGCTGCGGAGCTTCAACGGCAGCAGCGGCCATCAGAGCGGCCGGCTCGCGGTCAACGCGACCTTCGACCCGCGGCGTTTCGGCGAGCTGCGGCTCGACCAGACCAAGGTCGCGCTCGACGGCCGGCTGACCGTCGGCACCCGCGGCTATCAGTTCATTCCCGGCATCGAGAGCGTCGTCAACATCAAGTCGCTGCGCACCGACGCGGGCCTGGTCGTGCCCGGCGGGCTGAACTTCCAGCTCACCGGCAGCGAAAACTACATCACCGTGCCGACCGATTTCTCGGCGGTTTACCACGAGATCACCTTCGCCCATCTCGAAGCCGACGGTTACATGCTGTCCGGCAAGAAGAAGCGCCCGTTCCGCGTCACGGTGCCGAAGATCAGCAGCCGCGAGGTCGAGAACGGCAAGCTGGCGCTCTACCTGACCGGCGGCTCCTTCGAGCTGCCCGCCGACCATCTGGCCGGCCGCGACGTCAATGCCTCGCTCGAACAGACGGCCGCTGGCACCGACTTCCACGTCGAGGCCGGCGAGATCCGCCAGGAGGTCCGCCCGCCGGTCACAGCGCCGCTCGCGCTCAGCGGCAAGGGCACGATCCGGGGCGACAAGCTTCACGCCACGCTGAGCCTGCGCGAGCGCTACGGCCCGCTCAAGATCGACGGCGTCCTGAAGCATAATCTCAAGACGCAGGCGGGGCAGCTCGACTTCACCGTGCCCAAGCTGGTGTTCGGCGACAAGAAGGCGGCGCTCGACGACATCTTCCCGGCGGTCGCCGGCTGGTTCTCGGTGGCGCGCGGCGCGGCGTCTGCGCAGGGACATATCCTGTGGGATCATGACCTGCACTCGGGCGAGATGGCCGTCGCGCTCGACAACCTCGACATCGCCACCCAGAACGTCCAGTTCGCCGACCTGAACGGGACCGTGAATTTCATCGAGCTGATGCCGCTCTCGATGCCGCCGCGGCAGCGGCTGCGCGGCACGGTCTCGACCGGCAAGCTCGGCCCCTGGCCAATGCAGCTCGAGTTCCAGCTCCGCGACGACGGCAAGATCGACATACAGGATTTCGACATTGCCATGGCGGGCGGCGTCGTGCGTGCCCGCGCGCTGATCGACCCGAAGACGCAGGGCGCCGCCGACGGCGCCGTCCTGGTCCGCTCGGTTGACATCCACGAGCTGCTCGAGCTGCTCGGCGTCAACGGCCTGCAGGGCAGCGGCAAGATCAGCGGCACGGTGCCGATCCGCGTCCGCGACGGCCGGGTGATCGTCGCCAACGGCACGCTCAAGGCGGAAGGACCCGGACAGCTCAGCTACAAGGGCACGGCGCTGCAGGAGCAGCTCGCCGGCCGGCCGGACACCGTCGGCACCGTGGCCCAGGTCCTTTCGGACTTCCACTACACCAAGCTCCGCATGGAGCTCACCAAGAACGCGGACGGCGCCGGCGTCATCGTGCTGCACATGGACGGCTCCAACCCCAAGACGCTCAACGGC
Organism: uncultured Rhodospirillaceae bacterium; assembly: GCA_964585785.1. Classification (GTDB taxonomy): domain Bacteria; phylum Pseudomonadota; class Alphaproteobacteria; order UBA8366; family UBA8366; genus WHUA01. Next base: position 15,277 of record CAZPFL010000090.1, read on the forward strand.
CACCCCTTCTCCTTCAACATCAAGATCGAGAGTGACTTCAACAAGCTCGCCTACCTCGCCCAGGGTGGGATGCAGACGCTGACCGACGTTATCCGCGAGGCCGACCGGCAGGAGAAGCGCAAATGAGCGCCGGGCGACCGGGCATTGGCGGTGACCGGGCATTGGCGGTAGCGCGACACCGGCCGCGCCGGTATGCTGCGGACGGCCGTTGTCGTCCTGCGGCGGGCCGGCCGCCAAGACGAAGGAGACCCGTAGCGCCATGAAGCCGCCCGTTCTGCTGCTACCGCTCCTGCTCGTGTCGCTCGGCTGTACGCCGACTGTGGCCGTGCAAGCGCCGAAAGAACCGATCACCATCAACCTCAACATCAAGCTGGATGCGGATGTAAAGCTTCGCGTCGAGCAGAAGGCAAAGAGCGATGTCGAGACCAATCCGATTTTCTGATCGTCCCCGTGGCTTTACCGGCATGCTGGCGTTGCTGGCGCTGATTTTCGTGACGATAGGGGCGCCGGCGATCGCGCAGGCCAAGCCGCTCGATGCGCCGCGCGCCAACGGCACGATCGGCGAGCGCTATGACGGCTATGTCGTGCTGCGCAACCCCAACGCCCCGCAATCGATCAAGAACCTGGTCGCGCAGACCAACGCCCAGCGCCGGGCGCTTTACGAGCAGCGGGCGAAGCAGGAAAAGGTCCCGGTCGAGGCCATCGGCAAGATCTACGCCCAGCAGATCATCAGAAGCGCGCCCAAGGGCACCTATTTCCTCGAAGCGAACGGCAAGTGGACGCGGCGGTAAGGATCGCCACCGACGCGGCCATGGATGCCACGGACAAGCCGTGGCATGACGTATTTGGTTGATTCAAAATAACAATCGTCACTCCCCGGCTTATCCGGGGAGTCCATAGCAACACAGCCCGATAGCGGGCGGGTACGTCCCCGGCCACTCATCCTTCGACAAGCGCCGCACGAGGGCTATATTCGTTAAATCAACCTGTTAAGCCATCATTCCGAGACGAAGCCTTCGCCATGACAAAGCCCCTTCCCGCCTCCGTCGACACCACCCTCGACCTGCTCGCCCAGGGCGAATACGTGGCGGACCGGAGCCTGGCGACCGCGCTCTATCTCGCGCTCGCGCTTGGCCGGCCGCTGTTCCTCGAGGGCGAGGCGGGCGTCGGCAAGACCGAGATCGGGCGTGTGCTGGCGAAGACGCTGGAGCGGCCGCTCATCCGGCTGCAATGCTACGAAGGGCTCGACGTCTCCGCCGCGGTCTATGAATGGAACTACGCGCGCCAGATGGTCGAGATCCGGCTTGCCGAGGCAATGGGCGACCGCGACCGCGCGACGCTGGAAAGCGACATCTTCGACGACCGCTTCCTGATCCGCCGCCCGCTGCTGCAGGCGCTCGAGCCGAGCCCTGACGGCCCGCCGGTGCTGTTGATCGACGAGCTCGACCGCACCGACGAGCCCTTCGAGGCCTTCCTGCTCGAGGTGCTGGCCGACTACCAGATCACCATTCCCGAGACCGGCACGATCAAGGCGGAGACACCGCCGGTCGTGATCATCACCTCCAACCGCACGCGCGAGATCCACGACGCGATCAAGCGCCGCTGCTTCTACTATTGGGTCGACTATCCCGACGCCAAGCGCGAGCTGGCGATCCTCAAGGTCAAGGCGCCCGAGGCGCCCGCCGCGCTGTCCGCCGAGATCGTCGGCTTCGTCCAGAAGCTGCGCGAGCAGGACTTGTTCAAGCTGCCGGGCGTCGCCGAGACGATCGACTGGGCGCACGCGCTGACGCAGCTCGACTGCCTCGTGCTGGAGCCCGAGATCATCAACAACACGCTGGGCACGCTGCTGAAATACCAGGACGACATCGCCAAGATCCAGGGCAGCGAGGCCGGCCGCATCCTGGCCGACGTCAAGGCCGAGCTGGCGATGGCGGGCGCGCGCGCATGAACGCGACGGCGGATCTCGGCCCCGACGACCTTCCGGAAAATGCGGGCGGAAGATTGGCCGAGAACATCATGCATTTCGGCCGCGTGCTGCGCGCGGCGGGCCTGCCGGTCGGTCCTGGCGCGGTGATCGCAGCGGTGCGCGCGGTCGAGGCGATCGGCCTCGCGAACCGCACGGATTTCTACTGGGCGCTGCACGCGGTCTTCGTCAACCGCCGCACCCAGCGCGAGCTGTTCGACCAGGCCTTCCACATCTTCTGGCGCAACCCGCAGATCCTCGAGCGCATGATGTCGCTGATGCTGCCGCAGATTGACACCGGCCTCGACGAGGATGAGGACAAGGCGAAGCAGCAGGTCTCGCCGCGCGTCGCCGAGGCGCTCGCCGCCGGCCGCGAGGACGCGGCCAAGCGCCAGGAGCCGGAGGAAGAGATCGAGCTCGACGCGGCGATGACCTGGAGCGCCGAGGAGCGGCTGCGCCAGAAAGACTTCGAGAAGATGACCAACGAGGAGATCGCGCTGGCCCGCCAGGCGATCAGCCGGCTGCGCCTGCCGATCCTCGAGCTGCGCACCCGCCGCTTCCGCCCCGATAAGCAGCGCGCGCGGGCCGACATGCGGGCGACCCTCAAGGCGGCGCTCAGGACCGGCGGCGACATCATCCCGCTCAAATTCCGCAAGCAGCGCACACGCCATCCGCCGCTGATCGTGCTCTGCGACATCTCGGGCTCGATGGAGCGCTATTCGCGCATGCTGCTGCATTTCCTGCACGCGGTGACCAACGACCGCGACCGGGTGCACACCTTCCTGTTCGGCACGCGGCTGACCAATGTCACGCGCTACCTGCGCTACAAGGACATCGACCTGGCGCTGGAGAAGATCGCCGACACGGTCCAGGACTGGTCCGGCGGCACGCGCATCGGCCGCTGCCTGCACGACTTCAACAACAACTGGTCGCGGCGGGTGCTGGGCCAGGGTGCGATGGTGCTTCTGATCACCGACGGGCTCGACCGCGACGCGGGCCAGGGGCTTGCGCGCGAGATGGATCGGCTGCATCGTTCCTGCCGGCGGCTGATTTGGCTTAACCCCCTTTTGCGCTACGAAGGCTTCGAGCCGAAATCACTCGGAATCCGCGCGATTCTGCCGCATGTCGATGATTTCCGGCCGGCGCACAGCCTTGAAAGCCTGGCGCAATTGGCCAAGATTCTGAGTGAGCCGGGGCAGCGGCGGCATCCCGGCATGTCCAAATGGCTGGAGGCGGCGGCATGAGCACACAACAAGCAACAACTCCGATGTCCCCGACAATGAGCGATGACGCGGTCCTGCGCCAGGCGGCGGCCTGGCGCGACGGCGGCCGCAAGGTGGCGATCGCCACCGTGATCAACACCTGGGGCTCCTCGCCGCGCCCGGTCGGCAGCCAGCTCGTGGTCAACGACAAGAGCCAGTTCGTCGGCTCGGTCTCGGGCGGCTGCATCGAAGGCGCGGTGGTCGAGGAAGCGCTCAAGGTGATGAACAGCGGCCAGCCCTCGCTGCTCGAATTCGGCGTCAGCGACGAGATGGCCTGGGAGGTCGGGCTCGCCTGCGGCGGCACGGTCGA
>CAZPFL010000091.1:0-18804 GCA_964585785.1 uncultured Rhodospirillaceae bacterium
ATGGTGCGGGCGGAGGGACTTGAACCCCCACGGATTGCTCCACGGGTACCTAAAACCCGCGCGTCTACCAATTTCGCCACGCCCGCCCGCAGGGTCCCTTCGCATGAAGGCGCCCCTGTATAAGTAGCGCGACTGTCATGGTCAAGCTGGCCAGCAGGCGGACCCAGCCGGCGCTTGAGGCGGCCGGATCGGCTGGCCGGCCCGCGGGCTCTCGTCTCGGCGCGCCCGGCTGGGCCGCAGGGGCCTTAGGCCCCGCCCCGCTCGCGGTAGGTCTCGGCGAAGGTCCGCAACGAGAGGATCCGCGGTCCGTCCTTGAACACCACCGTCCGGCTCGGCCGCTCGACATTGATCTCGTAGCGGACATGCGGAATGTGAAGGCCATCCAGCATGACCGACAGGATCTTCGCGGTCTCGATGCTCTTGTCCGGCTTGATGCGCCGGAATGACATGCCGCGGCGGATATATTCCATATCTCTGCCGCGCTTGATGAAAACGCTCGCGCGCTCGCGCCCGCGGAACCCGACGAACGCCGCCTGGCTCCGCCCTTTCAGGTGGATTTCCAACCCCGACACACTGCCCCCGGCTCAATGCCTGTTACGGTCGAAGACCGGTACGTTGCCAGCCTTCGTTTCGCTACCCTGGTCAGTTCACGAAACTGACATCTAGCCTTTTAGCAAACGAGTCACCGCAGAGGAAGCGGTAACGCCGCCCTCGCCCGTATAGCGCTCGTGATTCTCTTCGATGCGGTCGTGCTCGTAGAGATAGTTCACCATCAGCCCGGCCGACGCGCGCAATCCGCGCTCGCTCTTATCGCCGGGCCAGTTGATTCGTTCGACGCGCGCGCCGTTGGTGAGATGGAAATGCGCGACGGGATCGCGCGCGCGGTCGCCGCGTCCCTTTTCGTTGACGAGGTAACGCGCGCACAGCCGCACCAGCGGCCCTTGCATCGCCTCGGCAAGCGCGGCGTCGCGGTGCCAGTCGGGATGTCCGAGGGCGTAGCGCAGCGAATCGTTGCCGTTGTCGAGCTTCGTCAGCTCGGTCAGCCTGCGCGCCTCGGTCGGCAGCAGCAGCGACTCGCCCGCTTCCAGCCGCTCGTCGAGCCAGCGCCGGAAACCGGGGATCGGCGACAGCGTCGCGAAGGTCCGCAGTCCCGGCAGCTCGGCGGCCAGGAGATCGACCACGCGCTTGATCAGGAAGCCGCCGAAGCTGATGCCCGCGAGGCCGCGCTGCGCGTTGGAGATCGAATAGAAGATCGCCGTGTTGGCGTTGTGCTCGGGGTCGACCATCGGCTGCGTCTCGTCCAGCAGCACGGTGACGTTGTCCGCCATGCCGTTGACCAGCGCGACCTCGACGAAGATCAGCGGCTCGTCCGGCATGCGCGGATGGAAGAAGGCGAAGCAGCGGCGGTCGGAGTCGAGCCGGTTCTTGAGATCCTCCCAGCTTCGGATCTCGTGCACGGCTTCGTAGTTGATCAGCTTCTCCAGCAGCGCCGCCGGCGAGTTCCAGGTGATGCGGCGGAGGTCGAGAAAGCCGACGTCGAACCAGGTCGAGAGCAGCCGGCGCAGGTCGCCGTCGAGCGCGGCGAGCGTCGCGTCCTTGCGGGCATGCGGCATCAGCTCGCCACGCAGATCGACGAGGAACTTCACGCCCTGCGGCAGCGCGTTGAACTGCGTCAGCAGGCGGATGCGCGGCGGCTCGAGCGCGGTGCGCAGCGCCGCTTCGGCCTGCGCCCGCCGCTCCGGCGCGCTTTCCAGCAGCGCCTTCACCGCGGCGTCGACCTTCTTGCGGTCCACGTCGAACGCGCCCGCCAGCAGGCGGAGGAAGCGCTCGCGGCCGAGATTGTCGAGCCCGAGATAGGTCTGGCCCAGCGCCGCGGCCCGGCCGCGCGCGGAAACCTCGCCGCCGCGCCCGTCCAGGCACGCGCGCATCTGGTCGCGCAGCCGGCGGATATCGCCGTCGGCGGCGAGCGACGCGTCCACCGTGCCGGTCACCGTGTCCGACAGGTCGCGCCAAAGGTTGACGATTCGCACCAGGGTGCGGTCGAGGAAAGAGCCCTGCGCGCGGACGGTCGGGGCCGGCGGCGCGGCTTTTGGTTTTGTATCGATCGATGTGGCCATGGCGCAGATTATTTCGCCGTTGCGCGCAATGCACGCAAGACCGAAGGAAGCTGATCGGGTAAATCTTCGGCGATCAGCCCGGTGCCGAAGGCCTCGGCCGCCGCGCCGTGCAGCCAGGCCGCGGCGCAGGCGGCGTCGAACATATCCATTCCCTGCGCCGCCAGCGCGGTGGCGATTCCCGCCAGCACGTCGCCGGCCCCGGCGGTCGCCAGCTCGGCCGGCGCGTTCTCGTTCACGACCGCGCGGCCGTCCGGCGCGGCGATCACCGTATCCGCGCCTTTCAGCAGCACCACCGCGCCCGAAAGCTGGGCCGCCTGCCGCGCGCGCGCGATCTTGTCGCCCGCGACCGGGAAAAGCCGGCGGAACTCGCCCTCGTGCGGCGTCATCAGGCAGGGCCCGATAATCGAAGAGAACAGCAGGTCATGGGTGTCTTCGAACACGGTCAGCGCGTCGGCGTCGAGCACCACCGGCTTGCCGGTCCGCAGCGCCGCCAGCGCCTGCTCGCGCGTCGCCGGCGAGACGCCGTTGCCCGGTCCGACGAGGCAGGCGGAGACGCGCGGATCGCCGATCACCTCGGCATAGCCCGAGGTATCGCGCACGCCGCGCACGATCGCGCCTTCCAGCGCAACCTTGTAGACCACCGCGTTGTCCGCCGGCACCGCGACCGAGACCATGCCGGCGCCGGCCCGCTGCGCCGCGCGCGCCGCCAGCCGGGCGGCGCCGGTCATCTGCGCGCCGCCGCTGATCACCGCATGGCCGCGGCTGTATTTGTGCTGGTCGAGCCGCGGCCAGGGAAAGCCCGCGGACCAGAGCGCTTGCGCGTTGGCCGCCTGCATCGGGCCGATGCCGTCGAGTACGGCGTCGGGAATACCAATGTCGATCACCCGGACCTCGCCGCAATGGACGCGGCCCGGCAGCAGGACATGCCCCGGCTTGCGCCGGAAGAAGGTCACCGTCGTCCGCGCCATCGGGGCGATGCCCATGACCGCGCCGCTGTCGCCGTGCACGCCGCTCGGCACGTCGACCGCAATGCAGAGACGCTCGCCGATGGCGGCGATGGTATCCCACGCAACGCCGTCGATGTCGCGAGCGAGCCCGGCGCCGAACAGCGCGTCGATCACCACTGCCGCGCCCTCCAGCACGGCCGGCGACAGCGCCTCGACGCCGCCGTCCCAGCGCTCCGCGTTGAGGCGGGCGTCGCCCTTGAGCGCCGCGGGATCGCCGAGCAGCGCAAGCCGGACGGGCCAACCCGCCTGCTTGAGGGTGCGCGCGGCGACAAAGCCGTCGCCGCCGTTGTTGCCAGGACCGCATAGCACCGCGACCGGCCGGGGCGCGCCGAGCGCGCGTGCGGCGTCCGCGACGCCCCGCCCCGCCGCTTCCATCAGCGTCTCGCCGGCAATGCCCGCGGCCATGGCCGCCTTGTCGGCGGCATACATCTCGGCCACGCCGAGCAGGGCCCGGCGGCGGAAGGCGGCGCTATCCATGGACGCCTCCCGGCGCGTGGCCGCAACGGGCCACGCGGCCGATCCACCACGCCAGGAACCAGCCAGACGCGAACAGCTCTATGGGCGAAATCTGCGACACGGACGCTCCGTTGGGACAGCCCCACAGGATGACGGCGCGGCGGCGGCGCGCCAGCCTACTACCTATCGGATCGCGGCTTTATTTTCCATTAACTAAACAAAGCGGGTTGCCGCAAAGTAGTTCTGGCGCAGGGCGCGGCGGTCTTCCATATAAAGCGGGCCCATGCGAACCGATGATTTCGACTTCGAGCTTCCTCAGAGCCTGATCGCGCAAGAGCCTGCGACGCCGCGGGATTCGGCGCGCCTGCTCGAGGTCGGCGCGCGGCTGGCGGATCGCCGCGTCTCCGACCTGCCCGACCTGCTGGCGCCGGGCGACCTGATGCTGCTCAACGACACGCGCGTCATCCCGGCCCGGCTGAGCGGCCGGCGGGGCACGGCCGCGGTCCAGATCACCCTGCACCGCCGGCTCGCCGACGGGCGCTGGCGCGCCTTCGCCAAACCCGCGCGCCGCCTCAAGCCGGGCGACCGGATCGACTTCGGCCCCGGCTTCCATGCCGAGGTCGCCGAGAAGCTGGAGGCCGGCGAGATCACCGTCGCTTCCAACCTCACCGGCGACGATTTCACACGCGCGTTGCGGGAACACGGCGCCGTGCCGCTGCCGCCTTACATCAAGCGGCCAGAGGGCCCGGACGCCGGGGACAGCGAGCGCTACCAGACCATCTACGCCGCCCATGACGGCGCGGTCGCCGCGCCCACCGCGGGGCTGCACTTCACCGACCGGCTGTTCGCCGCGCTCGACGCCAGGGGCGTGCGCCGGGCGACGGTGACGCTGCATGTCGGCGCCGGAACCTTCCTCCCCGTCACCGCCGAGCGCGCCGCCGACCACCGCATGCACCCGGAATGGGGGCTGGTGCCGGCGGCGACGGCGGACGCGGTCAACGCCGCGCACGCGGCCGGCAAGCGCGTTCTCGCGGTCGGCACGACCTCGCTCCGCCTGATCGAGAGCGCCGCCGCGCCGGACGGCCGGGTCGTGCCCTTCGAGGGGGAGACCAACCTGTTCATCCTGCCGGGATACCGCTTCCGCGTGCCGGACCTGCTGCTCACCAACTTCCACCTGCCGCGCTCGACGCTGTTCATGCTGGTCAGCGCCTTTTCGGGCCTGGCGCGGATGAAGGACGCTTACGCGCATGCGATCCGGCAGGGATACAGATTTTATTCCTATGGGGACGCCTGCCTGCTGCATCGCGACGCGGGGCTTTGATCCCTTCCGGCGCGGCCTAGTTTTACCTATGATCCGTGTAATTTAGCGAATTGCCCATGGCCGACACGCGCACCGAGACACTGACCCAACTGGGCCAGACCAGCCCGCTCCCCGCCTCGCCCGACGAAGCGGTGCTGGAGACCGTGCCCAATCCGCATCCCGGAACGAGCTATCTCGTGCGCTTCACCTGCCCCGAGTTCACGACGCTTTGCCCGGTCACGGGCCAGCCGGACTTCGCCCATCTGGTGATCGACTACGTGCCGGCCGAGCGGCTGGTAGAGAGCAAGTCGCTGAAGCTGTTCCTTGGGTCCTTCCGCAACCACAAGGGCTTCCACGAGGCCTGCACGGTGGCGATCGCCAAGCGGCTGCAGGTGGCGCTGGCGCCCGTCTGGTTCAGGATCGGCGGCTACTGGTATCCGCGCGGCGGCATCCCGATCGACGTGTTCTACCAGACCGGCGCGCCGCCCGAGGGGCTGTGGCTGCCCGACCAGGGCGTCGCACCCTACCGCGGGCGCGGTTGAGGGCGCCGTGGCGGCGAGCGGCACGCGCGACGCCATCCGCGACCGGGCTTTGCAACTCGGCTTCGACGCCGTCGGCTTCGCCGAGGCCAAGCTGGCCCGGCAGGCCGGAACCGACCTCTCCGACTATCTCGCCCGCGGCTACCATGGCGACATGGGCTGGCTCGCGAGCCACGCCGACCGCCGCGCCGACCCGCAGGCGCTCTGGCCCGAGGCGCGGAGCGTCATCGTCGTCGCCGCCAACTACGCGCCGACGGAGAACCCGCTCGACGCCTATCCCCGGATGCGCCGCGGCGGGCGCGGCACGATCTCGGTCTACGCCCAGAACCGCGACTACCACGACGTGATGAAAAAGCGCCTGCGCGCCCTCGCCCGCTGGCTGCACGACGCGCTGGGCGCGCAGGTCAAGCTGTTCGTCGACACCGCGCCGGTGATGGAGAAGCCGATCGCCCAGGCCGCCGGGCTCGGCTGGCAGGGCAAGCACACCAACCTGGTCTCGCGCGATTTCGGCTCATGGCTGTTCCTGGGCGAGGTCTACACCGACCTCGCGCTCAGCCCCGACGCGCCGGCCACCGACCGCTGCGGCAGCTGCAGCAAGTGCCAGGACATCTGCCCCACCAACGCCTTCCCGGAGCCCTACAAGCTCGACGCCCGGCGCTGCATCTCCTACCTGACGATCGAGCATAAGGGGCATATCGACCCGGACCTGCGGGCGGGCATCGGCCACCGCATCTACGGCTGCGACGACTGCCTGGCGGTCTGCCCGTGGAACAAGTTCGCGACGCCGACCCGCGACGCGGACTTCCTGCCGCGGCTCGAGCTGACCGCGCCGCGGCTCGACGACCTGGCGGCGCTCGACGACGCCGGCTTCCGCAAGGTCTTCGCGGGCTCGCCGATCAAGCGCATCGGCCGCGACCGCTTCGTCCGCAACGTGCTGATCGCAATGGGCAACAGCGGCGATCCGGACCTCGCGCCGGCCGCCGAGGCGCTGCTCGGCGACCCCGCGCCGATCGTCCGCGCCATGGCCGTCTGGGCGCTCGCGCGGCTGCTCGACGGCGACCGTTTCGCCGCGCTCCGCGCCCGCCACCGCGCCCGGGAAAGCGACCCGGACGTCGCCCGTGAGTGGACGGAGACGGCAGAGCGGCGGGTGGCCGTCTAAGGCGGGAAAAGACCGGAATCCCCAAACGGCGTCATTCGCCGATTTAGGCCACGACTGTCCGGCTTGACATCGACTTGATGGGTGGTTCCGTTCGCATGGACCCCACGGATAAACCGTGGGGTGACGATTGTTGTTTATTTCCAACAAAGAACGTCATGCCACGCTTTATGCGTCGCATCCACCAACGGGCATTGCGTACCGCACCGCCGGATCCTCAGCAATGCCCGGGTCGGGCGGCCTGGAGGTCTTCGCTGGGATTGGCGCGGTAGCGGTCGAGCCATTCGCGGGCCTGCTGCCAGGCCGTGGCGTCCTTCTCCAGCGGGCCGCTGGCGGACAGCGGGAACAGCCCGAAGGGCGTGCGGTAGAGCTTGCCCAGCCGCTCCATGAGGTCGAATTCGGTGTTGGTGACGAAATTGACGCTGACCCGGTGCTTGCCGAAGCTCAACAAGCTGCCCGACTTGTCCGTGCCCCACTGCTCGAAGCTATCCGTGCGCCAGGCCACGACCAGCGTGCTGTCGCTGCCGAGCATGGGCGCGCCATCGAGCACCAGCATATGAAGCTGCGACCAGCCGTTCTTGGACGGCACGCCATGATAGGGCTTGGTCGTGATCTCGATCGCGGCCGGCTTTTCCGCGCCGTTTCCGGCCAGCGAGGCGATCTGCTCGCCGGGCATGTAGGCCTCGGCGGACTTGTCGCCGCGCCCCGCCGCGTCGTCACGCAGATCGAAGGCCGGATGCTCGACATAGGCGGCCTCGCCGAAGCGGGTCGCCGACTGCGAGCGCAGGTGGTCGCGCAGGATGCGATAGGCGACGGGGAAGACGAAGACCGCGCGCCGGACCGCGCCGTCCTGGGCCGCCATGAAACGCTCGTGATAGACCTCGATGCCGTGCGACGCCACCCGAACGTCCTGCCGCTTCTCGAAATACCCGGCGCAGACCCAGAGATGCGTCTCCGACGGCTTGGTCGCGGGCGCGGCGGAAACCACGGAGGACAGGGCGGACGGCAGGGCCATGCCCATCACCGACAACAAAAGGATCAGGCGGCAACGCTTTGTCATGACCGTCTTTTTCAGCTTGTCCCGGCGCACGGCGCAGCAATGGCGCGTTGGCCCTATGGTAGAGCGGAGAGTGTTAGCAAAGTTTTAAAGCAGAAGGGTCAGGGCGCCGGACGCGCCACAGGCCTCAGCAGCGCGGCACACGGCGGGATTTAACCAAGCCGGCCTGGCCGTCAGCCGTCGAAGCGCTTGACTGCGAGCACGGCGTTGAGGCCGCCGAAGGCAAAGGAATTGGAGATCGCCGCCCGAATCTCGCCGGACCGCGCCTCGTTCGGCACGTAGTCGAGATCGCATTGCGGGTCGGGCTCGGTGAAATTGGCGGTCGGCGGCAGGACGCGGTCGCGGATCGCCAGCGTCGTTACCACCAGCTCGAGCGCGCCCGCGCCGCCCAGCGCGTGGCCGAACACCGACTTGCTCGACGACACCGCGAGCTTCTCCGCCGCCGCGTCGCCGAGCGCGATCCGCAGCGCGCGCGTCTCCGTCACGTCGTTGGCGGCGGTGCCGGTGCCGTGCGCGTTGACGTAGTCGATGTCGTCCGGGTTGAGGCGCCCGTCCTTGAGCGCGGCGGTCATCGCGCGCGCCGCGCCGTTGACGTCCGGCAAGGTGATGTCCATCGCGTCGGAGCTCATGCCGAAGCCGCAGATCTCGCCATAGATGGTCGCGCCGCGCGCCTTCGCGCGCTCCAGCGTCTCGAGCACGACGACAGCGGCCCCCTCGCCCAGCGACATGCCCGTGCGCCCCTTGGAGAAGGGCCGGCAGGTGTCGGTCGCCATGACGCGGATCGCTTCCCAGCCCTTCATCGTGCCGAGCGCGATGCAGGCCTCGGTGCCGCCGGTGACGGCGGTGTGGACGAGGCCGCTGCGCACCATGTGGAAGGCCAGGCCGATCGCATGCGTCGAGGACGAGCACGCGCTCGCGACCGCGAAGGACGGGCCCTTGATGCCGTGCTCCATGCAGACATGGCTGCAGGCGGCGTTCAGCATCAGGCGTGGAATCGTGAACGGATGCACGCCCTTACGGCCTTCGGCGTAGATCCGGTAGTAACTTTCGTCGAGAGTCTGCTGGCCGCCGACGCCCGAGCCGATCAGGCAGGCCGTCTGCTCGGCGTCTTCGCCCTCGAAGACGATGCCGGCATCCTGGATCGCCTGGCGCGACGCCATCACCGCGAGCTGGCTGAAGCGGTCGAGCAGCGCGAGCTGCTTCGCCGGGAAATGCTCCTTCGGATGGAAATCCTTGATCTCGGCGCCGATCTTGATGTGCAGATCGCTGGTGTCGATGATCGTCAGCGGGCCGATGACCGAGCGGCCCTCGCGCACCGTCTCCCAGAACTCAGGAACGGATTTTCCGGCCGCGCTGAAGACACCGAGGCCGGTGATGACAACTCTGTTCATGCGGTGCGTCTATTCCGGTGTGGTGATTGCATCCGGCCCGGCGCTCACGCCGGCTTGCCTTCTTCGTCAATCAGTTTCTGAACCGCGTCGACCACGTCGCCCACGGTCTGGAACTCGAGTTCCTGGTCGTTCGCATTGTAGGGCACGTGGATATCGAATTTCTCCTCAACCGCGAAAATGATCTCGACCACATCGAGGGATTCGATCTCGAGATCGGTGAGCTTGGCGTCCCGTTTCAGCTTCGAACGGTCGACGGCCGACTTCTCGGCAATGATATCGTATACGTCGCTCTCGACACTCGACATGCTGCTCTCCACACCGGCGACCACCCAACGGAATCGCACGACCGTCCGTTTCGTTAGCCTTTTTTCTTGCCCGATTCAATAGCAGTGAGACGCTTCTTGAGCCGCCCGACATCCTCGAAAAGGCTCTTCAGCCGCCGCGTATACATGTAGATCTCCGCCGCCTTGCTGCGCGCCATCGCGGGCACGCCGATCGCCACCATCCGCGACGGCAGGTTCGTGCCGACCGCCGAGCGCGCACCGACCACGACATCGTCGCCGATGGTCAGGTGGTCGCCGACGCCGACCTGCCCGGCGAGCACCACCCGGCTGCCGATCCGCGTGCTGCCGGCGATGCCGACCTGGCCGCAGACCATGCAGTTCTCACCGATCTCCACATTGTGGCCGATCATGACGAGGTCGTCGATCTTTGTCGCGTTGCCGACGCGGGTCGCGCTGATCGTGCCGCGGTCGATCGAGGTGCAGGCGCCGATCTCGACGTCGTCGCCGACGACGACCGTGCCGATCGAGTTGATGCGGGTCAGCACGAGGTTCTGCGCGGTCACCGCATCGCTGGCGCCGCCGCGCGCTTCCTCGGCCGCGCCGGTCTCCGGCGTGACGAAGCTGAAGCCGTCGGCGCCGATGCTGGCGTTCTGGTGGATGATGGCGCGCGCGCCGATCACCACCCGCTCTCCGATCCGCACCCCGGCATGCAGCAGCGAGCCCGCGCCGATGCGGGCGTCCGCGCCGACGGTAACATGCGACATCAGGATCGTGCCCGCCGCGACGACCGCCCCGCTCGCCACATAGGTAAAGGGCCCGATGCGCACGTCCTTCGCCACTTCGGCGTCCGGCTCGACGATGGCGCTCGGATGGATGCCCTGCGGCGCATGCACCGGCATATCGAACAGGCGCGTCACCCCGGCCATGGCGAAACGCGGGCGCTTGACCAGGATGTAGCCGTCGAGCCCCTCGGGCGCCGCGGCGCCCTCGGCCAGGATCGCCGTCCGCGCCTTGCTGGCGCCCAGCCGCTCGAGCAGCGGCGTATCCATCGCCAGCGCCAGATCGGCCGCGGACTCCGCCTCGGCGGGATGCACCGCGCGGACGACGTCGATCGATCCGTCACCGACCAATTCGCCGTCGAGCGCCTTTGCGATCTCGCTAAGCTTCATCCCGGAATTCCTACCTCTTTGGCTGCTGGGCCGCGTCCCCGCAGCCGGTCTGGGCGCTTGCCTACACTGTCCATCCCGGGCAAACAAGGGGCAGATTGCCCGGCACCCGTATCATGAACCGGCGTCACGAACCGGCGCCACCGGGCACGGCGAGGAAACGCACAATGCTCGACATCGATCACAAGGACGGCGTCACCAGCCTCCGGCTCAACCGGCCGGCGCGCAAGAATGCCTTCGACCTGGCGCTCACCCGGATGCTGGCGGACGCGCTGGAGCGGGAATCCCGCGATCCGGCCTGCCGCGTGCTGGTGATCAAGGGCGCGGGCGACGTGTTCAGCGCCGGGCGCGACCTGCGCGCCGCCGGCGACGACCTGAAAGACGACGTCTTCGCGGTCGATGACGCCTGGGTGCGGATCTTCCATGCACTGCACCGCAGCCCGGCGCCGTCGGTCGCAGTGGTGCGCGGCTGGGCGGTGGCGGGCGGCTTCACGCTCGCCATGGGCTGCGACTTCGTGCTGGCCGAGCGCGGCGCGCAATTCGGCGCCTTCGAGATGCGCCACGGCTTTCCCGCCGCGGTCTGCACGCCGATCCTCGCGCGGCTGGTAGGGCCGCGGCTCGGGCTCGAATTCGCGATGTTCGGCGAGGCGATCCCGGCCGAGCGCCTGTTCGCGGCCGGGCTGATCAACCGGCTGGCCGATGACGCCGCCGCGCTTGCTGAGATCGAAACGGCCTTCGTCGGCGCGCTCGCCGCGCTCGACCCGCGCGCGGTCAAGCTGACGCGCGACACCTTCCGCGCGGCGGAGACGATGCCGCTCGACAACGCGCTGGATATGGGACGTCAGCTCAATCAGATGCTGGCCGCGCTCGGCCGCTTCCAAGGCGCCGGCGCCAAGGTCGGAAAATCGAAGGCGTAAGACGGTAGCTCGGCCCGGTTCAGCGGCCGCCGCGCGCCGTTTTTGCCGGAGTCTCCGGCGCTTTCGATGGCCGCACCAGCCGCTTGCGCAAAATGCGCCGGTCGGCACCTGGCAGGCCGGCAACCTTGGCCAGCGCCTGCGTCGAAGCCTCGCCAGCGGGCGCTTCCGTCCGCTCGAGCAGTCTCAATCCGTTTCGCATGATTCACCTACCGGATGCTAGTTTCGTGCATCCGGGACGGCATAACCTACCCCGCGAAAGCGGTAACCCCAAAGGAGTAGACGGCGGCCGCGCACCGATATTCCCGGCGCGCGGTCACAAGTCTTCCACACGCACCCGCGGCCAGCGCGCCGGCCAGTCTTTCTGCCGCATCCGCGCGCGATAGTCGGCGGGGTGCGCGCGGCCGCTCGGCGTCGGCCGCGAGCGGAGCGCCAGCAGGTCCGTAAGACCGTAGGGCGCGATCACGGCGAGGCCATCATCGGATTCCAGCCGGACCGCGACGCATGTCGCCGACTCGAGCCAGCAGCGGATCGCGTCCTCGGTATCCGCATAGGGGGCGTCGCCGTTGCGCAGATGCATGCGCGCCTGGTTGCGCACCGACCACGGGACATCGGGCATGAGGTCCGCGAGCCGGCGCTCCAGCGCCCCTTCCCGCTCACGCGCGCAATCGGACGGATCGAAAAACAGCACGTCCACGTCGTCCGGCGGCCCGTTACGTCCGGCAGCCGTCTTCGGGATATCGGCGCGCGACGCGGCGAAGCCGTGGAGATGATCCCACACCGCGTTGCGCACGAAGCCCGCGCCGACCGCCCAGTCCGGCAGCGCGAGCGCGCGGACGGCGCGCAGCACGGCCATGCGCCACGGGTCGGACAGAATAAAAACGGACAAGTCGACGGACACACCCCATGTTACACGCAGGATGGACGAGTCAAACACCCTGACGCCGGCGCAGCCGGCGACCGAATTTTCCCTGCGGCCGGCGACACCGGACGATTTCCCGTTCGCCTGGGCGCTCTATAGCGGCCTCATGCGTGGGCTGTCGCAAGATCTCCACCTGTGGCACGAAAAGGCGCAACGCGCCTTGATCCGCAGCACCGTGACCGGCGGCGACGTCAGCATCATCGTGGCGGACCGGCAGCCCGTCGGCTGGCTGCAACTGCAGGATGACGAGGACGCGATCTATCTCCATCAGTTTTATATCGCGCCGGCGTATCAGGGCCGCGGCATTGGAACACGACTGATCGAGAGCATGCTCCAACGTGCGAGGACGCAGGCGGTTCCCGTGCATCTTTGGGTGCTTCGAAACAACGAGCAAGCGCGGCGTCTCTATCAGCGCCTGGGCTTCGAGATAGTCGAGCAAGATCGGCGGAGGCTTCACCTGGTCTGGCAAGACGGGCCCCGGCCAGCCGATTAGCGGTCTGCCGCGCATGGCTCTGTCCGGCGCCCGAAAACGAACGGACCCGCCGGGGCGATACCGCGGCGGGTCCTGTTCGAAGGCGCCTCTGAACGGTCGTTCAGCGGCCGGAAAGACTCAGCACTTCTTTTCCTTGACCAGCTTGGCCATCCGACCGTGCGCGCCCTTTTCCGTCTTGAAGCCGCCGCTCATTCTCTTGCCCGGGGTCTTCTTGTTCGCGTTCGTGACGATGTGACAGCCCTGGTCCGACTTGTACACGAAGTAACGCGGCGCCTTCGCTTTGTCCGCTGCGGACGCCGAGCCGATAGCACCGATGGCCACTGCACCTGCAACAAAGGCGGCCGCCGCCAGACGAATGCCGTTCATAGAGTCCTCCTGTGTAAGAAAAAACACGGCGGACGAGATATCGCGTCCCGTTGACGCGCCTCCTCGCCGACCGTGCGGTGGCGCATTTAGGCAGCAATTTGTGGCGGGAAAAAGGCGGTGCGATGGTAGGAATATGAAACTAAAGAAGTAATACTTAAGTGGTAGTTTATCGTCGGTTCCGGCACCGCCATTCCACGTCGCCGCGCCCGTTTTGTCCCTAACCCGCCTTCCGTGCTAATCGATGAAGAACGCCATCCGCGGCCCCGCCATCGCGCCGGGCCTGCCCCATCTCGCCGCACAGGACAAAATGCCATGAAGGACGCGACCAAGAAGCTTTGCGACCGCATCGTCGGCATCACGCACAAGGACCTGACGCCGGACGCGATCCAGCGCGCCCGCCAGCTCTTCCTCGACGGCCTTTCCGTGGCGGTCGCCGGCACGATCCAGGAGGAGCCGCCCGCGATCCTCGCCGCGCATGTGCAGGAGCTCGGCGGCATCGAGGTCTCGACCGTGATCGGCTTCGGCTTCAAGACCAGCCCGGTGCAGGCGACCTACGTCAACGGCTCGTCGATGCATGTGCTCGACTTCGAGCCGATGTGGAGCCCGGCCAACCACCAGCTCTCGACCAGCCTGCCGGGCATCCTGGCGCTGGCGGAGTATAGGGGGATGGACGGGCGCGAGGCGGCGACCGCGCTGGTCAAGGGCATCGAGATGATGGGCTGGCTGCGCGAGGGCTCGGGCCAGTTCGAGGCCAACGTGATCCGTTTCCACCCGCCGGGGCTGGTCGGGCCGATGGGCTCGGCGGTGGCCGCGGGCCACATGCTGAGCCTCACCCCGGACCAGCTCCGCGCCGCGATCGGCATGGCGGCGTCGCGCTGCGGCACGGTGATGGCCAACGCCGGGACCATGACCAAATCGACCCATTGCGGGCTCGCCTGCTCGCTCGGCGTCGACGCGGCGATGCTCGCCAAGCGCGGCTTCGGCGCGCATATGGAGATCCTCGAGACGCCGCGCGGCTATGTCGACATGTTCTTCGGCGGCACGTTCGCCTGGGAGATGCTGGACAAATTCGGCCCGCCCTTCCGCGTCGTCAGCCCGGGCTACGCGCTCAAGATGTTCCCGAGCCAGTTCGGCACGCATTTCGTGATCACCGCCGCGCTCGCGCTGCACAAGAAGATCGCCGACCCGACGCGCATCAAGAAGATCCGCATCACCACGCCCGACATGCCTTACGTCAACCGTCCGAAACCGGAGACCGGCCTCGCCGGCAAGTTCTCGTGGCAGTACACCACGGTCTGCGCGCTGCTCGACGGCAAGGTGACGATGGCGAGCTTCGAGGACGAGCACCGCTTCAGCCCCGCGGTCGAGGCGCTGCTCGACAAGGTCGAGGTGACGCCCGACGCGAGCATCCCGGCGAGCTTCGAGAAGCTCCACATCGTCACGGAGGTCACGCTCGACGACGGCACCGTCCTGACCGAGCGCTGCGACGGCCCGCGCGGCAAGTGGGGCACGCCGCCGATCCCGGTCGAGGAACATCTGGTCAAGGTGCGCGACTGCCTGTCGACGCGGCTCAAGGAACGCGACCGCGAGCGCCTGATCGAGCTCGCCAACAGCTTCGAGCAGCTCACCAACAAGGACCTGCGCGAGGTGATGGCGATCGTGAGCTGCGGGACGTAGCCGCGGCTTCACGACCCGGCCAGCCGTGGATTGCCGGAACAAGTCCGGCAATGACGATGCTATTTTGGGATCAACAGCTTGCCGTCACTCGCGGACTTGCTCCGCGAGTCCGGTCGCACAGCCTTATCGGCTCGCCGACCGCCGCGTCGCCGGGCGCACCGTCCCCGCCGCCCGCGCCTCGAACGCCGCGATCAGCGCCGTCTTGAGCGCCGCCGCCGCGGGCGAGAGCGTGGCGTCGCGGCGCTCGACGATGACGATGCTGCGCGCGAAATCGGGGTCGACCAGCGGGCGGTAGACCAGGGCGCCGCCGGCCCCCGCCTGCGTTTGCGTCTGCATCGACATCTCCGGGATGATGCCGACGCCGAGCCCGGCCTCGATGAACGCCATCTTGGTCGAGAGATGCTGCACTTCGTAGCGCCAGGCGAGGTTGTTGCGCGCCTTCGGGAGCTGCCCGTAGAGCAGCCGGCTCGTGCCGCTGCGCTGGCCCAGCGTCACCACCGGCATGTCGGTCAGCGCCTCCCACGGCACCGGTCCGCCCTGGGCGAGCGGATGATCGCGCCGGCAGGCCATGACGAAGCGGTCCTTCATCACCGCCGTGAAGATCAGGTCGTCGTCCGGCGCGTCCATCTCCATGTCGATGGCGAACTCGGCCTCGCCGCGCCGGACATGCTCGACGATGTCGAGCTCCGACTCGTCCAGCACCCGCACCCGGACCGCCGGGTGCCGCGCGCCGAAATCCTGCAGCACGGCGGGCAGAATATTGGTCGCGACCGAGATCAGGCTGGCGATCGTCACGCGCCCGCCGCGGATGTCGATGACGTCCTGGATATCGGCGACCGATTGCTCGAACTGCGCCAGCATCCGCCGCGCCGCCGGCAAGAAGGTCTGGCCGATCGCGGTCGGCGCCACCGTGCGCGTGGTCCGGTCGATCAGCCGCGCGCCGAGCGCCTCCTCCAGCTTCTTCAGCCGCTGGGTCAGCGCCGACTGGGTCAGGCGCAGCTCCCGCGCCGCTTTCACGAAGCTGCCGAGCTCGACCACCTTGACGAAGACGTCGATCTCCTTGAGGCCGAATTCGCTGCGCATGCTTTCTTTCCCATATGTGAATAATTCTCAATATTTTTGAATTTCCCTTCACAATAGACCTGCGGCACACTGCGGGCAACGTGCGGGGTGCGCCCGGATTGGCGCGCCAAGACGGCCTGGATGTAAACTGTTCCCCAGCGTCTTCGAACGGCCCCGCCGCGGCCGGCCACCAGCAAATCCCCAAGACTCGGGACAGCTACCGGGAGGAATGCAATGCCAGACTATGACGTGATCGTTGTCGGCGCCGGCAACGCGGCGCTTGCCGCGGCGATGTCGGCGAAGGAAAACGGGGCCAAGAAGGTTCTCGTGCTCGAGGCCGCGCACAAGGGCATGCGCGGCGGCAACACGCATTGGAGCGGCGGCATCCTGCGCTTCGCCTTCGACAAGCCGCGCGATATCGAGCCGCTCCTTCCCGGAGTCGAGAAGGACTACCTGAATTTCTACGAAGGCGTCTCGCCCTACCGGAAAGAAGACTTCATGGGCGACCTGATGCGGGTCACCGCCGGCCGCACCGACCCGGAGCTTTCCAAGGTGCTGGTCAACAATTCCAAGGACGCCGTGTTCTGGGCGCACGAATACGGCAAGGTGCCGATGGAGCCGGCGCGCACCATCGCCGGCGTCGAGGTCAACGGCGTCGTGATCTGGCCGAAGGGCGCGATCGTCCGCGCCGAGCACGAGGGCGTCGGCCTGTCGGCGAGCTGGTTCAAGGCCTGCGAGCGCGAGGGCATCGAGATCCGCTACGAGGCGTCGGGCCGCGAGCTGGTGCAGAACAAGGCGGGCCGCGTCGTCGGCGTCAAGGTGCAGGAGAAAGGCGACCTGCACGAGATCACGGCGAACGCGGTCATCCTGGCCTGCGGAGGCTTCGAGGCGAACGCGCAGTGGCGCGCGCAGTATCTCGGCAAGCCCTGGGACCACGCCAAGGTGCGCGGCACCAGCTATAACCAGGGCGACGGTCTGCGCATGGCGATGGCCATCGGCGCCATGCCCTGCGGCCAGTGGAGCGGCCGCCACTCGACCCCGATCGACGCCGACTGGGGCGACTTCGCCGACCGCAAGCTGACCGACAAGTCGAACCGCCTGACCTATCTCTACGGCGTGATGATCAACCGCAACGGCAAGCGCTTCGTCGACGAGGGCGAGGACACGCAGTTCTACACCTACGCCAAGTTCGGCGCGGCGATTCTCGATGAGCCGGGCGGCATGTGCTACCAGGTGTTCGACGCGAAGACGATCCACCTGATGGAGCCGCGCTACGACTACGCGAAGAAGCCGCTCAAGGCCGACACGCTGGAAGCGCTGGTCGAGCAGATGGACATCGACAACAAGGCGCAGGCGCTCAAGACGCTGCAGGCGTACAACGCGGCCGCGGCCGACGACGCCAAGTTCGATCCGTCCAAGAAGGACGGCGTCGCGACCAAGGGCCTCGACATCGAGAAGACGAACTGGGGCATCAAGCTCGACAAGCCGCCCTTCTACGCCTTCTCGGCAACCGGCGGCATCACGTTTACCTTCGGCGGCCTCAAGATCAACGAGAACGCCCAGGTGATCGACACCGGCTGGCGCGTCATCCCGGGCCTCTATACCTGCGGCGAGATGGTCGGCAACCTGTTCCACTACAACTACCCGGCCGGCACCGGCCTGGTCTCGGGCCAGGTCTTCGGCCGCATCGCCGGCCGCAACGCGGCGAAGGAACGGGCGTAGCAAGGTCCCCCCACCCTAACCCTCCCCCGCAAGGGGGGAGGGAAAATTAGGGCATCTTTTCAAAGTCCTCCCCCCTTGTGGGGGAGGATTTAGGTGGGGGGTCAGAATGTGTAAGATAAGGTCCATACCAAACCCATCGGGGAAGGAACGAGTGAGATGAGGCAACGGCGCATCCCGGCCGCGTTCATGCGCGGCGGCACCAGCAACGCGATCGTCTTCAAGCAATGGGACCTGCCGGACGACCGCGCGCTCTGGGACAAGATCTTCCTCGCCGCGATGGGTACGCCCGACCCGAACGGCCGCCAGCTCAACGGCATGGGCGGCGGCATCTCCTCGCTCTCCAAGGTCTGCGTGGTCGGCAAGCCGACGCGCGACGACGCCGACATCGACTACACCTTCGCCCAGATCGGCGTGCAGAAGGCGACCGTCGGCTACGGCGCCAACTGCGGCAACATGTCGGCGGCCATGGGCCCCTTCGCGATCGACGAGGGCATCCTCAAGGTGGACGGCGACAAGGCCATGGTGCGCATCCACAACACCAACACCAAGAAGATCATCCACGCCCATTTCCCGATGGACGAAGGCTTCGCCGCGGTCGACGGCGATTACGAGCTGCGCGGCGTCGCGGGCACCGGCGCGCCGGTGCGCCTCGAGTTCCGCGATCCGGGCGGCGCCGGCACGGGCAAGCTGCTGCCGACGGGCCAGGTGCTGGACACGCTGGACGTGCCCGGCCTCGGCAAGATCGAGGCCTCGATGGTCGATGCGGGCAACCCCGTGGTCTTCGTCGAGGCGGCGACGCTCGGCATGGAAGGCAACGAGCTTCCGGCCGACATCGACGCGAACGCCGCGCTGATGGCGAAGCTCGACCTGATCCGCCGTCACGGCGCGGTGCGCATGGGCCTCGCGGAGACGCCGGAAACCGCTTCGGCAGTCGTTCCCTTCGTCGGCTTCGTCGCGCCCGCCAAGGACGCGCTCACCATCTCCGGCGACACGCTGACCGCCGACCAGGGCGACGTGACGGCGCGCATCCTGTCGTCGGGCAACACGCATCGCGCGCTGCCGCTGACCTGCTCGATCTGCACCACCGTGGCGTCCCGCATCGAGGGCACGCTGGTCAACCGGCACGCGCGGCCGACCGCGAACCCGCGGGACGATCTCAACATCATGCAGCCCTC
>CAZPFL010000092.1:0-18793 GCA_964585785.1 uncultured Rhodospirillaceae bacterium
AGCCGGCACCGCGAGCTGGCCCTTCTTCGCCATCTCGTACAGACGATGCACGCCCGTCGTCGTTTCCTCGGAAATGCCGCGGACATCGGCCAGCAGCGCCGCATGCTCGTCGTGCATCACCTTGGTCAAATCGCCGCCGTCATCAAGGATCATGTTCGGGTGCCAGCCGTTCGGCCCCTCGATCGTCTGCTCGATGCACCACCAGAATTCTTCCTCGGACATGCCCTTCCAGGCGAAGACGGGAACGCCGGTGGCCGCGATCGCGGATGCCGCGTGGTCCTGCGTCGAGAAGATGTTGCACGACGACCAGCGCACCTCGGCGCCAAGCGCCGTCAGCGTCTCGATCAACACCGCCGTCTGGATCGTCATGTGCAGGCAGCCCGCGATCCGTGCGCCCTTGAGCGGCTTCGCCTTGCCGTATTCGTCGCGCAGCGCCATCAGGCCCGGCATCTCGGTCTCTGCGATGGCGATTTCCTTGCGGCCCCAGTCGGCCAGCTTGATATCGGCTACCTTGTAATCCTGCGTGGTTGTCATGATCTCGCTTCCAATGATTTTCCGGGAATTACGCAAGGGCCGCCCATGTGCCTTGCCGGCTGCGGCATGTCGCCGGATATATCAGCGGCCCGCCCTATCGGCAAGGTGCGCCCCGCCCGTTTTATCTAGCGCTGCAGCGTTACCACCAGGTAAAGGGCGGCTATCCCGATTGGGGCCGGCGCTCGCGCGCCTATTCTTCGTCGAAACCGGCGGCCACGAGCGCCCCGATCGCTTCGGCGGCCTGCGCCTCGTCCGGCCCCTCGACCAGAAGGGTGATAACGCTTCCGGGCGCGGCGGCAAGCATCATCAGCCCCATGATGGAATCGCCGGAAACGCTGTTGCCGTCTTTGGAGACCGTGACTTTCGAACGGAAAGACCCCACGAGCTTTACGAACTTCGCCGCGGCCCGCGCATGCAGTCCGCGCTCATTGACGATCTCAAGAGGCCGTTCGATCATTCGCTTTCGCCGGCGCCTTGACGGAATGCTCGGCCAGCAGGTTGGAAGCAACGTTGATGTATTTGCGTCCCGCCTCCTGCGCGCTGGCGACGGCGTCAGCCAGGTTGCGATTCTTGCGGATCGACGCCAGGCGGATCAGCATCGGCAGGTTGACGCCGGCCACGACCTCGACATTGGCCTGATCCATCACCGAGAGCGCCAGATTGGACGGCGTGCCGCCGAACATGTCGGTGAGCACCGCGACGCCCGCGCCGGTATCGACCTTGGCCACGCTGTCGAGGATGTCGCGTCGTCGTCGTTCCATATCATCGTCGGCCCCGATGCAGACCGCACACAAATTTTCCTGCGGTCCGACGATATGCTCCAGCGCGGCAATAAACTCTTCCGCCAGCCGGCCATGGCTGACTACGACAATACCGATCATGCGCTCTCCACCAGAAGCTTTTGTCATTCACGGTTCCTACAGCATGTCCCGTCCGCCACCCCCGTGAATGTCACGATGGTGGAGCCGGACCCGCCAGTCACGCGCGAGCAGCCATTCATTCAGCCGACGCGCCACGAATACCGACCGGTGACGACCACCCGTACAGCCGACCGCAATCGTGAGGTAGCTTTTTCCTTCCTGCTCGTAGCGCGGCAGGAGAATTTCGAGCATTCCTGTCAGGCTGTCAAAGAATGCTTGAAAGTCCGGATCCCCCGCGATCGCCTTCTGGACCGGCTGGTCCTCGCCGGTGAGCGGACGGAGGTTCGGGTCGTAATGCGGATTCTTGAGAAAGCGGACATCGAAAACGAGGTCGGATTCGCGCGGGACGCCCTGCCGGAACGCAAAGGAGGTCACGAACAGGCTGAGCCCGTGCCCGGCCTCGGGCGCAAAATACTCGCCCAGCGTCTCCTTCAGGTCCCAAGGCGACTTGCCCGTGGTATCGATCACCACGTCGGCCCGCGCCCGCAGCCGCGCCAGCAGGCGGCGCTCGAGCTGGATCATGTCGGGCACGGCCTTCTCGGAATCGAGGGGATGGCGCCGGCGCGTCTCGGCGTAACGGCGCAGCAGCACCTCGTCATCGCAGTCGAGGAACACGGTCGACACGTCGTAGCCCGCCTCCCGCGCCAGCCGGTCGAGCTCGTCAAGCACGGGGTCGACGCCGAAGTCGCGGGTGCGAATATCGACGCCGATCGCAAGCGGCCGAGCAGGGTCCTTTGCCAGGTCGCCCTGCGCCGGGCGCGCGAAGCTGGCGAGGAGCGACAGCGGCAAATTGTCCACTGCCTCATAGCCGATGTCTTCCAGGCTCTTGAGTGCGGTCGTGCGCCCTGCACCGGACATGCCGGTGACCAGGATGACGCGCCGCGCACGGGATTCCTGACCCGGTGTCACGGCCGTCTTTTCGCCACTCTCTTCCACGGTCAACGCTCGATCTCCCGAGGTGCGAGCCGGAGCGCGAGCCGCAGCTTCGCCGGCGCCGACGGCTCGAACGGAGCAAGATGCATCACCGGTAGGGCCACTCCCAATAACATCGTTTCCGCCGCCTTGGGAAGGCGCTCGATTGCCAGCGGCGGCGCCAGCTCGACGACAAGATGGAGCGGCGCCGGACCGGCCGACGGCAATTTCACGATGCCGAGACCGCGGACCTCGAGCTTCCCGGCGATGGTGTCGGGCGCGGCGGCCAGAACCCGGTCGCCGCGGCGCGTCAGGAACACCCGGTCGTCGGCCACCAAGGTCGCCCCGCCGTCGATCAGCCGAAGCGCGAGATCGGACTTGCCGCTGCCGGACGGCCCCCGCAACAGGATGCCGGCGCCTTCGATTTCGACGGCCGTGCCGTGTACCGTCTCCATAGCCGCGACCCTGGGACCGCCCGCGACCGTTGTCAATTCAGCCGGCCGTAGGGTGCGGCGCTTCCGCGCCGCGGGTCCTGTTCCTTCGAAGTAGATATATAAGGCGACGCCGGCGAATTTCCGCCGCTACTGGACCGGCAGCCGGACGATGAAGCGCGCGCCCAGCAGCTTCTTCGTGCCGTCATCCGCGTAACGGTTCATGGCGCGGATCGTGCCGCGATGCGCCTCGACGATCTGCTTGGAGATCGACAGCCCCAGGCCGGAATGGGTGCCGAACTTCTCGCCCTTCGGGCGCTCGGTATAGAAGCGGTCGAAGATGGCAGTCATCTTGGATTCGGGGATGCCCGGCCCGTCGTCTTCCACTTGAATCTCGACGAAACCGTTGGTCCGGGCGGCCTTGAGCAGGATCGTGCCGTTCGGCGGGCTGAAGCTCTGCGCGTTGACGATGAGGTTGCGCATGACCTGGACCAGCCGGTCCTCGACGCCCGGGACATGCAGGTCCGCGCCCTCCGGCACCTCGATCTTCACCACCGGCCCGTTCGGCAGCCGCGTGGTCTCGTACATGTCGGCCAGCGCGTGCAGCATGCGGCCGAGATCGACCGGCTCGGCCTCGGCACGGCTCAACTCGGCGTCCAGCCGGGACGCGTTGGAAATGTCGGTGATCAGCCGGTCGAGCCGTTGCACGTCCTCCTGGATGACGGCCATCAATCGCTGCAGCTGCTGCGGGTCACGGACCCGCGCTGCCGTCTCCACGGCGCTTCGGAGCGAGGTGAGCGGGTTCTTGATCTCGTGGCTGACGTCGGCGGCGAAACGTTCGATCGCGTCCATGCGCTGGTGCAGCGCGTCCGTCATCTCGCGCAGCACGCCCGACAGCTCGCCGATCTCGTCGCCTCGCCCGGTGAAGTCGGGAATCTGCTGGGTCTGCGGGCGGTAGCCGCGCCGGATCCGCTCCGCCGCCGCGGCCAGCCGCAGCACCGGCTGCGCGATCGTCTGCGCGAGATAAAGCGACAACAGGATGGTCAGCAGCATCGCGCCCGCGAAGACCGCGAGCACGGTCAGGCGGATCGCCCGCACCGACGCCTCGATCTCGACGCCGTCCTTCGACAGCAGCAGCACGCCGATGACCTGGCGATAGCGCTGGACCGGAATGGCGACGGTGAGGATATAGCCGCTGGTCCCGCCGGAACGCACCACGCCGATGATCTCGCCGGAAAAGGCCCGCTGGACCTCGGGATAGTCGTCCGCGCGCTGATCGGCCCGCTCGTGATAGGGCTCCAGCTTCTCGCCGTAGGACAGCCAGCCCACGGCCACGTCGATCGCGTCGATCAGCCAGTCGACCACCCAGTTCGATTCACGCGGGGGTGGCAGGTCCTGGACCTGCACGACCCAGCGCCCGCCAAGCAGACGGCTGCTGTCGGCGACCATCTCGCCGGAGCTGAGAAACAGGCGCGAGCGGATGCGCGAGGCGGCGCTCAGCCGGCGCACGATGTGACGCGCGGGCTCGAGATCGATGAACTGACCGCCGGTGGGCGTGATCTCGATCGCGCTTTCGCCGATGGCGCCCGCGATCATCTCGCCCTGGCTGCGGAGGGATTCGAGGTCGCCGTCGATCAGGCTGTCGCGGTAGGGGCCGACATAGAGCAGGCCCCCGATCGGGATCAGCAGGGCCACGACATTGACCGCGAGGATACGGCGCGTCAGCGGCGACATCACCCGCCGGGTCGGCGCCGCCGCCTTCGGCTCCTCGCTTTCGCGGCCGCGGTCCTTAATCCCACGCATAGCGAGCCGCGCCACCACGCTCGAGCGGTGCAGACCCTTGCGGATCGCGTTCAGCGCAGCCTCATGCTCCATACGGGCATCATCCCCGGCTAGGTCTCGCTATACCGATAGCCCACGCCGTACAGCGTTTCGATCTGCGAAAACTTGTTGTCCACCTGCCGGAACTTCTTCCGCAGACGCTTGATGTGGCTGTCGATCGTGCGGTCGTCGACATAGATGCTTTCGCCATAGGCCGCGTCCATCAGCTGATCGCGGCTCTTGACGTGACCCGGCCGCGAGGCCAGCGCCTTGAGCAGCAGGAACTCGGTGACTGTCAGCTGCACGTCCTTGCCGTCCCAGGTGCAGGAATGCCGGTCGGTGTCCATCACCAACGGCCCCCGGACCAGGACCGTATCCGCCTTCTTGACCGTCTTGTCCTCGCCGAGTTCGGACCGCCGCAGCAGCGTCCGGATCCGCTCGATCAGGAGGCGCTGGGAAAAGGGCTTCTTGATGTAGTCGTCCGCGCCCATGCGCAGCCCCAGCACCTCGTCCACCTCGTCGTCCTTGGAGGTGAGGAAGATGACGGGCAGATTGCTGCTGCTCTTGAGCTTGGTAAGAAGCTCCATGCCGTCCATCCGGGGCATCTTGATATCGAGAATGGCCAGGTCGACCGGCTGGTGGCTCAGCCCCTGCAGCGCCTCCTCGCCATCGTTGTAGGTCCTGACGCGGTAGCCTTCCGCCTCGAGCGCCATCGATACCGAGGTCAGTATATTCTTATCGTCGTCGACAAGCGCTATCGTCTGTTGCATGGCAATCTCCGGCCCAAAGTATCGTTGTTGTTCGATGCGGCCAACAATCTAACGATCATATGGCAGTATTTGGGCATGTTAACGGCTTTCTGGCGGCCCGAATGGGACCACGCAAGGGATTGACGCTGCGTCGATTTGTCCACTCGCGACCCCTTCTCGCACCAGTATATCAAATTGGTTAATCTGCCGTTGAAGTCCATAGGTGAGCGCGTTTCTCGCCAGGGAGCCGTCCGGGAGGGGAAAAACCCAGATATGAAGCCGACTCCTTCGCTACCGGTTATCAGCGTCATGCTGGCGGCGCTCGCAGCCATCGCTGTCGCTTCCTGGGTAGCGTGGAGCTGGATCGGGCATAGCACGGGCCGCGCCGGATCGGGCGGCGCCCAAGCCCAGATGGATATCGGCGGCCCCTTCACCCTGACCGACCATCACGGCAAGACCGTGACCGACAAGACCTATCTCGGCCAGTATCTCCTGGTCTATTTCGGCTACGGCTACTGTCCCGACGTGTGTCCCACCGAGCTTGCGAATATCGCCGCGGCGATGGACGACCTCGGCGACAAGGCGAACAAGGTGACGCCGCTTTTCATCACGGTCGATCCGGAACGCGATACGCCGCAATTCCTGGCCGATTACGTCGCGAATTTCCACCCGCGGATGGTTGGGCTGACGGGTACGCCCGCGCAGATCAAGGCCGTCGCCAAGGAATACAAGGTCTATTACGCCAAGTCGCAGCGCCCGGGTCAGAAAGACTACCTGATGGACCACACCAGTTTCGTTTACCTGATGGGCCCCGACGGGCGTTTCCTGACGCTGTTCCGGGGGCAGACGGACCCGAAGGCGATCGCGCAGGCGATCACCCATTTCATGTCGGAATCGCAAAAGCCGACGCAGCAGAGCCTGAAACCCGCGCCCCGGCCGGCAAAATTGCACGGCTGAGACGGTTGACGGCCGTCAAAGGCACGCCAAATCTAGCGCATGACTCCACGCCCCGACGAAACGAAGGATCCGGCGGCGGCCTCCCGCAGCCTGATCCGGCGCAGCGCGACCGCCGTTCTGGCGACCCTCGAGCGCGACCCGGCCGGATGGCCTTACTCCTCGCTCGTCCAAGTGGCCGCAGCGCATGACGGATCGCCGATCCTGCTGCTCTCGAACCTCGCCGATCACACGAAGAACTTTTCGCAGGACAGCCGCGTGTCGTTGCTGTTCGACGGGACGCGCGGGCTCGACAATCCGCTGACCGGCGCCAGGGTCACGCTGCAGGGGCGGATTCGCGCGCTCGGTGACAGTGAGCCGGAAGCCCGCCTGAAGCGGCGCTATCTCGCACGCCATCCGGAAGCGGTCGACTATGCCGCCTTTGCCGACTTCAAATTCTATGCGGTAACGCCCGAACGGCTGCATCTGGTCGCGGGCTTCGGACGCATCAGCTGGCTGCCCGCCGCGACGGTGCTGCTCGACGCGGCGCACACCGGCACGCTCGCCGAGGAAGAGGAAGGCATTCTCGCGCATATGAACGCGGACCATGCCGACGCGGTCGATCTTTACGCGCGTGCGGCGGAGCCGAATACCGCGCCAGGCTGGCGGATGGCCGGCATCGATCCGGAAGGCGCCGACCTTCGCCGCAACGGTTCTGCAACGCGAATGGCTTTCGAAAATTTCATCACGGACGGCGCCTCGGCCCGGCGCGAATTAGTTCGGCTCGTCAACCTCTTACGGAACGGCATGGGGGCCGTCTGAAGGACTTGACCGGGCGGCCGGTTTAGCAAAAATTTCTACTAAAAAGGGGTAGTTGATTCGGCATCGGATGCCGGATATCAATCCCTTAGCATCAATGGCGCCCCAAGGCGCCGGTTTCCGTTACGGCTGCGCGGCCGTTTGGGAGGAGCACCGAACTTGGAGCACAAAAGTAGTTTTGGATTGAAGAATCACGGCATCGTCAATGTCCGTGCGGAGCATTGGAATCTCGACGCCGCCCCGCTCTATGAAGCGACGCTGACCCGCGGCCTCGGCAAGCTGTCGGCCGGCGGCGCGCTGGTGGTCGAGACGGGTAAGCACACGGGCCGGTCGCCCAACGACAAGTTCCTCGTCGAAGAGCCGTCGAGCAAGGCCAACATCTGGTGGGGCCCGGTGAACAAGCCGACCTCGGCGCAGCGTTTCGACAACCTGCACCGGCAGATCCTGTCCCATTACCAAGGCCGCGACGTCTACGTTCAGGACCTGTTCTGCGGCGCCGACTCTGATTACCGGCTGTCCGTCCGCGTCATCTCGGAAAGCCCGTGGCACAGCCTGTTCGCGCGCAACATGTTCATCCGCCCGTCGGAGAAAGAGCTCGCGAACTTCGTCCCCGAGCTGACGATCCTGAACGCGCCGTACTTCCACGCGGTCCCCGAGCGCGACGGCACCAACTCCGAAACCGCGATCATGATGAACTTCGCGGAGAAGCTCGTGTTGATCGCCGGCTCGATCTACGCGGGCGAGATCAAGAAGTCGGTCTTCTCCTACCTCAACTACGTGCTGCCCGAGCGCGGCGTGCTGCCGATGCACTGCTCGGCCAACATCGGATCGGCCGGCGACGTCAGCATCTTCTTCGGCCTGTCCGGCACCGGCAAGACGACGCTCTCAGCCGATGGCTCGCGGGCGCTGATCGGTGACGACGAGCACGGATGGTCGGATAACGGCATCTTCAACTTCGAAGGCGGCTGCTACGCCAAGGTCATCAATCTGTCGCCCGAAGCCGAGCCGGAAATCTACGCGACGACGCGCCGTTTCGGCACGATCCTCGAAAACGTCGTGATGGATCCGGTCACCCGCTTGCTCGACCTCGACGACGGCTCGCTGACCGAGAACACGCGGGCGTCCTATCCGATCGACTTCATTCCGAACATCTGCGAGTCGGGCCGCGGCGGCCAGCCGACGAACGTTGTCATGCTCACCGCGGACGCTTTCGGCGTCCTGCCGCCGATCAGCCGGATGACGGCCGACCAGGCGATGTATCACTTCCTGTCGGGCTACACCGCGCGCGTCGCCGGCACCGAAAAAGGCGTGACGGAGCCACAGGCGACCTTCTCGACCTGCTTCGGCGCACCGTTCATGCCGCGCCATCCGTCGGTCTACGCCAAAATGCTGGGCGAGCGGATCGAGAAGACCGGCGCCCGGTGCTGGCTCGTCAACACCGGCTGGTCGGGCGGCGCCTACGGCACGGGCAAGCGCATGAAGATCGCCTACACCCGCGCCATGGTTCGCGCCGCGCTCGACGGCCGCTTGGCGGAGGTCGCGGTCACCCCGGACCCGAATTTCGGCCTGCTCGTCCCGCAGGCCTGCCCGGACGTCCCTACCGACGTGCTGCAGCCACGGACGACCTGGAGCGACAAGACGGCCTACGACACGACCGCGCGCGACCTGCGTGGCCGTTTCGAGAAGAACTTCAAGCAGTTCGAAGAATACGTCAACGACGAGGTCAAGCAGGCCGGCATCTACGCCGCTGCTTGAGCCGCCAGCGACCAGCAAGGCAGTCGAGCGGCCGGTCCGAAAGGACCGGCCGTTTCCTTTCAGCGGCGGGCGAAGAAAATCAGCCGCGGCGACGGCTGCTTGATGTCATTGATGCGCCAGACATAGACGGGCGGCGTCGCTTGGATCACCTGCGTCGCGTTCTGCTGCTTCACCTGCGCTTCCGTCTGGATACGAAGCTGCCCCTTCATGACCAGCCCGGTTGCGGCGATCCGCTCGGCATTGTCGGTATTGGGCTTGTCGCCGTAGATCTCGATCGTGCCGTCGGGATTGCGCTCCAGCGATATCAGGCGGGCATTCGTGCGCACGAAGGTGAAGCTCTTTTCCTGCAGGATGTTGCCGACATGCTTGTACCGCACATGGAAGCTGGCGCGGTCGAGGTAGCTGATCTCCTGGAACCCCTTGTCGCGTGCGAGGTCCTCCGCAATGGCCTTGACCTCCTTCGCGGTTTCCGACTGGGTAAGGGTGCCCTTTTGGATCTTTTCCAGGAGCGGCAGATAGGTGAGCTGCCCCACATATTGGAAATTGTAGTTGCCGTTGGGCGTGATCCGGATGTCAGCCGTAAAGTCGCTCGGCAGGTAGCAGCCTGTCAGCAGAATGACGACGAGCAACCCGCAGAGCCGGCGGAATGGCAGGAAGCGATCCAACCGCGGCCGAGCCTTTATGCGCGCGGCGAGCGCGGCAGGCTGACGCCGATCATGCAGTCGCGCGTGACCAGCGCTTCCAATGCCGCCGCGTCCATCCCTTCGCTTCCCTTGGGCTGCATGGGCAGCACGAGATAGCGAAGGTCCGCGGTGCTGTCATGAACCCGCACCTCGACGTCGTCGCCGACGACCGTTCCGAATTCGGCGAGAACCGCGCGCGGCTCGCGGACAGTGCGGCTGCGGTATTCGCGCGATTTGTACCAATCGGGCGGCAGGCCGAGCAGCCCGCGCGGATAGCAGGAGCACAAAGTGCAGACGATGACGTTGTGGACTTTGGGCGTATTCTCGACCGCGCGGATCGGGATATCGCCGGCGGACAGCCCGACCGATTCCGCCGCGGCGTTCACGTCTTTCAGCAACCGGGCTTTGAAATCCGGATCGGTCCAGGCGCGCGCGATCAGCTTCGCGCCATCAGCCGGTGAGCGGGCGTCCAGCCATTCGAGCTGCGAGCGCAACTCGTCGGCGGTGATCACCCCCTTGTCGATCAGCAGCTCGCCGAGCGCTTCGGCCATAACCTGATAATGGCTGAAGGGCGAGTCCTCGATATCCGGCTGGAAAGTACGGGCGTGATCATGGTCATGATCGTGATCGCCGTGATCATGCGCATGGGTATGGGTGTCGGGACCGGTCATTGCTGCTCTCCCTCCGCGGGCTCCAGCCAGTTTTCATAAATGTCGACGATCGTCGTATCGCGGGCAGGACCGTCATAGTCCGGCCATAAGTCGGCCTGCTTGAAGCGCACCCGGTAGAGCGGGAGCGTCGCGTCATTGTAGCGCCCGTACGCCAAATCCTCGGGATTGTGGAAGCTGCCGACGACGGAATCCACCACGCCGGACATGCCCCGCGTGAAATAGGGCGTCCGCACATGGCCTGGCGGAAACGCGCGCCGGATGCGCACGACGTCGCCGATACGGAACCGCGCCGTCATGGCTTGCCCGCCTTTGCCCAGCGCCGCTCGACCTCGGCCATCTTGCGGCCGAGCTCGTCGACGGTGAACAGGCTCTTCTGCAGCAGCATGTTGGTAATGGCGGCGCAACGGCGCTCGTGATAGCTCAGCGCGTCATACAGCCCAGGGCCGAGATCCTCGGTCGTGCGGCGCAGCTCGTCCGTCCGCATCAGCTTACGCTTGGAGCACAGGGCGCGGATCGCATCGATCCGCTTCTCCCACCGGGCGTGCTCCGGCTCCTCGCGGTCGATCGGACCCGCGTCGAGCCCGCCCATATCATGCACCCGCCTCACGCCGTTGATCCCCACACAGTCCATACAACCTTATGACTTCAATAGTTATTCCGGGGCGTCGCCCCGCCACGCGGCACCATAGCACGCGCGGATTCGCGCCATCAACCAGCGGCCCTCACTCGCGCGCCTTCGTCCAGCGCCGCTCGACCTCGGCCATCTTGCGGCCAAGCTCGTCGACATTGATCACGCTTTTCTGCAGAAGCACATTGGTGATCGCGGCGCACCACCGTTCATAATAGCTGAGCTGATCGTAGGCGCCGGGCCCCAGGTCCTCGATGTTCCGGCGCATCTCGTCCGTCCGCAGCAAATCGTGCTTGCCGCACAGCATACGGATCGCATCGACCCGCTTTTCCCAGGGCTCGTGCTTATGGCCTTCCTGCTCAACCGGTCCTGCTTCCATGCCACCCATATCGTGTACGCGTCGCCGTCCGTTCATGATGGTTTCCTCGCAGCGAGGATACGGCCGCCGGCCCTGCCGGCCAAGCGGCCGATTGTCCTGTTCAGGTCAGCGGATTCATGCAGTGTTCTTTATACGCCGGACGCTGGCAGAGCCGGTCGTACCAGGCTTCGAAGTTCGGCATGGACGGCCGATCCTTGACCAGCGTGAACCAACGGAAGGCGTGCACGCCGACCGGAATGTCGCCGATAGTGAAATGCTCGCCCGCGACGAATTTGCGTCCCGCCAGATGCTTGTCGAGCATGCCCCAGACCTTGTAGCCGCGCTCGATCGCCGCCTGGATCGCCTTCATATCGCGCTTCTCGGGCGGGGTGCGCACGAGGCCCCAGAAGATCGGCGTGATCATGGCACCGACGACGCTGAGCTGCCAGTCCATCCATTTGTCCGCCTCGGCACGGGTCTGCAGATCGTCCGGCCAAACGGTCGAGCCCGGTGCGTATTTGGCGGCGAGATAGCGACAGATCGCGTTGGATTCCCATAGGATGAAGTCGCCATCCTCAACCGTCGGCACGAGGCCATTCGGATTCTTGGCGAGATACTCCGGCTTGTCGTTACCGCCGAACGGACCGCCGATGTCCACCCGGTCGTATTTGAGGTCAATCTCCCCACAAAGCCAGAGAACCTCCATCACGTTGGACGAGGTCTTGCGCCCCCATATCTTGAGCATTGGTGTCTCCCGGATTGCCCGTGTTCCTCGGCGGCTGTGCCGATCCTAAAGCGATAATATCACCCTTCGCCCCGGCGTCACGATCCCAGGATCGCGGAACGTCGCAACCGCCGCCGCGACGGCGCGGGGCTCAGTGCGCCTGATCCCAGTTGTCACCGACGCCGGCATCGACGACCAGCGGCACGGCAAGCGTCACCGCGGGACCGGCCGCACCTTCCATCACGCCGCGGACCGCCTCGATCGTGTCATCGACCTGCTTTTCCGGCACCTCGAACAGCAGCTCATCATGCACCTGAAGCAGCATGTCGGCGTCCAGCTTCTTCTTCTTTAGCATGTCCGGGACGCGGATCAT
Source organism: uncultured Rhodospirillaceae bacterium (assembly GCA_964585785.1). Lineage (GTDB taxonomy): Bacteria > Pseudomonadota > Alphaproteobacteria > UBA8366 > UBA8366 > WHUA01. Next base: position 12,312 of record CAZPFL010000092.1, read on the forward strand.
GGCGCGCTTGATGATATCCGCCGCCGTGCCTTGGATCGGCGCGTTGATCGCCTGGCGCTCCGCGTAGCCGCGCCGCGCGGGGTTCTTGTCGTTGATACCTGGCAGATGGATGCGCCGGCCGAACAGGGTCTCGACCCGGCCCGTCTTGCGGCACCGGGTCCGCACGCTGTCCATGTACTCCCGGATCCCGGGATATTTCTCGAAATAGGCGTCGATATAGGCCCTCGCCTCACGCTGCTCGATGCCGAGCTGACGGGCGAGGCCGAACGGGCTGATGCCGTAGATGATGCCGAAGTTGATCGCCTTGGCCTTGCGCCGGACGATCGGGTCCATCCCCTTTATCGGAATGCCGAACACCTGGGACGCCGTCATCGCGTGAATGTCCGCGCCGGCATGGAAGGCGTCGATCAGCGCGTCGATGCGCGCCATGTGGGCGACGATGCGAAGCTCGATCTGGCTGTAATCGAGCGATACCAGCTTGCAGCCTTCGCGCGCCCGGAAGGCCTGGCGGATCTTGCGCCCTTCCTCGGTGCGGACGGGGATGTTCTGCAGGTTGGGATCGGTCGAGGACAGCCGTCCGGTCTGCGCCCCGGCCATCGCGTAGGAGGTGTGGATGCGCCCCGTCTCGGGATTGATCTGGTCGATCAGCGTGTCGGTGTAGGTGCTCTTCAGCTTGGCGATCTGCCGCCACTCGAGCACCTTCGCCGGAAGGTCGTGGCCCGCCGCGGCGAGGTCTTCGAGCACATCCTGATCGGTCTTATAGGCGCCGGTCTTGGTCTTGCCGCCGCCCGGCATGCCCAGCTTGTCGAACAGGATCTCGCCCAGCTGCTTCGGCGAGCCGATGTTGAAGGTCTCGCCGGCCAGCTTGTAGATCTCGTCCTCCATCCCGCCCATGCGCTGCGCGAAATCGCGGCTGAGCGCCCGCAGCGCCGCCGGGTCGACCAGCACGCCCTTCCGCTCCAGCGCGGCGAGCACGGGGATCAGCGGCCGCTCGATCGTCTCGTACACGGTCACCATGTGCTCGGCCAGCAGCCGCGGCTTGAGCAGCTGATGCAGGCGGAGCGTGATGTCCGCATCCTCCGCCGCGTAGTCGCGGGCCTTGTCGAGCGGCACATAATCGAAGGTGACCTGCGATTTGCCGCTGCCCGCGACCTCCGAGAATTTGATGGTCTTGTAGCCGAGATGGCGCTCGGCGAGATCGTCCATGTTGTGCTTGCCCGCGCCGCCGTCGAGCACGAAGGACATCAGCATGGTGTCGTCGACCGGCCCGACGTCGAGCCCATGCCGCGACAGCACCAGTGAGTCATACTTTATGTTTTGGCCGATCTTCAGAACGCTCGGGTCGGCCATCACGGGACGCAGCGCGTCGACGGCCTCCTTCAGGCGGATCTGCTTCGGCGCCTGCGCGCCGCCGCCCTTGCCCCCGCCGCCGAGGTCGAGCGCGCCCTGGCCGTTGCCCGCGCGGTGGCCCAGGGGGATGTAGCAGGCGTGCCCCGGCTGCACCGCCAGCGACACGCCGACGAGCTCGGCGCGGGTCGCATCGAGCGATGTGGTCTCCGTGTCGACCGCGACATAGCCGGCCTGGGCCGCGGCATCGATCCACTTCGCCAGGGCCGCGGCGTCCTGAACCAGCTCGTATTGCGCTTCGTCCGGCGTTGCCGGCGCCTGCTCGGCCGGCCCGGCGCCATGCTTAGCTTCAATGCGCGCCAGGATCGTCTTGAAATCCTGCTCCTTGAGAAAGGGGATCAGCGCGTCAGGGTCGACCTCACGCCGGACGAAATCGGCGAGCGGATGCTCGACCGGCACGTCGTCGCGCAGCTGCACGAGCTGCCGCGAGATGCGCGCCATCTCGGCGTTGTCGATCAAGGTCTGGCGCCGCTTCGGCTGCTTGATCTCCTCGGCACGCTTGAGCAGCGTTTCGAGATCGCCGTATTCGGTCAGCAACTGCGCCGCCGTTTTGACGCCGATCCCCGGAACGCCCGGGACGTTGTCCGTCGAATCGCCCGCCAGCGCCTGCACCTCCACGACCTTGTCCGGCCCCAGGCCGAATTTGGCGACCACTTCGGGCGCGCCGATCTTCTGGTTCTTCATGGCGTCGAACATCGACACTTTGTCGTTGATCAGCTGCATGAGATCTTTGTCCGACGACACGATGGTGACGTCGGCGCCCGCCTCCTTCGCCATGCGGGCATAGGTGGCGATGATGTCGTCCGCCTCGAAGCCGGGCATCTCGATCGCCGGAACGTTGAAGGCGCGCACGGCTTCGCGCACCAGCTCGAACTGCGGGATCAGCTCTTCCGGCGGCTCCGGCCGCTGCGCCTTGTAGTCGGGATAGATCTCGTTGCGGAAGGTCTTGCGCGCGGCATCGAAGATCACGGCGAGGCAATCGGCATCCGTGTCCTCGAGGATCTTCATCAGCATCTGGGTGAAGCCGTAGACCGCGTTGGTCGGCGTCCCGTCATGCCGGTTCATCGGCGGCAGCGCGTGGAAGGCGCGGAAGATGAAGCCCGACCCGTCGATCAGATAGACATGCTTTGGCGCGGTTGACATCGGCGGCTCTGAATCCGGTAGTAGGGGGATGTCGCGTCAGGATGCCGGATCGACGCCGGAGCGGCAAGACATCCCGGCGGACCGAAGCTGAAAGGAGCCAGACGGATGGTGATCGACGCCATGGTGCCGATGCTCAATGTCGAGGAAATCGACCGCAGCATCGGCTTCTACACGACGGTGCTGCCCTTCCAGGTCGCGCAGACGGCCGGCCCGGCGAGCGATCCGTCCTGGGCGCTGCTGCAGGCCGGCGCGGTGAAGCTGATGCTCAACAAATCCGCCCGCGCCGGCGGCCGCGTGCAGAGCCTGCGGCCAAGCGGCACCGACGCGGTGCTGGTCCTTACCGTGGGCTCGGTCCGCGAGGCGCAAGCCATGCTGCGGGCAAAGGGCATCGCCGTCGACGATATCGCCCGCCAGCCCTATGGCATGGAGGAGATTCGGCTGCGCGACCCGGACGGCTACGAACTTGCCATCGCAAGCCCGATGATGCGGATCGCTTAGTTCCGTCGGCGCGAAGCCCGACGCGTCAGTGCGCGGCCGCGGCCTTCGCCCCGGCCTTGAGCACGAACCGGCGCCCGCAATAAGGGCAATCGACATGTCCCTTATCGCCCATGTTAAGGTAAATCTTGGGGTGGCCGAGCGCGCCGCCTCCTCCGTCACAGGCGACCGCTGTCGTTTCGACTTCGCGAACCTCAGGGGGTTCCATCGGCACTTCGACCTCCGCTCCTTGTTGCCCGCGCCCTTTCAGGCGCCGCATCGGCATGATTGACCGCCGCGCCCGGCGGATGATACCGAAAGTGCAGCCAGGTTCAACATTCCGTATCGCGTTTCGGAAGATATCGACGATGGCCGATTTCGCCCGTCCTGACGTAAATTCCGGCGGCGCCGCGATCTTGCAGCGCGCCGCGCAGGAGGCTGGCGCGTGAGAGCATTCCCGCTGGCCGCCCTCCTGCTCTCGCTCTTCCTGGCCAGCGCCTGCACGCCCCGCATGATCGCCCCGGGGCCGGCGGTGCAGACGCCGCTCATGACTGCGGACCATCTCCAGATGACCGACGGGGCGATCCTGCCGCTTCGCTCGTGGCACCCGGACGGGCCGCCGAAGGCCGTCATCCTCGCGCTGCATGGCTTCAACGACTATTCCGAGGCGTTCGAGACGCCGGGGCGATACTTCGCCAAGCACGGCATCCTCACCTATGCCTACGACCAGCGCAGCTTCGGCGATGCGCCGCATCACGGCATCTGGCCGGGCACCGAGGGGCTGGTCGGCGACCTGCGGACCGCGACCGAGCTCGTGCGGCGGCGCCATCCGCATCTGCCGCTGATCGTGCTGGGCGAAAGCATGGGCGGCGCCGTCGTCATGGCTGCGCTGGGGCAGCACGCGCTGCCGAAGGTCGACGGCATCGTGCTGGTCTCGCCCGCGATCTGGTCGCGCGAGGTGATGCCGGCCTGGCAGCGCACCGCCCTCAACATCGCCGCGCACAGCATCCCCGCCATGCAGTTCACCGGCGGCGACCTCGGCAAGATCCCGTCCGACAACATCGCGATGCTGCGGAAGCTCTCGCGCGACAAGAAGGTCATCAAGTGGACCCGCGTCGATGCGATCTACGGTCTCGTCAATCTGATGGACGCCGCCTATGACGCGGCGCCGGCGCTGCACGGCAATGTCCTGATCCTGTTCGGGGACAAGGAGGACATACTGCCGGAGACCGCCATGGCGAAGTTCGAGCAGCATCTGCCGTCCGGGTCATGCGGCATTCGCCTCGCCACCTACAAATCCGGCTTTCACATGCTGTTGCGCGACCTGAAGGCCAAGATCGTGTTGCGGGATATCGTCACCTGGGTCGGCAACGCGCAGGCCGCGCTGCCGTCCGGCAGCGAGCAGCCGCTCACCTCCTACGCCCTGGCGGAGCGCACCGTGCCCGGGAAAGAAGGGGATGGCGCGATGACGCTGCATGCCTTAAATTGCCGCTCGCCGCAAAGGCATGCGCGCCCGTAGCTCAGCTGGATAGAGCGACGCCCTCCGGAGGCGTAGGTCAGGGGTTCGAATCCTCTCGGGCGCGCCATTTTCTTGCCGGCATTTTCCGTCGCGGTTCAGCATACGAGCCACGCTGAGCTCGCCGCCCCGCGCGCGGTCCTACAACAATCGCGAGCAATCGCCGACGGAGAATTTGCCACCTTTTCGGGCAGCCCTGAAAGCTGCCTATCCGAGCGGCAAAACGCGCGCAATTCCGCCATGTCGGGCAGAAGTCGACCCCTCTCGCAACCGTTGGTCTGCGGCGTCCTGACCAATTTTCGGAGTACTGCGAATTTTATAAATTGTCCGTACAAATTTTTGTTGTCGCGTTGCGCCGCCGGTCCTAAGATCGCCGCGATGAAGTTCAACAAGAAAAAACTCTACAAGGCTAGGGAGCGAAAATGCCTGATGTGCACCAAGCACTTCAGGAGCGAGTGGTCGGGCAATCGCGTTTGTAAGAAGTGCCGCACCTCCTCCGCTTGGAAAGAAGGCAACATGACCTCCTCGGACCCCGTTTGCAGCGCCAGCGTTCCGGCAAGCTAGTTTCTTGTAGACGAGAAATTCGAAGGTGACAGGCGGCTGACGCTCCAAACGCGGCGTTGGCTGAACGGAAAAACGCGCCCGACACGTTGTCGTGTCTTTCCGGTCCCCGTTGCTACATTTCGTGCTCGGTTCCGACGAAGGTGATCGGGACCGGACAGGGGAGCTGTCTCAACCCACGCTCGCAATGAAAGCAAGGTCTGGCAAGGACCGGGCCGGCACCGCTGTCCCGAGTGAAGGGCACCGTATCCCGGCGACGCAGGCCGGACCGATCAGCCAACCGCCCCCCGGATCGCCTCTGTATGGGATTTCGAGTCCGCGGGAATGAGATCCTTCGTCAGCTTGGCCAGCTCGTCCGCCAGCAGCGTCTCCTTCTGAAGCAGGACCTCGGCGCACCGTTCCAGCACAGCGCGGTTCTGCTCGAGAATGGCGATCGTCCGGTGAAACGCTTCGTCGACGATCTTGCGCACCGCTTCGTCGATGTCGCGCGCCGTATCCTCGCTGAACCGGCGCTCGAGATAGGTCGGCGCCTCACCCTGGCCGAGAAAGGCGGATTTCGGCGCGTCGTAGACCACGTAGCCGAGGGTCTCATCCATGCCGTAGCGGGTCACCATGCTGCGGGCGATGTCGGTCACCTTGGCCAGGTCGTCGGCCGCGCCGGTGGAGAGGTGGCCGAAGACGAGCTTCTCCGACGCGCGCCCGCCCAAAAGGACGCAGATCTTGTCGATGAGCTCGTGGCGGGTCATCAGGTACCGGTCCTCCGTCGGCCGTTGGATGGTATAGCCGAGCGCGCCGACCCCGCGCGGAATGATCGAGACCTTGTGCACGACGTCTACGTCCGGCAAAGCGGTTGCCACCAGCGCGTGGCCGAGCTCGTGATAGGCGACGACCTTCCGCTCCATCGGATTGAGGAGGCGGTTCTTCTTTTCGAGCCCGGCGACGATCCGCTCGATCGCACGGGTGAAGTCCTCCAGCGTCACGCCCACCCCCTTGCGGCGGGTGGCCAGTAACGCCGCCTCGTTCACCAGGTTGGCGAGATCGGCGCCGCTGAAGCCGGTGGTCAGCGCGGCGATCGCTTCGGCGTCGGTGTTGGGCGCAAGCTGCACCTTCTTCATGTGCACCTTGAGGATCGCTTCGCGGCCGGCCTTATCCGGCCGGTCGACCAGGATCTGGCGGTCGAAGCGGCCCGCGCGCAACAGCGCCGGATCGAGGATCTCCGGCCGGTTCGTCGCCGCCAGTAGGACGACGCCCTTGCTGGGGTCGAAGCCGTCGAGCTCGGCGAGCAGCTGGTTCAGCGTCTGCTCGCGCTCGTCATGGCCGCCGCCGATGCCCGCGGTGCCGGCGCGCGCGCGCCCGAGCGCATCGAGCTCGTCGATGAAGC
>CAZPFL010000093.1:0-18697 GCA_964585785.1 uncultured Rhodospirillaceae bacterium
ACATGTTGATGCCGACCAGCAGGCCGATCGCCCAGGCCGCGCTCGCCGGCCAGCCGCGCCAGATAAGATAGGCGAGGACGAGATCGACGACGCCGCTGCCGAGCGTCCAGAGCCAGCTCCGCATCGGCCGATGGATCTTGAAGGCGATGATGATCGAAGCGATGCCCTCGGCCGCGAAAAAGGCGATGAGCACCATGGTGAGGGTCAGCGTGCCCCGCATCGGCTGCACCAGGAGGACGGCTCCGAGCAGGGCGGAAAGCGCCGCCAGCGCGACCGACCAGCCGAATCCCGGCGCGCTGCGGCAGCGCATCAGCGTGATCAGCCGCATCAGGCCGGCGGCGAGAAAGAGCGAGCCGACGAGGATCTCCACCGCCAGGGTCGCGATATTCGGCAGCAGGACCGCGAGAAGCCCGAGGACGATCATGACCACGCCCTGCGCCAGCACCATCTTCCAGTGCTCCCGCATCGCGGCCGCCACTTCGTGCTGCAACTTTTCGAACTGTTGCGACGGTTCCTCCGGCATGGCCTCAACTCCCCCTCGTTGGATCCTGCTCCGGGAATGTTAGACTCCCGGCCGCGGCGTCTCCACCCCTTGTGATAAAGACGCCTGGGACAGAAACATGAGGGCGCAAGGATGAACGGGGCATGACGTCGACGCAGCTGACAACCTTCGCGATCGCGATGATCGCCATCACCAACCCGATCGGCAATCTCGCCATTTTCATCGGTCTGACGGCGGAACGGCCGGCGGACGAGCGGCGCAAGACGGCGATCACCTGCGCCTTCGCGGTGTTGATCATCTTTCTCGTCGTCGCCTGGGGTGGCGACCTCGTGCTCAAGGCTTTCGGCATTACCGTGGCGGCCTTCGAAGGCGCCGGCGGGTTGATCGTGCTGCTGCTCGGCCTCGCGATGCTCCACTCCAAGACGAGCGCGATGCATCACACCGAAGCCGAAGCCGACGAGGCCCAGACCAAGGACGCGATCGGCGTCGTGCCGCTGGCGATCCCGATCGTCGCGGGGCCCGGCGCGCTGACGACGATCATCATTCAGGGCAGCAAGTTTCCCGGCATCGCCGCCCGTGTCGAGATGTCGCTCGTCGGGCTGGGCGTGAGCGCGCTGATTCTCGTGGCCTTTCTCGCCAGCGCCCCGATCGCGCGCGTGCTCGGCACGACCGGCATCAACATCGCGACCCGCATCATGGGGATCATCCTCGCGGCCATTGGGGTCGACATGATCGGCCATGCCGTCAGGGGCATGCTCGGCGGCGCGGCTTGAGGCAACCCTGTCAGCTCTCGGGATCGACCGTGATCTCGATCTCGCGGTTGTTGATTATGTGATGGGCCTTGAGCAGACGCTTGTTCTTACCGAACCAAAGCTTCGCATGCCAGTCGCCGGTGAAGTCGAACCGCTCGGCCGGCACCATCTTGCCGTGGTAGTCGATCTGCACGTCCGTACGGGTCACGTGGACCTTCATTTGCCGGAGATCGAGGCTGCTGAAGATCGTCGAATGCTGGGTGATCGCATAGTGCCAGATCGAGTCCGGGAAGACCGTGATGGGCAGGTCGACGGGCTTGCCGTTGTGATCCGCCTCGTAGGAATCGGCGACGCGGCGCACCCGCGCCTTCTCGTCGGTGCCGTTGTCGTCTGCGTCGCTGCGCAGCGTCTGCAGCTTGCCGTTCCGCCAGGTCTCGTGCAGATGCTGCGCATAGGCGTAGAGCTTGACGCCCAGGAAGGAGACCGAGGTGTTGGTGTGGATCTGCTCGATCTCGCCGGTCGGCAGGATCTTCAGCGTGTAGTGAATCGCGCCGATCTTCTTGCCGTCGAGGGCGATCGACGCGAAGACGTTTTCATAGTGGCTCTGGGTCTGCGCGGCAGCCGGGACCAGGATAAGCGGCAGAATCAGGGCGGCGTAACGGCCGATCCGTAGCAAGGCGCGTGCAGGCATTGATGGCTCCCGGTTATCGTTTTTCAGTCTCCGTCGTGATCCCATCTTCGCCGCGCGGTCCGCGCGGCTCAACCCCGATTGCGGGATGGTCCACGCGATCTTTGCGAATGGCGCCCGGCCCCATACAATCGGGCGATGCGGCGGCAGATCGCCGCGTCACGAATTCCGGCAGGGGAGAGCGACATGCATATCGGCGTCTTCATTTTCGCGACGGACTATGCGATCGACATCAGCGAGCTGGCGCGCGCCCTGGAAGAGCGCGGCTTCGAGTCGCTTTTCCTGCCCGAGCACACCCATATCCCGACCAGTCGCAAGACGCCGTTCCGCGGCGGAGAGCCTCTCCCGAAGGAGTATCTCCACACCTATGACCCGTTCGTCGCGCTGTCCTTTGCCGCCGCGGCGACGACCAAGCTGCGGCTTGGCACGGGCATCTGTCTCGTGCCGCAGCGCGATCCGATCACCACGGCCAAATGCGTGGCGAGCCTCGACCGGCTGTCCGGCGGCCGCTTTATCTTCGGCATCGGCGGCGGCTGGAACGTCGACGAGATGGAAAATCACGGCGCGCGCTACGCGACGCGCTTCAAGCTGCTGCGCGAGCGGGTGCTGGCGATGAAGGCCCTGTGGACGGAGGAGGAGGCCGCGTTCCACGGCGAGATGGTCGATTTCGATCCGGTCTGGTCCTACCCGAAGCCGGTCCAGAAGCCGCACCCGCCGGTCATCCTGGGCGGCGAGACCCAGCATACGCTGCGCCGCGTGGTCGAATTCTGCGACGGCTGGTTCCCGCGCGCCGGCGCCGGCTTCGAGCCCGCGGAGGGCATGTCCCGGCTGCGCCAGGCGGCCGCGGAGGCGGGGCGCGACATGGCGAGCCTGTCGGTCACCGTCTTCCGGGCGCCGGCGGAGAAGGCCGCGCTCGAGACCTTCGCCGCCGCAGGCGTGACGCGCGGGCTGCTGCAGCTTCCCTCGGCGAGCCGCGACGAGATCCTGCGCCTGCTCGATCGCTACGCGCCGCTGGTCGGCTGAGGCGCGGCGCCGCTAGATCACTGCGTCCGGCAGGACGCCGGGTGCGCTAGCGCTGTTGCCGCTGGTCCTTGCTCGGCTCCGGATCGGGGAATTCACGGAAGACGTCGCGCGCGTAGGGCGACAGGAAGATGTAGCCGACCGAGGCGGCGCTGCCGAGGATCATCAGCCAGATAATCCAGCCGTATCGCATCGGGTCGGGGCCGAGCTGGCGGGCGAGAAGGACGAAATAGGTCGCGGCCGAGGCCAGCAGAAGATAGCGCCCATACCGCCAGAGCAGGCGGATCGCCTTGCCGCTGCTCGGATGCCGGCCGAGCATGGCGAGCAGGACGAGCAGCGCGGGAATATCCGAATACATGTATCGCGGATCGAGGATGCCGGCGAAGGCGTCCTGGACGTGGAGCCGCGTCCGGCTGAGCGCGATCCCGAGCACGATGAAGGTGAGGACGTGACGCGACAGAAAGAGCACGGCCGCGGCCGTCAGCGCGTTTACCTTGACGACGGCGAAGCGGTTGTAGTGATGGAAATCGTATTTGAATTGGCTCATCGGAACGGTGCTGCAGCTCGATTGTGCGGCAACGCCGTAACATGGGCCGCGCGCCGGCGAAAGCGAAATACGCGGGGCAGGGGCCGTTGCGCCGTTGCGTGGCCGACCGTCGAAGGGACGCTCAGGTCAGCACGGCGATCTTGGCGAGCAGGTCGTCGAAATCAACCGGCTTCGTCAGATAGGCATCGAAGACGACGCGCTGCCGCTTCAGCATGGCGTCGTCCTGCGGCAAGGCGCTGAGGAAGATGAAGGGCACGTGCTCGTTTCCCGCATTCGCCGCGTGAAACTCGCGGCAGACCGCGAACCCGTCGAGGTGCGGCATGAAGATGTCGCAAATGATCAGGTCGGGCCTTTGCTCGATCGCCAGCGCCAGCCCGTCCCGCCCATTCGCGGCCGTGGACACGGCGTAGCCTTCATCCTCCAGGACTTCGGCGATGGTCGTGCGAATTTCGTCTTCGTCTTCGATACAGAGGATGTTGCACGGTTTCGCTGACATAACGGCTTCCACTATCGCAAAATTACGGGGCTATTCTGTTCGTCCAAGCCGAAAAACGGGGCCGGGACTTGCAGCCGGGGGAGGACGGCGGCGTCTCATGCGACGTCGCTTTGCCGCGGGACGGGCTCCATGCCATCCGTGCGCGGCCCGGCGATGGGCAGTGTTACGAAGAAGGCGGATCCTGTGTTCTCGCTCGTGGTCACGTGCAGCTTGCCGCCGTGCAGCTCGATCATCTCCTTGGTGATGGAAAGGCCGAGCCCCGTGCCGGCGATGACGCGCGCGTTCGACGCACGGAAATAGCGCTCGAACAGCTTCGGCAGCTCCTTTTCCGGAATGCCGATGCCCTGGTCGATGACCTCGACGCGGACGAATGCGTCGTTCTTCAGCGCGCGCACCACGACGGGCGTCTTTTCCGGCGAATATTTGACGGCGTTGCCGATCAGATTGGTGAAGATCTGCTCCAGCATCCCGGGGTCGCCGACGACCTCGGGAAGATCCGGGTCGACCAGCGTATAGATCGCGTTGCCGGTATCGAGCTTTGTCTGCTGCGCGCAGATATCGGTCAGCAGCTTCGCCAGGTTGAGCTTGGCCGGCGTGAAATCGAGATGGCCTTCGCGGAATTTCGAGCTTGTGAGCGTCCGGTCGATCAAGCCCGTGAGCCGGCGCGTGTTCTTTCGCACGCCGGTTGCGAAATCCTCGACGGCATCGGGCGCCAGTCCGTCCCGCTTCTTGCGCAGGATGCGCTGCGCCGCCATGTCGATGATCGCGACCGGGGTGCGGAACTCATGCGAGATCATGGAGACGAAGTCTTTCTGGAGCTTGCTGTATTGCTGCTCCTTGATGAGCGCCGTCACGAGCTCCTGGGCTTTTCGGTTGAGCTCCTTCGTGCGCACATCGACCTGGTCTTCGAGGTGGTCCCTGTATTCTTCCAGCTCGTCGGATTTTTCGGTCAGCTCCCGCGTTCTTTCCACGACGCGCGCTTCCAGTGTGACCTTTGCCTCGCGCACCTGGCGCAGCGCGCGCATGAGGAGCGTGATGGTCAGGAGAACCATCAGGCAAAGCAGGATGACGCAGGCCGCGAGATACATCTTCCGGCTTGCCGTCTCGGTCCGGTAATGCTCCAGCCGACCATCGATGTGATTGAGAAGCGAGAGATAGGTATCGTTGTAATATTGGCTGAAGACGTCTTCGAGCAGGGTGCGAATCTTGTCGTTCAGATTTATCGCCTGCTCGCCGAAGGCCAGCGCCCGTGCCATGGAAGGCCCGCCGACCGCGTCTGCGTCGCCGGCCTGTGTACTGCCGGTCTGGAACGTGGAGGGCGGCAACGTCGCATCGGCGGTGTCCGTATAGGTCGTGATCCAGCTGCGCAGGTCACGCGAGAGCTTTACATAGTGGCGCAGCCATTCCTTCGCCGCATCGTCGAGCCTGGGGCGGTCGGCGAGCGCGTTGAGTATCGCTTCGCTCTGCACGGCGAAATTCGTCTCGCTGTTGCGGTAAAGCGAGGAGATCGTCTTGAAGGATTCGACGTTGGCGTTTTCCGCGATCCTCGACGCCGCGAAGTCCTCGAACCGGAAGAACAGCATCTGGTCGGAGTCGAAAATCGGATTTTTCCGTATTTCTGAAATAGTGTTTCCAATTATTGGCTTATATCGATCTAACTTCGTGTAATTTAGAGTAACGCCATCATGAATCTTAAGTAATTCAAATTTCAATAATTTGGAATAATGCTCCACTTTATTGACATTCTTCCTCATCTCGTCATAAGCGATGACCTTGGCACTCGTCTCGCTGGTCGAAAAATAGGCCGCGATGCCGGCGATCGCGAAAACCGCGACACTGATCAAGGGAAGAATGAGGCGGTTCATCGCTTCGCCTGCTGCGGCGCGGGCTCCGCCGGCGTTTTGCCGGTGAGGGTCTTCAGGAATGCGACCAGCTCGCGGGCGGTGCGGTCGTCGAGTTCCCTGTCCAACTGGATCCGCGCCATGGTCTTCACGGCCGCCTCGAGGTCCGGTTCGGACCCGTCGTGGAAATACGGCGCGGTCAACGCCACGTTCCGAAGCGACGGCACCCTGAAGACGTATTTGTCGTAGTCCACGCCCGTGACCGCATAACGGCCTAGATCCGTCGAGCCGGCGTTCTTTGTGTAGGGGCGGTACACGCCGAATTTCTCGAAGACATTCGCGCCGAGCAGCACACCCTGATGGCAGGACGCGCAGCCGAGCCGGACGAATTGCATGAGGCCCTGGAGCTCTTCGGCATTCAGCGCCGAGGCGTCGCCGCTGAGGAATTGATCGAAGCGGCAGCCCGGCGTGTTCAGGGATCGTTCGTATTCGGCGATCGCGTCCTTGATCGTGGCTTCGCTGATCAGGCCGCCATACAGCGCTTGGAAGGTCTTGCGATAGGACAGATCCTGCGACAAGCGGTAGGTGATCGTCGACCAGTCCGCATCCATTTCGTCCTTGCTGTGCACCGGGCCGTCGATCTGCGCTTCGAGCGACGGCGCGCGGCCGTCCCAAAAGAACGCCTGCATGAGGCCGACATTGAAGACCGACAAGGCGTTGCGTTTGGTGTGCCTGCCGCCAGCGCCCGTCGAGACGCGCTGGCCGTCGCCGCCGCCGATCGTGAGATTGTGGCAGGACGCGCAGGCGACCGTGCGGTCCTTGGACAGGATGGGATCGCGGAAGAGCCGGGCTCCGAGCGTTACTTTGCCCGGATTGAGCCCCGTGCTCGGCGGAACCGGGACGAACAGGCGCGGCAGCAAATCGAGCACGTCGCTGGGGAGGGGCTGGTCGGCGCGGGCCGGCGCGCTGTTGTAGGCGGGCACAAGCAGGGCCATAGCCGCGGCGACGCACAGGATTCTATATCGATTGAGGCCTGCCATCGTTAATGGTCAGATTTTATCAGTCTAATTTTTCAAATATTCGAGTACATGCTGTCGACGTTTCCATCGAAGCAGTAATAATTCGGGGCTATATTCTTCGCGTTTAACTGTTGTTGTGAGTCGATCAATCCATCAATCATGAATAATATTTTGTTCGATGCTAAATTTTTACGGAAAACTTTTGTTTTCTCGGAACTTGTCTTGATCGCATTCTCGAGGTCGAAGTAGTTCATCGCGACAACCGGCGCGAGCGCGTCGTCGATGCTCTTGTCGAGCGGCTCGGGCGTCGTCGCCCGCAGCCAGCAGGTGATCGAGAAGGGTTTCAGCGACCGGATGATGTCGGTCAGCAGCGAGGCGTGAACCTGGCCTAACCCGTTCTCGATGACGAAGACGAATTTCGAGCGGCTCGCATAGGGGATCTTGCCGAGAAGCGACAGGTATTTTTGCCGGCTTTTCGGCGTCCGTACGGAATTGACGTCGGCGGATACGACGAAGGCGCTGAACTGGCGCGATTTGCTGCTGATGGCGGCCTGGATCGCGAGGCCGAACTTCGCGGTGTCGAGCTCGAGCATCTTCTCGGGCTCGTGTGCGAAGGCGGTCCGCATGTTCAGCTCGGTCGACGATGCGATGGGATCGAGCATGCAATGGGCGAACTGCGTCGTGCCCAGGTTGCGGTCCAGGATGGGAACCAGATGAATCTCGCCGCTTTGCACGATCTTGGCGAGCATCTCGCTCGAATTCTGGATGAAGGCTTCGGCCGCGCGCTCGATCTTTGCCGAGACGACGTCGAGGATGTCGTGGGCGGCTTCTTCGTTGTCGTCGGACGGCGGCAGGGGATAGAAGGCCGCCTTGACCTGACGGAGCGCGGCGAGGTCGCTGTCCGCGGCGTTGAACGCGCCGCCCTGATTCCGCTGGATGGCGCCGAGGCCGTCGAGGATCTGTTGCCTGATCCGCCGGACCGTGGCGGATGCTTCGGCCTCCGACTTTCGATGGATGCAGATTTCGAACGCGTCGTCGCGGACCGTCCTGTAAGTGTCCTTTTCCGTCAGGTTCTGCGCGATCTTGTTTTCGGCGAGGGACATGACCGTCGATGCGAGCTTGTTCCACCCCGCGCCGAGCGTCTCCTTTATCTCGCCCAGGCCGATCATCGTTATCCAGCCGCCGAGGGAATGCTGCGGCTTCTGCGGGTCGCTGGGCGCGGGCGACGGCTGCGGCGTCCAGATGACCTCTTTCCCGCCGTTCGCCGGGGGCGGCTCGCCCCGGTCGTCTTTAAGTTTCCTGAACAGCTTGACCAGTTCGTCGTTGTGCCGCTGCCGGGACATCTGCTGCTTTCGCAGGTGGTTCTCGATCACGGCCAGCAGGATGTCGAGCTCGACGGGCTTGTTGAGGAACTCGTCGGCGCCGAAACGCCGCGCGGCGATCTGGCGGTCACGGTCGCTGTAGGCCGTCAGGAAAATAAAGGGCGTCCCGACCTGATCCGGCAGCTCTTTGTGCACGGATTCCAGCATGCCGATGCCGTCCAGCTCGGGCATTGAGATATCGGACAGGATGAGATCGGGTTTTTCGCTTCGTATTGCTTCGAGGCCTTCCCGCCCATTCGCGGCCTGGACGACCTGATAGCCGGCATCGTCCAACTCTGCGGCAATAGTTCCACGAATCTCCTCTTCGTCCTCAACTAAAAGGATTTTCCCTACCATAAATACAATCAATAAATGTAATATATACGGGAAATTCTGTTATCAATTCATTTATTTCTCGTTAAGTTCCCGGCCGACGGGCGCCGCCGGGCGCCGATTTGGCCCCATGCGCGCCGACGGCGTATTCTGTTCTCTCGCGGCCGACTGAAATCCACGGAAAACGAGAGACGGCATGTTCACCCTGCGCCCTTTGCCCGGCCCCTTTGGGGCGGAAATCACGGATATCGACCTGTCCGAGCCGCTGCCGGACGACGTTTTCGCGCGGATCGTCGATGCCCTGCACGACTACGCCGTCGTCTGCCTGCGGGACCAGGCGATCACGCCGGCGCAGCACGTCGCATTCAGCCGCGGCTTCGGCGAGCTCGAAGTGCACGTCCAGTCGAGCTTCAATCTCAAGGGGTATCCGGAGATCTACTGCATCTCCAACTGCCTGGACGAGGCGGGCAAGCCGATAGGGCTCGCGGAGGCGGGCCGGGTCTGGCACACGGATCTATCCTATATGGCGGAGCCCAGCCGCTGCTCCTTGCTGCACGCGCTGGAGGTGCCGAGCGACGACGAAGGCCGGCCGCTGGGCGACACGGTCTTCGCCAATGCGCGGATGTCCTATGCCGCACTGCCGGCGGAGACGAAGGCGCGGCTCCAGGGGCTCAAGGCGGTGCACAGCTACCGGCAGGTCTACGACAAGATCGTCGCCAAGAGTAAGCCCGGCCGCCAGGGACTGAAGCCGCTCAATGAAGAGCAGAAGCGCAAGGTCCCGCCGGCCACCCATCCGCTCGTCATCGCACACCCTTTCACCGGCGAGCCGATCCTGTTCTGCAACGACGGGATCACGGAGAGCATCATCGGCTTGCCCGAAGAGGAAGGGCAGGCGCTGCTGGCCGAGCTTTGCGCGCATACCGTCAAGCCGGACTTCGTTTACCGGCATAAATGGCGGGTCGGCGACCTCCTGATCTGGGACAATATCCAGACCCAGCATCTCGCCGTCGACGACTACTGGCTGCCGCAGCGCCGGCGCATGCAGCGCACGACGGTCAAGGGCCGGGCGCCGGGCGAGGCGCGGGTCGCCTAGCGGGTCACGGGACGAACACCAGCATCATGTAGACCAAGAAGACGACGAGGTGCACCGCGCCCTGGAGCATGTTCGTCCGGCCGCCGCCGAAGGTGATCGCGCTCAGCAGCAGCGTCAGCACGAGCAGGACCATGTGCGACAGGTCGAGTCCCAGGATGACATGCGTGTTGAAAAGCAGGCTGATCGTCATGACCGCCGGAACGGTGAGGCCGATCGTCGCCAGCGCCGATCCCAGGCAGATATTGACCGCGCGTTGCAGCCGGTTCAGCGAGGCGGCGTGCAGCGCGGCCAACCCTTCCGGCGCCAGCACGAGCACCGCGACCAGGATGCCGCCCAGGGCGTCCGGCGCGTGAATTTGCGCCATTTCATACTCGGTCACGATCGCCAGTTTCTTCGATAGGAGCACGACGCTTACCAGCATCACGATAAGGAAAAACGTATGCTGGCCGATCGACAGCGGCGGCCGGTGGTTCCCTTCGTGACCCGCGGGCGCGGCCGATACGTCGACCGACAGCGTCGGCTGCATGAAAAAGCCGCGATGGCGGACCGTCTGGATCGCCAGAAACGTCAGGTAGAGCATGGCGGTGATGGTGACGAAGAACGCCTCCTGGCCCCGGGACAGGCTGGGATCGGGCGTCGAGGTCGTGAACCGCGGCAGGATCAGCGTCAGCGTTGCCAGCGTGACGATCACCGAAACGAAGGACCGCGCGCCCTGCAGGTTGAAATCCTGCTCGCCGTGGCGAATGCCGCCGATCAGCAGCGACAGGCCGATGATGCCGTTCAGCACGATCATGAGCACGGCCAGCATGGTGTCGCGCGCGAGCGTCGGGTTGTCCGAGCCGTGCAGGACCATCGCCGCAATGACCGCGACCTCGATGGTGATGACGGACAAGGTGAGGACGAGAGTCCCGTAGGGCTCACCCAGTAATTCCGCGAGGCCGTCCGCATGGCGCATCACCGCGAAGCTGGCCCACAGCATGACCGCGAAGATCCAGACCAGGAGGCCGATCGTCCGGAGCGGGTAGGGCGTGAGCTCGACGAACCACTGGCTGCCGATCAGGTAGACGATGGCAGCGCTGCCCGCGCTCGCGAGAAAGGCCGCCTCCCGGCGGAGCAGGGCGAGAAAAGGGCCGATTGGACCGGTATGGGGCATCGTCTCCGCTTCGTGGTGAAGGCGGGAATCTAAGGAAGCGGGCCAGGGCTGTCTATCGCTTGATCGTATCCTTGTCCGCGCGCGTGCCGGCGGCCCATCACTGCGGACTACCGCGTGCCTGCGGTTTCAGGCTATATCCCCCGCCATGACTGCGACCGCCACGCCTTTCCCTTTCAGCCGCGATTATGCCGAGGCGCGGGAGCGTTTCCGCGACGCCTGCGCCGGCGCGGGCGTTTCCGTAAGGACCTACGAGAACCCGTGCCGCGGGCCCGAGGGCGAGACGCTCGCCATGGATGCCGCCTGGTTCGGGGCGCGCGATGCCGGCCGCGTGCTCGTCACCAGCTCGGCGACGCACGGGGTCGAGGGGTTCTGCGGCTCGGCGCTGCAGGTGGACTGGATCGCCGCGCGCGGGCGGGACCCGCTGCCGGCGGATTTCGCGGTGCTGCATCTGCACGCGCTCAATCCCTACGGCTTCGCCTGGCTGCGGCGGGTCAACGAAGACGGCGTCGACCTCAACCGCAACTTCGTCGACTTCACGAAGCCCCTGCCGGCGAATCCCGGCTATGACGAATTGCACGCGGCGCTGCTGCCCGAGAGCGCCGCGCCAGCGGTGCTGGCGCGCGCGGACGCCGCGATCGAGGCCTACGGCAAGCAGCATGGCCAGCGGGCGCTCGAGATGGCCGTCTCGTCGGGCCAATACACCCAGCCGGCGGGCCTGTTCTATGGCGGCAAGGCGCCGACATGGTCGCGGCGGACGGTGGAGGCGGTCCTTGACGATTTCGCCCTGACACGCCGCCGGGTCGTGGCGGTGGTCGACCTCCATACCGGCCTCGGTCCGTTCGGCTATGGCGAACTGATCTGCGACCATCCGGCGGGCAGCCCGGAGACGCTGCGCGGCCGCCGATGGTACGGCGAGTCGATGACCGAGCCCGCGCTCGGCACCTCGACCTCCGTGGCGAAATTCGGCCTGCTCGACTATTGCTGGCAGCAGGCGCTGGGCCCCGCCGTCACCTTCGTCACGCTCGAATACGGCACTTATCCGGTCGAGGACATGTTCCGCCAGCTCCGCGCGGATCACATCCTGCACCGCAATGGGCCGCCCGACTGGAACGCGCCGGCAACCCGGGCGATCAAGGCGACGCTGAAGCGCCATTTCTTTCCCGACACGCCCGAGTGGCGCGCCATGGTGCTGGCGCGCGGCCGTGACGTCCTGCAACAGGCGGAAAAGGGCCTGTTGTTCGAGCCTTAATTCGCCGTATCGATACGTCGGATGAAGTCCTGCAGGATCGCGGTGTAGAGCTTGTCCTGCAGGACCTTGTCCTCGACGCCGTGCTCGATATTCGGGTTGTCGTTGACCTCGATGACGAGAAATCCCCTGTCGGTCTGCTTGACGTCCACGCCGTAGAGGCTGTCGCCCATCAGCGCCGCGGCGCGGGTCGCGATGTTGACCAGCGCCTTGGGCGCTTCTTCCAGGGTAAAGGTCTTGTGTCCGCCCTCGCGGAAGCTGCCGTCGGCCCGGTGCTTCACGATCTGCCAATGCCGATGCGACATCTCGTATTGGCAGACATAGAGCGGCTTTCCGTTCAGCACGCCGACGCGCCAGTCGAACTGGGTGTAGACGAACTCCTGCGCCAGGATCAGCCGCGAATGCTTGAGCAGCTCCATCCCGTATTCGATCAGCTGCTGGCGGTTTTCCGCCTTGCGGATGCCGCGGGAGAAGGAGCCGTCGGGAATCTTGAGCACGATCGGATAGCCGAGCCGGTGCTCCAGCAGCGGCAGCATCTCGTCGTTGAAGTCGGACCGGTTGATCGCCTCGCTGCGCGGCGTCGGGATGCCGTGCCGGATCAGCAACTCGTGCAGGAAGACCTTGTTGGTGCAGCGCAGGATCGAGGTCGGGTCGTCGATCACCGCCAGCCCTTCCTGCTCCGCCTTGCGGGCGAACTGGTAGGTGTAGTGGTCGATCGAGGTGGTCGTGCGGATGAACAGCGCGTCGAATTCCGGGATCCGGCGGTAGTCCTTGCTGGTGATCAGCTCGACATCCATGCGCAGCGCCTGGCCGTTGCGGGTGAACCGGTCGAGCGCCGCCTTATCGGAGGGCGGCAGGGCCTCGCCGGGCTCGTGCAAGATGGCCAGGTTGTAAAGACTGGGCGGCCGGCCGCCGCTCAGCGGCTTGCGCGTGCGGGTATAGGCGCGCAGCGCACTCTGGAACCACGGGCTCAGCTCGTCCGGCAGCTGGTGCAGGCCCATCGGCACGATGTTGGCGATGCGCCACTGGGTCTTGTTCTCGATGTGGAGCTTGACGATCGGGTAACGGAAGATATCGAAACACAGCGACGCCAGCCGCTTGAACCGGCTGTCGCTGGCCTGCCCGAAGAGGACGATGATGGTGAAGGCCTTGGCCGGCGGCGCCGTCAGCCGACGGATCGTCCGCCGCAGCACATCCTCCAGCTCCGGCACGTCGTGCGTATAGAGCGACTTGCGCGACAGGCTCAGCACGTCCGCCACCGTCGGCATCGGCAGCTGGCCGCGCGCCTCGGCGAGCAGCGAACAGTAGTAACCGGCGCTGAGATAACCGTACCGACGGCAGAGATTCACCACGCGCCCGCCGCGCGGCAGGGCGGCGCCGGTGGTCAGGAACTCGTCGACGGCCATCAACTTGAGACCTTCCTCGGGACCTTTCCAGTCCGACAGACGGTCCACGACGATCGTATAGCGCGACATCACGCGGTAACGTCCTTTCTCTTCGGATAAACAATGAGAGACGCGAAATGCTTGCGGCGGCCGAGCCGCATCATGCGGTCCAGCTCCTGCGGCACGATTGGGATCCCGATGCAGTCCACTTCGGTTCTGTTCGCTTCGGGATCGACGTACGGGTCGTTGACATAGATAAAGCGCTCGTCGAATGCGGTAACCTTGATCCAGTGCGGCGCTTTCTCGCCGGTCAGCCGGTAAGAGCTGATCAGGATGATCGGGATGCCGCCCTGCGCCAGCCGCTCCTTCAGACGGGCGGCGGTCAAGGGCCGGCGGCGGATGCGCGCGCCCAGCTTGGTGAGGTCGCGGACGAACTGCTTCTCGACGAGGCGGATCACTTCCCGTTTTTCCTCGCTACGGACCGAGCTGACGAAGATCTCGGTTTCATTGCTGACCGAGACCTCGACACCGAAGCCGCGGCGCAGAGCCGCGAGGGCAAGTCCCAGCGCGCCGCAACCGCCGAGGCCGGCGGTCATGAATACCGTAGTTGATTCGCGCCAGAGCTGGATCTCCATCGACCGGTCGGCTTTCAGCGTCGGGTCATGCGCCTTCATCGCCATCATCAGGCAAGCTGGGCCGCAAGTGAAGTCGAGCGTTTGGCGGTAGTAAGGCGCATGCTCGGGATCGGGCGACAGGTGCGGCGCCAGATCCTTTTCCATGCGGAGCGCGTTGGCATGGTCCTCGTAATAGTCGAGATAGACGGCGAATTCGTCATAGCCGAGCTGGCGATAGAGCTTCTGGGCGGCCTTGTTCTTCTGGTTCACCTCGAGCCGCATCCGCGTCGCGCCCTCGTTGAGGGCGCGCCTCTCGGCATAGGTGAGCAGCGCGCTGGCGACCCCCTGCTTGCGGTATCTCGGGTCCACCGCCATGGAGTAGAGGCGGGCCAGCGAGGTGTTGCGGTGATACAGCACGAGGCAGTAGCCGCGCAGCTTGCCGTCTTCCTCGTCCAGGAACAGGTCCGCGTTGCCGCGCGTCAGAAAGTGGCGAAAGCTTCGCGCCGACACAAGATCGGTCTCGAAACAGCGTTTTTCGAGCTCGACCAGGGCCGGTATGTCGGACGGTTCGGCGTCTCGGATCATCGTAGCGGGGCGGCCGTTCGGGCCGCGGTCGCGTTGCCGCGCTGTGCTGTCAACGAAGCGTGCTCCGACACCTTGGACCGCTTGGTCCTCGTCCTGCTTGGGCGACATGACGCATATCTGATTATAGTGATCTAAGAAAGCGAGCAACCGGATGCCGTGTTGCGCCTCGCCTCGGCGCTCGTCAGGCAACACCGGGATTCCCGATGCAGCCGCCTTTCCCGAGCGTCTTAGAGCGGTTCCGTTAAGGACGGGTTACCTGATCGACCCAATGTGCCAGGCCCGCCAGCGCCGCGTCGCGGTCGCGGAAGCCCAGGACCTGAAGGCCTACGGGCTGTCCGGATACGGCGAGTCGCGGCAGCGTGATACAGGGTGCCGCCGTCAGCGTCCAGAAAATTTGAAAGCTCCGGCTGCCGGTATGGTCGAGGCCGACCGGCGCGGGCCCCGATGCGGTCAGCGTGACGAAGCCGTCGGCGAGCGCCGCCATGTCCGCGACGGCGCGGCGCAGCGCTTCCTGCTTGTCGAGCGCCGTCTGGAACGCGGCGGCGGTGATGTGGCGCGACGCCTCGACCCGCTCGGCGGCGGCCTTGCTGAACTTGTCGGCGTGGCGCGTGGCGTAGTCGAGATAGGGCCAGCGCCGCTCGAAGGTCGAGACGACGCGGGCGGTCTCGGCCACCCCCTGCAGCATCCGCTCGAGCTGCTCGACTTCGGGCGTGTTGCGGCGGTCCAGGATGGCGGCGCCGGCGGCGGCCATCTTCCCGATTGCCGCGTCCAGCGCGTCGCGCGTTGCCGCGTCGACTTCCTTCCAGCCGTCGGTCTCCAGCCGGATCAGCGTCCGGGGCGCCTGCGCCGCCGGCAGGTCGGTGGGTCCTTGCAGCCCGGGATGGGGCGGCGTGCCCCCGACGACCGCGGCGATGTGGCGCGCGACCAGCCAGGCGTCGGCCAGGCTGCCCGCCAGCGTGCCCAGCGTATCGTGGCTGTTGGACAAGGGGTGAACACCGCCGATGTTGAGCGCGGCATGGCTCGGCTTGAAGCCGTAGGCGCCGCAGAAGGCCGCCGGCCGGACGATCGAGCCCGCGGTCTGCGTGCCGAGCGCGACGGGCACCATGCCGGAGCCGGTGGCGGCGGCCGATCCGCTGGATGAGCCGCCCGGCGTCCGTGTGTGGTCGAAGGGATTGCGGGTCGGGCCGGCGGCCGCCATCGCGAATTCGGTGGTCACCGTCTTGCCGAGGATCACCGCGCCGCCCGCGCGCAGCGCATAGACAGAGGCGGCGTCGCGACCGGACTGCCAGTCCTTGAAGATCGGACTGTTCATTTGCGTCGGCATGTCGACGGTCTCGATGATGTCCTTGATCGCGACCGGGCAGCCGTCCACCGGCGAGAGCGGCCGGCCCTGGCGGTAGCGCGCGGTGGCCGCGTCGGCCGCGGCGCGCGGGGCGGCGGGATCGAGCCACACGAAGGCGCGGATCGCCGGCTCGAGCGCCGAGATTCGCTCGAGGCAGCGCTCGAGGAAGGCGCGCGGCGTGTCGCTGCCGTCGCGGAAGCGCGGCGCGGCCGCGGCGAAGCACGGCAAATCGTTGCGCGCAGGGTCGAAGGTCAGGGCTTTCATGGACTCGGGTCCGGTGGGGAGGGCTCGCTCATCAGCAGACAATGCATTAGCCTCCCTGTCAAACGTCGATTGCATGACAGGAGCGACGAAGATGGCGAAGAAGATCGTGCTCGATCCCGGCTGGCCGCGGGCGAAGAAATCCGGCTTCGCGATGGCGACGCAGGTCGGCGAAACGATTTATGTCGCGGGGCAGGTGGCGCAGGACCCGGACGGCAAGCTGGTCGGCCAAGGCGACATGGCCGTGCAGGCGCGCCAGGTCTTCGCCAACATCCGGGATATCCTGGCGGTCGCCGGGGCGACGATGGACGACGTGGTGAAGATCACCGCCTACGTCACCGACATGGGCCGATATGGCGACTACAACGCGGTGCGCGCCGAGGTGTTCCCGAAGGCGCAGATGGCGAGCGCCACGATCGCCGCGCCGACCCTGGTGCGCGACGGTTTCCTGGTCGAGGTCGAGGCCATCGCCGTGGTCGGCTGCGGCGCTTGAGCGCTGCCGCGGGGCTCAACTCCCGACGACAACCTCGTCGCCATCGACGGTAAAACGGTGCGGGAAGTCCTCCGAGACCCAATCCATGAAGCCGACGGCGTCGTCGAAACGCGGGTCGCCGTTCTTCAGCACCTCGGGACGAAGCTGCGTGTCGATCAGCACGGGCAGGAAGGACACGCGCCGCACGCCGTCGCGGCCGAGCACGGCCTTGGCGATCAGGCTGCGCTTCGCATCCTTGCCATAGCCCAGGCGCGGGTAGTCCGGGTCCAGCTCGACGCTGTATTCGCGCTCGAAGGCGCGGGCGGCGTCCGGCGATTTCTCGTCGCTCGACATGATGAAGTTGCTCAGGCTGTAGAAGCATACCTTGCCGTCATGGCTGCCGATCGCCTTGGGTGCATGCGCGTGGTGCCCCAGGATCAGGTCCGCGCCGGCGGCGAAAGCGGCCTTGGCGGCCGTCGGCTGGTAGTCCGCGATCATGCGCGGGATGAAATGGATGCCCCAATGCAGCGAGACGACGACCGCATGGGCCTGCTTCTTGGCCTGCGCGATGTCGTCCGTCATCGCCTGGAGATCCTCGTCATAGGGCATCGTGATGACCTGGGGCGGCACGCCGGCCTGGTAGTCGAACGGCCGGTAGTAGGTGTGCGCGCGCAGCGGCGCCACCCCCGTCTTGCTGGACCCGGCCGCATAGCCGTCGCGCAGGATCGAGCAGTAGGCGAGAAAGGCGACTTTGACCCCCTTGCGTTCCAGGATAGCCGGCTGCCGGGCCTCCTCGAGGTTGCGCCCGCCGCCGACGACCGCGATGCCCTTGCCGCGCAAGAGCTCGATGGTGTCGAGCAGGGCGTCGCCGCCCCAGTCCATCGCATGGTTGCTCGCCACCGACACCACGTCGAAGCCGCAGTCGGTGAAGACCGAGGCCAGGTGCGGCTTGCACCGGCTGTGCCCGCCGCCGGAATGGACCTGCAGGCTGCCGCGCTCGGAATAGACCCGCTCGCATTGTCCAAAGCGGATGTCGCCTTGCATCAACGCCGGCGCGGCCAGCGCGCTGTAGGGCTTCATCGGCTCGTGGATCGGGCCGACGTCGCCGCAGGCCAACAGGACAACACCATTTTCCGCCATGACAAATCCCTCGCGATTGGGACGCGTCTCATGCGCCGCGCTCCGCGAATTCTGACACATTTGCGGGTTCGGGCCCAAAGCGGGCGCGGCGACGGCCGACCGCGGCGGGGTCCGGCGCCTTCGCGCGGCGGCGGTGCTTCGGCTAGACTGGCGTCCTGCGCTTCGCACTGAAGCGTAGCCGGCCGGCGTCCGCCGCCGGTGCTCCCTCCATGGCACGGTCCGTGCCGCCACTGTCGGGCACGATGCGATGAGCGCGACGACCACCGGCGAAGAGGTCCTCCTGTCGCCGCGACGGCGCTTTCTCGTGGCGCTGGCGATCATGCCGGCCGGCGCCATGCAGGCGACCGACACTTTCGCGACCAGCATCGCGATGCCGACCATGATGGGGTCGCTGTCGGCGACCATCACCGAGATTTCCTGGGTCATCACCGCCTATCTCGTGGCGTCGGCCATGTTCACGCCGCTCTATGCCTGGATGAGCCGCCGGGTCGGCCGCAAGCGGCTGTTCATCGTGGTGATCGTGGGCTTTCTCGGCGCGTCGTTGCTGGTCGCCGACTCCCATTCCCTGGCACAGCTTGTCGTCTTCCGGTTCATCCAGGGATTTTTCGGGGCGGGGCTCAATCCGCTCACCTTCCAGATGGTGCTGGCGACTTTCCCCCGCAGCCACCACGGGCCGGCCTTCGGCTGGATGCAGACCGGACGCATGAGCGCTGTCATCATCGGCCCGGTCGTCGGCGGCTTCCTGACCGAGTTCGTCGACTGGCGCGCGGTCTACCTGATGAACATTCCGCTCGGCCTCCTGGCGCTGATCATGATCTTGCGCGTCGTCCCGAAGGACGAGCCGGAG
>CAZPFL010000094.1:0-18694 GCA_964585785.1 uncultured Rhodospirillaceae bacterium
TGCAGCGAGCTGTCCATGATCTGCGAGACATGCGCGCCGGAGTCGGAGAAGGTGACGCAGGTGTTCGGGTTCTTCATCAGCTCCAGCGCGTCGTCCTGATCCTCGTTCGCCAGCGGCTGGCGGAAGAACAGCTTGAAGTCGTGCTCGAGCGCCAGATCGATCATCGCCTCGATCGGCGCGACGCCGCGCTCCTTCGCGATCTCGGCGACGGAGCGGTGGGGCCGCGCGATGCGGTCCATGACGTAGAAGTATTCCCACACCGGCGGCTTCGCCTCGGCCCCGGCGGCCTTGCGGCCGGAATCGGCGCGGGTCGCCGAATCGATGAGCTTCCGCCGCGTCTCCGGATCGCGCAGCGCCTTTTTCTGCTGTTCGAGCGGCAGCGCCCGCACGTCACGCCACACGTCCATCGTGTCGAAGGGCGTCACCGTCTCGAAGGAGATCATGGTGTTGATCTCGCGGCTGTGCACCTGGGTGAAGATGCGCGCGCCGTTGCGGTTGCCTTCTTCGATGATGTCGTAGAGCACGCGCCACTGGCCCGGCATGCTGCGCCGGCTGAGGCTGCCGAAGGTGATCGGCCGGCCGCTCTCGATCGAGAGATCGACCAGCGACTGGTAGAGCTTCTTATTGAAATCAAGATCGCCGCGCGCCATCGCGAGCTGGAAGATGCCGGCGTCGAGCGCGCCCATGCCGCGCACGATCGCGTCGATCTCGGACCGGGGCGCGATACGGCTCGCGACCAGCCGGTCGTCGGCGGTCATGTGGCTCGGGCTCTGCGAGGTCGAGAAGCCGAGCGCGCCGGCCTGCACCGCCTCCTGCACCAGCCGGACCATCGTCGCGAGCTCGTCCTCCGTCGCCTCTTCCTCGAAGGCGCGCTCGCCCATGACATAGGTGCGGAGCGCCGAATGCCCGACATAGCCCGCGTAGTTGATGCCCTTGGGCACGCTGTCGAGCACGTCGAGGAACTCGGGGAAGGTCTCCCAGCGCCAGTCGATTCCCGCCAGCATCGCCTCGCGGGCGATGTCCTCCGCGCGCTCGAGATTGCGGAACACGAAATCGACCTCCGATTCGCGGCAGGGCGCGAGCGTGAAGCCGCAGTTGCCCATCACCACGCTGGTGACGCCGTGATAACAGGAGCAGCTGCCGAGCTTGTCCCAGAAGACCTGCGCGTCCATATGCGTGTGGCCGTCGACGAAGCCGGGCGTGACGACATGCCCTTCGGCGTCGATGACCTCGTCCGCCGGCTCGGAGATGCGGCCCAGGCGGGCGATCTTGCCGTCCTTGACGCCGACATCCGCGCGGTAGCGCGGCAGGCCGGACCCGTCGACAACCATGCCGTTCTTGATCACGAGGTCGTAGCTCATCGTCTTCCCCTTCGCTCGGATGCGCCATTGCCGGCGCGCTGCGGTGCCGGCGCGAACAGGGTAACAGGAAATCGCGTAAAGGCTGAAATCGCACAGGCGGCTTACGATTGCCGCCGGTGATGCTAGAATGAACCGGTTCTCGTGATCCATGTGCCAACAGCAAAGGGAATCCGATGCCCCTACCGAAAGTTGGAACCAAGGCGCCGGCCTTCAGCCTGCCCAACCAGGACGGCAAGAAGGTGAGCCTGGCGGATTTCGCGGGTAAGAACGTGCTCGTCTGGTTCTATCCGCGCGCCTTCGGCAACGGCTGAACGAAAGAAGCTTGCGGGTTCCGTGATCGAACCCCGAATTTTGCCGACAAGAACACCGTCCTTCTGGGAATCACCTACAGCGCGACCGATGACCTGAAAAACTGGCGGGAGGAGGTGGGCCTCGAGGCCGAGCTCCTCTGCGACACGAACAGGTCGGTCGCTATTGCCTATGGCGCCGCGGAAGATATGGCGCAGGAACGGCCGAAACGGATCTCCGTTCTGGTCGGTCCGGACGGCATGGTGGTCAAGATCTACGGATCGCCCGACGCCGAAGCGCATCCGGGCGAGGTGCTGGCCGATCTCGACTGATCCCGGCGCGTACACCCCGATTGCGACGTGGACCCCGGCCTTGCCTCGCAGGCCGGGGCCGCTCGCGCCCCACCGCCGGTTCTTATTAGGTCTTGCGCAAAATCGCTCGTCCGAGAGCGCAATAATTATTAACAATTCGGTCATAAGGTCTGCAGGCCGGTGGCTTTCGGCCCATTTCCTTATGAGATGCATCGATCCGCGGCCCGCTGACGGACGGCCGCAAAACGCGAGAGGCAAGAGACCGGGACATGACGGAAAGTAAGACCAACGGATCCAAGCCGAAGCTTATCGTCCGCAACGCGCAGCCCGGCGACGTGGAGGGGGTGCGCCAGCTTTGCCGGCGGGTCTATACGGATATCGAGCCCTATTCGGGCGACCAGCTGCGCGGTCACATCAATAATTTTCCGGAAGGGCAATTCGTCGCCGTCTACGACGGCAAGGTCGTCGGCTATTGCAGCACCTTTCGAATCGACGAAGCCGTCGCCATGGCGCCGCACAGCTGGGCGGAAATTTCCGGCAACGGCTTCGCATCGCGTCATGATCCGGACGGGGACTGGCTCTACGGCATGGATTCTTTCGTGGACCCGGACTACCGACAGCTACGCATCGGCCAGCGGATGTATACGGCACGGCGCGCGCTCGCGACGCAGCTGGGGCTGAAGGGCATCGTCTTCGGCGGGCGCATCCCGGGGCTGGCGCGGCGCTGGAAGACCTTCGGCTCGGCTGAGGCGTATGTCGAAGCCGTCGTAAACAAGAAGCTGCGCGATACGGTGCTGACTTTTCAGCTCCGCAACGGGTTCGAGGTTCGCGGCGTCTTGAAGGACTACCTGCCGAGCGACGCGCCGTCGAAAGGCTACGCCGTGCATCTGCTCTGGCGTAATCCAAAGTATTCGGAGTTGAAGACGCTTACCGAACATCAGAGAGGCCGTACCGCCGATTCGGTTCGCGTCTGCGCCATCCAGTATCAGCAGCGGCGGCTGAAGTCCTTCGAGGAATTCGCCCACCAGGTCGAGTACTTCGTCGACGTGGTCGCCGACTACAAGGCGGACTTCGCGGTTTTCCCCGAGCTTTTCACGCTGCAGCTCCTGTCCATCGAGAACGAGGAGATCCCCGCCTCGGAGGCGATCGCGCATCTCACGCGCTACACCGAGCGGGTCCGCAACCTGCTCAGCGAGCTCGCGGTCAGCTACAACATCAATATCATCGGCGGCTCGCATCCCACGCGCAACGGGAACGGCGAGATCCTGAATCTCTGCCATATCTGCCTGCGTGACGGCTCGATCCACGTCCAGCCGAAGATTCATCCGACGCCGAACGAGCGCTACTGGTGGCACATCCAGGGCGGCTCCGACCTGTCGATCATCATGACCGACTGCGGGCCGATCGGCGTCAACATCTGCTACGATCTCGAGTTCCCGGAGCTGGCGCGCCATCTCGTCGATCAGGGCGCGCAGATCATCTTCGTGCCGTTCTGCACCGACGAACGGCAAAGCTACCTTCGCGTTCGCTATTGCGGACAGGCGCGGGCGGTGGAGAACCAGTGCTACGTCGTGCTGGCGGGCAATGTCGGCAACCTGCCGAATGTCGACAACATGGACATCCAATACGCGCAGAGCTGCATCCTGACGCCCTGCGATTTCCCCTTCGCGCGCGACGGGGTCGCCGCCGACACGACGCCGAACGTGGAGATGGTCGCCTTCGCCGACCTGCGGCTGGACAGCCTGCAACAAGCGCGGCGCAGCGGGACGGTGCAGAACCTGAACGACCGCCGCTTCGACCTCTACCGGGTCCAGTGGGCGGCGGACAAGGATCGATAAGAGGGTTCCCGCCGGTTCAACCCGCCGCGGCCGGCAGGCTGCGGCCGAGCCCGTCATAAAGGTCAAGCATGCGCTCGTTCCAGGCGTGCAGCGGCGTGCCCGGCTCGGCAAGGGCGGCGGGGCTGACGGCGCGCGCCCACTGAAAGCCGCCGAAAATCAGGTAGTCCGCATAGGCCGGGCCGTCGCCGCCGAGCCAGTCCTGCTGGGCCAGCGTCGCGTCGACCGGCGCCAGGGCCGCGCGCGCCGCGTCGAGGTTCCCCGTCTTGTCCGCGGAGACCTGCTCAAGCGTCTTGCCAAAACGCTTTTCCCGCGTCTCGCGGAAATAATCTTTGTCCATTTCGTGCAGGCTGGCGTGGATGTCGGCGAGCAACAACCGGACCAGAGCCGGGTGCAGCACGGTGTTCGTCCAGACATTGAGGAAGCGCGTGGTGGCGCGGCCCACGTCGCAGCCGAACAATGACGGCCGGTCGGGATAGGTGTCTTCGAGATAGCAGGCGATTGCCCAGGAATCGCAGACCACGGTCTCGCCGTCGCACAGGATCGGCACGAGCTTCTGGCCGCTGAAGGCGATCTTGTCCTTTTCCGTGAAGCGGCAGAGCTCGGTGTCGTGGGGGAGCCCTTTGTGCGCGAGCGCCATCCGCGTGCGCCAGGTATTCGGGCTGAAGCGCAGCTCGTCGGTCGCGCCGGCGAGCTCGTAGAAGGTGATGGTCATGGGCCTGCCTCCGGCCGGGCGCCGCCATGCGGTCCGGCGATTGCCGATGCGCGTGTCGCCCAGCTTCTCCGAGCCGCCGCGCGATGGCAAGGGCCGGGTCCCTCACGTTTTCCTTACAACGGCCAGACCCATAGGATCATCGGCACCGCGACGGCGCAGATGACGATCTCGAGCGGCACGCCCATCGGCCAGTAGTCGCGGAACCGGTAGCCGCCGGGTCCCATCACCAGCACGTTCGACTGGTGGCCGATCGGGGTCAAGAAGGCAGAGGAGGCGCCGACCGCGACCGCCATGAGGAAAGGGTCGGGGCTGACATCCAGGCGGAGCGCGGTCTCCGCGGCGAGCGGCCCCATCAGGAGCGCGGTCGCGGCGTTGTTGATGACGTCGGACAGCAACATGGTGCCGACCAAAATCATGGCGAGCACACCCCACGGCGGCAGGAATCGCCCGGTATCCGCGATGGCGCCGGCAATCAGCCCGGATGCGCCGGTGGTTTCGAGCGCGTGGCCGACGGGCACCATCGCGCCCAGCAGCACGATCACCGGCCAGTCGATGGCGTCATAGGCGCTGCGGGGCGTGATCTGGCCCAGCACGAGCATCAACGCGACGGCGGTGACGAAGGCAACCGGCACGGTGAGCAGGCCGAGGGCGCTGCTCGCGACCGCGGCGGCGAATATCAGCAAGGGGATGTAGCTTTTCCCCAGATGCAAGGTGAGCTCGCGGTTGGCGAGCGGCAGGCAATCGAGCGCCGCCAGCGCGTCGGGCATCGTTTCCGTGTCGCCCTGCAGCAGCAGCACGTCGCCCGCCTGGAACCGCACCTGATTAAGGCGGCGGCGGACCGGCTCGCCGTGGCGGGCGATGGCGATCAAATTCATGTGATGACGCGTGGCGAGCTGGGCCTGGATCGCGTTCCGGCCGATCATCGCCGAGCGCGGCGTCACCACGGCCTCCATCATGCCGATCGTGTCGGATTTCAGATCGTCCGCGCTCAACGCGCGGCTTCCGACGAGGACAAGGCCGGTCGCCTTGACCGAGTCCTCGATCGATTTCGCGTCGCCTTCGATCAGCAGGTGATCGCCGCTGCGCAGCACCGCGTCGGGGGAGGGATGATGGAACGCCCGGCCGCGGCGGTGGATCGTCATGAAGACGACGTCGTCGCTGACGCCCGCCTCGTAGGCTTCGTGGATCGTCTTGCCGATCAGCGCGGTCTTGGGCGGAATGCGGACCTCGGTGATGTAGTCCTCGATCTCGAAGATGCGGCCGGATTTGCTGGGGCCGGCCTGCTTCGGGATCAGCCGCCAGCCGATGGCGGCGACGAACAGCACGCCGGCGATCGCGACCGCGAGGCCCACCGGCGTGAAGTCGAACATCCCGAACGCCGTGTGGTCCTTCCCGTAGTTGGCCCGGAGCGATGCGATGATGATGTTCGGCGGCGTGCCGATGATGGTGATAAGGCCGCCCAGCAGCGACCCGAAGGAGAGCGGCATCAAGAGATCGCGCGGGTCCCGCCCGGTCTTGTCGGCCACCTGCAGCACGACGGGCAGCATGAGCGCCAGCGCGCCGACATTGTTCATGAAGGCGGAAACCGCCGCGACGACGGCGGTCACCAAGCCGACTTGCAGCGCCGGGCCGAGGTCAAGATTGGCCATTTGCCGGACGATCCAGCCGAGCAGGCCCGAATTCTGCAGCGTCCGGCTGATGACCAGCACGGCGGCGACCGTGACGACGGCGGGATGCCCGAAGCCGACGAACGCGTCCTTTGCCGGGACGATGCCGGCCAGCAGCACCGTGACCAGCGCCAGCAGGGCCACCACGTCGTAGCGCCAGCGGCCCCAGACGAACAGGCCCAAGGTGACGGCCAGCACCGCAAAGACGAAGATCTGTTGCCAGGTCACGCGCGTCCCCGGATGGATGCGGAATTGCAGGTCGTGTCCGGTCTTATCGGACTCCGCGAGCGAACTCAACGCATTGGACAGGCTCCCGGTTCCTGCGGCAATGGACCGCATTCCTACGCGGACCAGCTTTCCCACAACGGGCGTTGACGATGGGCGACGCGGGCCATAGTCTCCGCCCCGCATTCGTCCACCCGTCTCCCCGTCCGGAGAAAGTGCGACAGCGTCACTCTTGATCTAATTGAAGGAACAGCCGTGATGAACAAGCCGACGCTTCGGCCTGCCCGTCCGTTCTTTTCGTCCGGTCCCTGCGCCAAGCCGCCGGGATGGGCTCCCGAGGTCCTGCGCGACGCCTTCGTCGCCCGCTCGCATCGCGCCACGGGCGGCAAGGCGCGCCTGCAGGAGGTCATCGACCGGACCCGGCAAATTCTCGGTATTCCGGCGGATTACCTGATCGGCATCGTGCCCGGGTCCGATACGGGCGCCATCGAGATGGCGATGTGGTCGCTGCTCGGCCCGCGTCCGGTCGACATGTTGAGCTGGGAAAATTTCGGCAACATGTGGGTCATCGACGTGATGAACCAGCTCAAGATCCAGGGCGCGCGCGCCCTGGAGGCGCCCTACGGCTCGCTTCCGGATCTGTCCAAGGTCGATCCCGATCATGACGTCGTCTTCACCTGGAACGGGACGACGAGCGGCGTCTGCGTGCCGAACGGCGACTGGATCTCGGCCAAGCGCGCGGGCTTGACGCTCTGCGACGCGACCTCGGCGGTGTTCTCCATGCCGATGCCGTGGGACAAACTCGACGTCGCCACTTGGTCATGGCAGAAGGCGATGGGCGGCGAGGCGGCGCACGGCATGCTCGTGCTCAGCCCGCGCGCGGTCGAGCGGCTGGAAAGCTACACGCCGCCCTGGCCAATGCCCAAGGTCTTCCGCATGACCAAGAAGGGCAAGGTCGACGCCGGGATCTTCCGCGGCGAGACGATCAACACGCCGTCGATGCTCTGCGTCGAGGACGCGCTGTTCTCGCTCCGCTGGATGGAGCAGGCCGGCGGCGTGAAGGAGATGCAGCGCCGGTCGCAGGCCAACCTGGCGGCGGTCGCCGACTGGGTCGAAGCGACGCCCTGGGCCGAGTTCCTCGCCAAGGAGAAGGCGATCCGCTCCTGCACCTCGATCGTCGTCGGGATCACCGCGGCCTCCGGCCTCAGCGCGGACGCGCTGGCGGCGGCGCCGAAGCAGATCGCCGGCATGCTGGCGGAAGAGAAGGTGGCCTACGACATCAACAATCATCGCGCGGCGCCTCCGGGCCTCCGGATCTGGGGCGGCGCGACGGTGGAAACGGACGAGATCAAGGCCTTGCTGCCGTGGCTCGACTGGGCGTTCGCGGAATATTCCCGTTCGCTCGCAGCGTGAGAGGACCCATGCCGACCGTATTGATTTCGGACAAGCTCAGCGCCGATGCCGTGAAGGTTTTCAAGGATCGCGGCATCGACGTGGATTTCAAGCCCGGCATGAGCGCGGAAGACCTGCTCGCCAATATCGGCGCGTATGACGGGCTGGCTGTCCGCTCGGCGTCCAAGGTGACGGCGGAGGTGCTGGCCCGCGCCGACAAGCTGAAGGTCGTGGGCCGCGCCGGCATCGGCGTCGATAACATCGACATCGAGGCGGCGACCCAGAAGGGCGTGGTCGTGATGAACACGCCCTTCGGCAACACGACGACGACCGCCGAGCACGCGATCGCGATGATGATGGCCATGGTGCGCCAGATCCCCTTGGCGAACGCCTCGACCCAGGGCGGGAAGTGGGAAAAGTCACGCTTCATGGGCATGGAAGTGACCGGCAAGACTCTCGGCCTGATCGGCTGCGGCAACGTCGGCTCGATCGTCGCGGACCGCGCCCAAGGCCTGAAGATGCGCGTCGTCGCGTATGACCCCTATCTCTCGCCCGAGCGCGCGATCGAGCTCGGCGTGGAAAAGGCGGAGCTCGACGACCTCTACGCGCGCGCCGACATCATCACGATCCACACCCCGCTGACCGACAGCACGCGCAACCTGATCAACGCGAAATCGATCGCCAAGATGAAAAAGGGCGTGCGAATCGTTAACTGCGCGCGCGGCGGCATCGTCAACGAGGCCGACCTCAGGACGGCCCTCGACGAGGGCTATGTCGCAGGGGCGGCGGTCGACGTGTTCGAGGTCGAGCCGGCGAAGGAGAACGTCCTGTTCGGGCAGGAAAATCTCGTTGCCACGCCGCATCTCGGCGCGGCCACGCGCGAAGCACAGGAAATCGTCGCCGTGCAGGTCGCCGAGCAGATGGCGGACTACCTGCTGTCCGGCGCGGTCTCCAACGCCGTCAACATGCCCTCGATCTCCGCCGAGGACGCGCCGCGGCTTCGCCCCTACATGACGCTCGCCGGCCAGCTCGGCAGCTTCCTCGGCCAGCTCGCCGAGACGAGCACCAAGTCGGTCAACATCACCTTCCAGGGCCATGTCGCCGAGCTCAACATCAAGCCGCTGGTCTCCGCCATCCTGTGCGGCCTGCTGCGCCCGCAGCTCGACGCGGTCAACATGGTGAGCGCGCCGCTCGTCGCCCGTGAGCGCGGCATCGAGGTGAGCGAGACGATCCAAGAGCATCCGGGCGACTACGAGACGCTAATCCGCGTGACGGTCGAATCGGAGCGGCAGCAGCGCTCGGTTTCCGGCACTCTGTTCGGCGGCAACCGGCCGCGCCTCGTCGAGATCAACAAGATCCCCGTCGAGGCCGAGCTCGCGGAACACATGCTTTATACGACGAACCGTGATAAACCGGGCGTTATCGGCCAACTGGGCCAAGCGCTTGGCGATGCGGGCGTTAACGTCGCGACCTTCCACCTCGGCCGGATCGCGCCGGGGCAGGACGCGATTGCGCTAATTCAGGTCGACCAGCCGATCGACCGCGATCTGATCGCGCGGATCACGGCGCTGCCCAATGTAACGCAGGCGAAATCCCTGCGTTTCTAAGGGGTTTGCATGGCGCGTCTCGTCGCCTTCCTGATCGTCGTCCTGCTCTCGGAGGCCGCCGCGGCGCAATCCTGGGAGCCCAAGACGGCAGGCATACTGACGGCGCTCCAGCGGGTGTTCCGCGACGACGAGACGGGTTCGGTGAAGGTCGAGGCGGGCGGTCAGTACTTCCGCGTCGCCACGACGCCGCAAGGGCTGGGCCTCACGCCGTCCTCCGGTCCGCCGGAGGGGCCGCGCCCCTCCACCATGGTGCCGCACGGCGTCGTCGCCTTCGGCAACAACGATATCGCGATGGCGTGGCTCGCCGACGGGACGGACCGCTATCCGCATGGCGCGCTCGGCGCCAAGGTCGAGGCCACGGCGGTGCGCGCCCTGACCGCGAACCGCACGCCGGTCGACTTCGTGCTGCGGAAAGATTCCGTTTTCGAGGACCTGGTGCCCCGGCTGATCGATGTGGATCGCGACGGCCATGACGAAATCCTCGTCGTGCGGTCCCACCAGGAGGCCGGTTCGTCGCTGATGCTGCTGGGGCTGCGCGGCGACCGGCTGGTGCGTCTCGCGGAATCGCAGGCGATCGGCACCCCCTACCGCTGGATCAATCCGATCGGCGCCGGGGATTTCGACGGCGACGGCCAGATCGAGATCGCCGCGGTGGAGACGCCGCATATCGGCGGGCAGCTCGTGATCTACAAGGTCGACGGGCGGCGCCTGCGCGAGGTGGGGCGCTTCGCCGGCTACACCAACCACATCCGCGGCACGACCGAGCTCGGCATGTCCGCGATCCTCGACGTCAATGGCGACGGCATTCCCGATATCGTGCTGCCGACGCAGGACCGCCGGGAGCTGCGTGCCCTGACCTTCGCCAAGGGCGTCCTCAAGATTCTGAAATCGGCCCGGCTCTACCGCCCGGTGACCACGGCCATCGTGACGGCGGACGTGGACCACAACGGCGTGCCGGATATCGTGTTCGGCGACGAGGGCGGCTACGTGGACGTGATCCGGCGCTAGCGCTCCGGTCCTTTGCCATGTTCCTTGCTTGCCCATGCTGCCAATCCAAGGTACCAATCCGGCCCGTAAGGCGGTACCCAGACGATACCGGGACGCATGTCTGAGATGGATGATCTGGCAAGCAAGTCATTGTTGCCAAACGGATTGCGCGACGGCCTCCCGCCCGATGCGGCGCATGAGGCGGATATCCACAATCTCGTGCTGGCGACCTTCGCGGCGCGCGGCTACGAGCGCGTCGAGCCGCCGCTCGTTGAGTTCGAGGAAAGCCTTCTGAACGGATCAGGCGAGGCGCTGGCGCTGTCCACCTTCCGGCTGATGGACCCGGTGAGCCAGCGCATGATGGGCGTGCGCGCCGACATGACGCCGCAGATCGCCCGCATCGCCACCACCCGGCTGAAGAAGGCGCCGCGGCCGCTGCGCCTGTCCTACGGCGGGCCGGTGCTGCGGGTGCGGGGCAACCCCTTGCAGCCCGACCGGGAGTTTCGCCAGGCGGGCGTCGAGCTGATCGGCGCCCGGGAAAGCGCCGCGGACTGCGAGGTGATCCTGCTCGCCTTCGAGGCGCTGCGGGCCGCCGGCGTGAAGCGGCTCAGCGTCGACCTGACGCTGCCGACGCTGGTGCCGGGTTTTTGCGCGGCGCTCGCGCTCGATGCGGCGACCGAGCGGCGGATCCGCGTCGCGCTCGACCGCAAGGACGCCGCCGCGCTCGCTGGGATCGGCGGTAAGGAAATCGACCCCTTGCGCCGGCTGCTCGATGCGGCGGGACCGGTCGAAAAGACGCTGCCGGTGCTCGAGGCGGTGACGCTGCCGGCCGAGCCGGCGGCCGAGCGGGCGCGCCTGATCGCGGTGGCGGCGGTGCTCGAGCGCGAGGCGCCGGACCTCGATGTCACCGTCGATCCGGTGGAGAATCGCGGCTTCGAATATCATAGCGGCCTCAGCTTTACGTTCTTCGCGCGCGGCGTCCGCGGCGAGCTCGGCTGCGGTGGCCGCTACCTCGCCGGGCATGCGGGCGAGCCGTCGACCGGCTTCTCGCTTTTCCTGCATAATCTGCTGCGCGCGGTGACCTTTCCGCCGCCGCTCAAGCGCCTCCTGCTGCCGGCCGGCACGGGCGAGGCCGCGGGGGTGACGCTGCGCGCCGAGGGTTGGGTCACGGTGGCCGCGCTGTCCGAGATCGCCGATCTCGAAGCGGAGGCGCGGCGTCTTTTGTGTTCGCATTATCTGGCCGACGGCAAGCCGGTGGCGGTCGCGTCCGAAGGAGAGAATGGATGACGAACGTGGTGGTCATCGGGTCGCAATGGGGCGACGAGGGCAAGGGCAAGATTGTCGACTGGCTGTCGGAGCGGGCGGATGTCGTCGTCCGCTTTCAGGGCGGCCACAATGCCGGGCATACGCTCGTCATCGGCAACAAGGAATACAAGCTCAGCCTCATGCCGTCCGGCGTCGTCCGTCCCGGCAAGCTGTCGATCATCGGCAACGGGGTCGTGGTCGACCCGTGGGCGCTGCTCGAGGAGATGGAAAAGCTGCGGGGGCAGGGGGTTGTGGTCGATACCAAGAACCTGAGGCTCGCCGAGAACGCCGCGCTGATCTTGCCGCTGCACCGGTCGCTCGACCGCGCGCGCGAGGCGGCCCGGGGCGACGGAAAGATCGGCACGACCGGGCGCGGCATCGGCCCCGCCTATGAGGACAAGGTCGCGCGCCGCGCCATACGGGTCTGCGACCTCGCCGACGAGACGGTGCTGGAACGGAAGCTGGATGACCTTCTCCTGCATCACAACGCGCTGCTGCGCGGCTTCGGCGAGGACGAAGTGGACCGCGACGAGCTGCTGGCCGCGCTCAAGGCGATCGCGCCGAAGGTTCTGCCCTTCGCGACGGCGACCTGGCGCCTGCTCGACGAGGCCCGCCGGCAGGGCAAGCGCATCCTGTTCGAAGGCGCGCAGGGCATCATGCTCGACGTCGACCACGGCACCTACCCCTATGTCACCTCGTCCAACACGGTCGCCGGGCAGGCGGCCTCGGGCTCGGGCATGGGGCCGCGCGGCGTGGGTTATGTGCTCGGCATCACGAAGGCCTATACGACACGGGTCGGCAGCGGCCCGTTCCCGACGGAGCTGACCGATGCGGTGGGCAATCTGCTGGGCGAGCGCGGCAAGGAGTTCGGCGTCGTGACCGGCCGGCCGCGGCGCTGCGGCTGGTTCGACGCCGTGCTCGTGCGCCAGGCGGTCAAGGTCGGCGGCATCGACGGCATCGCGCTGACCAAGCTCGACGTGCTCGACGGGTTCGAGGAGATCAAGATCTGCACCGGCTACCGAATCGACGGCGGCACCTATGACTATCTGCCGCCGTCGCCGCGGCTCCAGGCGGCGGCCGAGCCGGTCTACGAATCGATCGAGGGCTGGCGCGAAAGCACGCGCGGCGCCCGGTCCTGGGCCGATCTGCCGGCAACCGCCATCAAATATATCCGGCGAATTGAAGAGCTTATCGGCACTCCCGTCGCGCTTCTGTCGACCAGTCCCGAGCGCGAGGACACCATCACGGTACGCGATCCCTTCGCGGCCTGACCGCATCCGCCTGGACTCTCTGCAATTTTTGCTTGCCCGCGTCGGGCGTTGCTCGTATCCGATGACCGGGTGAAACGAAAAGCGACGCCATGGCTTCGAGCATGACCGCGGGTCCCGGCGGGGCGGTCGTGGTGGGCGATCGGTACGAGATCGAGCCCGAACGTCCACTACCGGAACTCGACTACGGTTCGTCGAAAGCGTTTGCCGCGACCGAGCTGCGCGACGCAAAGCGCGGGCTGTATGCGGTTCTTCCCGACCCGGCGCTGCCGCTGCGCCTCGACGCCATCAACTCGATCCGCCGCATCGACAACAACAACCTGACCCGCTTTCTCGGTTGGGATGTCGTCGAATGGCCGATCGACAATCGCCGCCGCCCCGCCCTGATTTTCGAACGGCCGCACGGCCCGCGGCTCTTTCCGACGCCGGACACCAGGATCGAGCCGTTCCGCGAGGAGGCGCTGGTGCGGCGCGTGCTGCAGCCGCTTTGCCAGGTTCTGGAAGAGCTCGCTTTCCTTAACCTGCCGCATCGGAATATCCGAGCCGAGAACCTCTATTACGACGGCACCGACCCGGTCCGCTCGCCGATCATGCTGGGAGAATGCGTGTCGTCGCCGCCCGGCTACCTGCAGCCGGTCGTCTACGAGACGATCGAATGCGGCATGGCGCATCCGGCGGGCCGCGGGACGGGCAACGCATCGAGTGACTTCTACGCGCTCGGCGTAACCCTGGCTTTTCTCATTGCCGGCCGTAACCCGTTGGCCGGGATGACCAACGAGCAGGTCGTCGATATCAAGCTCGCCAAGGGCAGCTACGCCACCTTCGTGAACGGGCAGCGGGTTCCGGCGGGACTGGTCGAGGTGTTTCGCGGCCTGCTGAACGACGATGCGAACGAGCGCTGGGGCCTGGTCCAGCTGCAGGGCTGGCTCGGTGGCCGGCGGACGAGCCCGAAACAGCAGGTCGTCCCGAACAAGGCGTCGCGCCCGCTTGAAATCGCCGGCCAGCCCTATATGTCCGCCCGCGCCGTCAGCGAGGCGATGTCGCGGCATTGGGACGAGGGGCTGGGGCTGCTGCAAAGCGGCGAGCTCGATCAATGGCTGCGCCGCGGCCTTGCCGACGAAGACCGGATCGAAGCGGTGAACACCGCAAAGGCGGCGGGCCACGAAGAAGGCGAGATCGACGACGCGACGCTCGCGCGGGTCTGTGTCGCGCTCGATCCGCTCGGCCTGATACGGCTGCGGAGCTTCCGCGCCATGATCGATGGAATCGGCGGTCTGCTGGCGGTCGGCTTGCGCGAGGAGCCCCTACGCAACGCCTTCGCGGTCGTCGCGAAAACCGCCATCGTCTCTTTCAGTCTGGAGATGATGAGCCGGCCCAGGCCCGACATATTCCGGGCGGTTTCGACCTTCGAGCGCGTCAGCCCCACGGTGAATCGCGAGGAGATCGGGTTCGGGATCGAGCGCGCCCTTTACGCGCTCAATCCGAACGCGCCGTGCCGCTCGCCGATGTTCGAAAGCGATTACGTCGCGGGGCTGGAACACCTGGTTCCCGCGCTCGACCGGCTGGCCCGGACCAAGGGCACCGCCTTCGACAGCTTGATCGACCGGCATATCGCCGCTTTCGTGGGCGCGCGGCTGAAAGCGAACATCGTTCCCGAGCTGCGGGAGCTGCGCGACGCCAAGGACCATGTGGGCTATGCCTTGCCTGCGGCGCGCATACTCGCCGCGGTCCAGCATCAGACGGCCTCCGGCCCGGCGCCGGCGCTCTGCGGCGCGGTCGCCACGATGCTCGAGCCAAGCCTGGCGCGCTTTCATAATCGCAACACGCGCGACCTGATCCGCGCCCGCATGCAGGAAGTGGCGCAGTCCGGGCGGCTGGCCGACCTCATCGCCATCGCCGATGATCCGGAAGCGCTCGAGCTGGATCGTCGGGCTTTCCGCGTGGCGGCGAAGGACTATGCCAATACCGTGAAGCAGCTCGAGCGGCTCGAGTACGAGCGCGAGAACCGGGCGGCGATCTCCCGTGGCATCAGCAGCCAGGTCGCCTCGCTGCTGTCGGGCGTCGCGGCGACCATCGCGGTGCTCGTCATCATTCTAGTCAAGCTGATCTAGGCGTCCCGCATGGCCGACGCAACCGAGAACACTCCACGGCCTTCGAAGAAGCGGCGCGGCGGGTCGATCTTAATATGGCTGCTCGCGGCGGGCATTCTTTTCGCCTTCTACGAATCGATCGTCCTGCTGCTGATCGGCATGTTCCCGACGGGCTTGGCGTTCCTCGTCGACCGCAGCCCGCAAAAGGATCAGGCCCGGTCGGTCGGTTATCTCAATTTCGCCGGCTGCCTTCCCTGGGCGATCAATTACTGGATGTCGGGCGGCGGCTTTGGCCGGGTGTTCGAGATCGTCGGCGATCCGCTGGTGCTCGGCATCATGTATTCGGCGGCGGCCGCCGGCTGGGGGCTGTGCTTCCTGGTCCGCCCGTTCGTGACCAGCTATCTGATCGTGGCGTCGGGCATGAAGGACGCGCAGCTCAAGAAGCGGCAGAGCGAGCTGGCGGAGGAATGGGGCGAGGCGGTCCGCCAGGGCGCCGACGGCGAGGACGGCAGGGGCGACGACTGACGGGGATCGGCCCGCGCCGCGCGGCGCAGCCAACGCGAAGGGCGGGTGCGTTGCCACACCCGCCCTGGGTATCGTGTTCGAACGATATGGCGCGCGTGCGCGCCCCGCGATCACGCCGTCGTTTCGAGATTCGCCTCGGCCGCCGCGTTGCGCATCGCCTTCTGCAGCTTCTCGAAGGCGCGCACCTCGATCTGGCGCACGCGCTCGCGGCTGATGCCGTATTGCTGGCTCAGCTCCTCGAGGGTCGAGCTTTCTTCCTTGAGACGGCGCTCGGTCAGGATGTGCCGCTCGCGCTCGTTCAGCACGCCCATCGCGTCGCGCAACAGCGCTTTTCGCTTATCCAGCTCCTGCGCTTCGGCGATCATGACTTCCTGGTTGTCGGATTCGTCCTCGAGCCAGTCCTGCCACTCGCCGTCGCCGTCGATGCGGACCGGCGCGTTCAGCGAATGGTCCGGTGCGCTGAGCCGGCGGTTCATCGACACGACATCCTGTTCGGGCACGCTCAGCTCGGTCGCGATCTTGGTGACATGCTCCGGATGAAGGTCGCCTTCCTCGAGCGCCTCCAGCTTGCCCTTGAGCTTGCGGAGGTTGAAGAACAGCTTCTTCTGCGCCGCGGTGGTGCCCATTTTCACCAGCGACCAGGAGTGCAGGATGTATTCCTGGATCGCCGCGCGGATCCACCACATCGCATAGGTGGCGAGGCGGAATCCCCGCTCGGGATCGAAACGCTTCA
Organism: uncultured Rhodospirillaceae bacterium; assembly: GCA_964585785.1. GTDB lineage: Bacteria > Pseudomonadota > Alphaproteobacteria > UBA8366 > UBA8366 > WHUA01. The sequence continues at coordinate 16,310 of CAZPFL010000094.1, forward strand.
CGGCCTGCATCAGGCCGACATTGCCTTCGGAAATCAGCTCGTTGATCGGCAGGCCATAGCCGCGGTAGCCCATGGCGATCTTGGCCACGAGCCGGAGATGGCTCGTCACCATCTTTTCGGCAGCAGACGTATCCTCATGCTCGAGCCAGCGCTTGGCGAGCATGTACTCCTCGTTCTTCTCCAGCATCGGAAATTTCCGAATTTGCTGGAGGTAGCGCTGGAGGTTGCCTTCGGGACTGATGGATAGGGTGGGAAGATTGGGGGCCATTTCGAACTCTGCTCCACTAAGCCTGACGTAGCACTCTCCCCAATGACTGCTAACCTACAGGGATTTCATATGTTTCGTCAAGAAATTTGGAATCGTTTTAGATTCTGGCGCCTTCGTTACGATTCCAAAGACCGGACGAGCTCGCGCATGTCATTTGGCAGGTCGCTCTCGAATTTCAATCTTTTGCCGGTTTTCGGGTGGTCAAACCCGATCAATCGCGCGTGAAGCGCTTGACGTGAAAACGCACGGACCGTGTCGAGGGTTCCGTCCGGCAGGCGCTTCATTCGCGCCGGCGTGCGGCGGCCGTAGACCGGGTCGCCGATCAGCGGGTGGCCGATATGCGCCATATGGACGCGGATCTGGTGCGTGCGCCCGGTCTCGAGCCGGCATTCGACGAGGCTGGCCGCGTCGCCGCCGAAGCGCGCGAGCACGCGGTAGCGCGTTGCCGCCGGCTTGCCGCGGCCGTCGCCGACCACGGCCATTTTCTTGCGCTGCTGCGGGTGGCGGCCGATGTTGCCTTCGATCCGGCCGGACGGCGGCATGGGCACGCCCCAGACCACCGCGAGATAGGCGCGGTCGATCGTCCGTTCGGCGAACTGGGCGGCGAGCGCGTGATGCGTCTCGTCATTCTTCGCGACGACGATGAGCCCGCTCGTATCCTTGTCGAGGCGGTGGACGATGCCGGGCCGCCTGACGCCTCCGATGCCGGACAGGCTGTCGCCGCAATGGGCGAGCAGCGCGTTGACCAGGGTCGAATCCGGCTGGCCCGGCCCCGGATGGACGACCAGCCCGGCCGGCTTGTCGATGACCAGCAGGTCCGCGTCCTCGTAGGCGACGGTGAGCGCGATGGCCTGCGGCTTCGCGGCCGCGTCTTCCGGTGCGGGCAGGGCGATGCGGTAGCGCTCGCCGGGTTTGACCCTGTGGGAGGGGTCCGTTATCGTCGCGCCGTCCTTGCTGACCATGCCGTCCTGCAGCAGCGCCTTGATCCGGCTGCGTGAGAGGGCGGCATCGGTGGCGGTGAGGGCGCCGGCGAGGAAGCGGTCGAGGCGCGCGCCCGCCGATGTCTCCGGCACGGTACAGATTTCGGCGCCGGCCGCCTTCAATCCGGCGGTGGCGCTCACAAGCCACCCCGCGGGACACGGCACGCGACACAGCACGGGATCGGCGTCATGCAAGCCATCAAGGCCCTGGTCATCGGTATGGGCATCCTCATCATCCTCGGCGCGGCGATCCTGGTCTACGGCTTGACCAACAAGTTCGGCGCGCCCGGGTCATCGTCCAAGGCGTCGGCCGCGGCCTTCGGCACCATCCGCGCGACCATGCCGGCCGGGGCCTCGGTCGAGAGCGTCCAGATGCAGGACGGCAGCGCGCTCGTCCACCTCTCCCTGCCGGACGGCGGCGCGCAGATCATGGTGTTCCGCCTGTCGGACGGGCATCAGACCGGCACGATCGAGCTGCAGCCCCAGCCGCAGCACTAACCCTCGGCTCGGCCATGCCGACCTAGTCGCGCGGCTTCAGCGCCTCGGCGGCGTCGCCCAGCGCCTTCTCGATCTCGTCCAGCGTGGCCGCGTCGGCGCCGGCGCCGCCCGCGCCCGTCTGCCGCAGCCGCGCGACCAGCGCCTGCGCCTGCTCGACCGAGCGCAGCGCGATCTCCGCGCGGACCGCCGCGGCGGTTTCGCTGTCGCCGTCGCCGTCATCGCCGCCGGGGAATTCCTCGCCAAGGCTGTCGCCCATGGCCTCGGCCGCGTAGGGATCGGCCGGCACGCCGCCTTCCGAATAGCCCAACCGCCGCGCCAGCCCATAGACATAGGCGACGTCGTCCGGGTGCAGCTCGCCCTTGTCCAGCTCGGCGAGATATTCCGCCAGCTCCTCCCGCGTCTCGGGCATCAGGTCGCGGCTGTCCAGCATCTTCTTGATCAGGGGTCGTACGATCGAAACGTCCATGGCGAACGAAGTTTCCTCGAAATCCTTGGCAACGACGGGCCGGCGCAGGGCGCGACCGCCGCGCACCATATCGCGATTGCCGGGCGCGGCATAGGGGATGGCGCAGCGGGCGGAACAGCCCTGGCGTGTGGGGGCGGGCGCGGCGGGGCCCGGGTCAGGCCCAAGTCAGGCCC
>CAZPFL010000095.1:0-18551 GCA_964585785.1 uncultured Rhodospirillaceae bacterium
CGCGCGGCACGACGCCGAAACGATCGAGGTCGTAGCGCGGCATGTAGGCGTGCATCATCTCGACGGCGCAGCAGGCGAGGCCGAAGGTCATCGGCCACAGCGACCCGGTGCGGGCCCAGTTCACCAGCTTATCCACCTGGGCGACGACGAAACCCTTGTCGGTCAGCGCGTCGGTAACGGTCTTGAGGACCGCATCCTGCGCCGCGCCGGCTGGCAACGGACGCGTATCCGCCGATGCCGTTACTCCCATTCAAGGGCTCCTTTTCGCCATTCATAAATGAACCCCACCGTGAGCACGGCGAGGAAAATGACCATCGAGAAAAACCCGAAGACGCCGATATCCCCGAAGGCGACCGCCCAGGGAAACAGGAAAGCGACTTCAAGGTCGAATATGATGAAGAGAATAGCAACAAGATAAAAGCGCACGTCGAAGCGCTTGCGCGCGTCGTCGAAGGCTTCGAAGCCGCACTCGTAGGCGGAAAGCTTCTCGGAGTCCGGCCGCTGCCTTGCGATCAGATAGCTCGCCACCACCATGAGCAGCGCGAGCCCGGTCGCGATGACCAGAAAAATAAGGATAGGCAGATATTGGCGGAGCAAATCGTCCATCTGCACACTCACCCGGCTGATGCCGTTGTATTGTCCCCTCGCCCCGGACGGCGCTTCCCCCAAGCGGCCGGGACGTCCCTGCGCCGGTCCGCTCGTATGGTGCAGAGCGGTGGCGCCCTCGGGCAGGGGCAATATAGAGTTTGGCTCTATGATGTAAAAGTAAGAAGTCATTCCGAAAAGGCAAATTCGCGCGTGCCGCGCGGCCGTCCGAAAGCGTCGGTTGTATCCCCTTACCGCGCCCGCAGCTTCGCGACGAAACCGGTCCGGAAAAGGCCGGACGCTCGTCGGTCTTCGTGCTGAAAAGCAACCTAAAAATTGCTGAGCGCGGCGGAATCGGCGCAGTCTGCCGCGCGCGCCGTCATGCCGCCGACGGGCAGCCCTCGTCCCAGTAGGGGCGCTCGCCGAAGCGGTCGGCCAGGAAGTCGACGAAGGCGCGCACCCGCGTCGCGAGATGCCGGCGATGCGGATAGACCGCGTAGACCGCGAGCGGATCGTCCTCGTAATCGGTCAACGCCGTCTCGAGCGCGCCGCTCTTCAACCCGTCGCCGAGGAAGAAGGTCGGCGACAACGCGACGCCAAGGCCGCGCTTCGCCGCGTCGATCAGCACCTCGCCGTTGTTGGCGCGGTAGCGTCCCGTGACCGGGACCGAAAGGCGCGCGCCGTCCGCCTTGAAGGTCCAGACGTCCGCCTCGGCCTGATAGTCGTAGATCAGCGCCTCGTGGCGGCGCAGCGCGTCGGGATGCCGCGGCTTGCCCATGCGCGCCCAATAGTCCGGACTGGCGACCACGATCCGGCGGCAGGGCGCGAGACGGCGCGCGATCAGGCTCGAATCGGCCAGCCGGCTGACCCGGATCGCCATGTCGAAGCCGTCCTCGATCAGATCGACCTGGCGGTCGTTGAGCACGAGATCGACCGTGATGGCCGGGTGGGCGGTCATGAATTCCGCGATGGCCGCGCCGAGATGCAGCAGGCCGAAGGACATCGGCGCGCTGAGCCTGAGCACGCCCCGGGGCTCGGCGTCGCCGCTGTGGACCGCATCGGCCGCGTCGCGCGCCTCGTCGAGGATGCGCCGGCAATACTGGTAGTAGGCGCGCCCTTCCTCGGTCAGCGAGAGCCGGCGCGTGGTCCGCTGCAGCAGGCGAACGCCGAGGCGGTCCTCGAGACGCTTGAGCTGCGTGCTGACCGCGGCCTTGGAGCAGCGCAGCACGCGGCCCGCCGCCGAAAAGCCGCCGGCATCGACCACGGCGGCGAAGACGGTGATGCCGTCGAGCTGGTCCGCATAAGCCATGGATCTCTCCTTATTGTTCATTAAAACGAACAATATTTTCATAAATACCATAATTGTTTCTGAAATCCAAGACGGTTAGGGTTTGGGTCAGCAAGCAAATCCATTCACCCTTTGCCTTAAAGGAAACATCCCATGACGACCCTTCTTCTGATCGACACCAGCCCCCGCAAGGACGCCGTTTCCCGCGAGCTGACCAACCGCTTCGTGGAAGCCTGGAGCGCCCAACATCCGGACAGCACGATCATCCACCGCGACGTCGGCGCCAACCCGCCCGAGCATCTCGACGACGACCTGATCGACGCGCTGCGCCGGCAGCCCCAGAGCCTGAACAACCGTCAGCGCGCGGCGATCGCGGCCTCCGACGCGATGATCGCCGAGATGCAGGCGGCGGACGCCATCGTGGTCGGCGCGCCCTTCCACAACTTCACCATCACCGGCGCGCTCCGCACCTGGATCGACCACGTCGCGCGGCCGGGCAAGACCTTCGGCTACGACCCGAAGACGGGCCCGAAGGGCCTGCTCGACGACAAGCCGGTCTTCGTGCTCTCCACCCGTGGCGGCAACTACGGCGACGGCGATCCGGCCAATCCGCATCCGGCGGACTTCCAAAGCGGCTATCTGCGCCACATCTTCACGTTCATGGGGATCAAGGACGTGCGGATCATCGCCGCCAACGGGCTGGACATCAGCCCCGACTCCCGCCAGCAGGGCCTCGACGGCGCCTATGCGGCGATCGACAAGGCGGTCACCGCGGTGCAGTCGGACGTCGCCGACGCGGCCTAGCGCCGTGGCGCAACCGGCAGTACGACGGGGCCCCGGTCAGGCGGAACGCCGCGGCCGGAGCCCTGTTGCGCGTCATTCTAAGCAACATCGCCTGGACCGACGCCGACAGCATCATTGAGATGCGATCCGCGATGCACCGCCGGTTGGCCTCCGCGCCTCACCACATAGGTCCCGGCGGCACGAACATTATCGCTACCGCCACGATGATTTGGCAGCAGATCACGAACCAGAAGAAGGTGGAATCTTCGCTTCGCAAAACCGGGCGTGCGCGGGCGCCGAGCACTCTCGCCGTAATCCGGCCGCGGACAACGCAATAAGCAGCGTACCCCAACAAGAGCAGGCCCACCCCCACGCGCAACATTTCGATTTTGGCGTGTGGAGTCATCGGGAATCCCGCCTCGCATCGAATTACGTCAACGTCTGCGCCACACCTGAAAGCTTCCGACAGCAAGGCACAGGATCGCTGGCCAAAACGTTAGGAAGAACAGCAACCCAGGGCCGACGGGGTTCGGGTTCTTGTCCGGCCACACACCAATGGCAGCCAAGAGCACAATGAGCCAGAGCGGGCTCCAACCCAAAACGACGAGCCCGAGGCCTATCTTGTTCCAACGATTTGCAAAAAAGGCGCTCACCCGCGGAATCCTCTATCGGACACAACCATATAAGCCGTATCTTTGATTAAGATTCCTTTGCTACGCGGACATTTCCCGGGTGGATAGCCCGACCGCCAGCCGTCCACCCCGCGATCTTGGTCCATTTGGCTTGACGGCGGACGCACCTCCCCATTGTTGCCCTCGGCGTTGGGCGGCTTGTCTCCCGTCAATATGGCACTGGAGCGCGTGGTCGCGGATTATTGATTGGCCAGCCGTCGCCGCGGTGGCCGACGGTCCCATGGGCGTCCGTTTCGTCCATTTCGGTAACGCGTCCGAAGGCGTGCGGGAATCGGTGGATTTCTGCGGGGATCAATGGCGGGAGCGACGGGACTCGAACCCGCGGCCTCCGGCGTGACAGGCCGGCGCTCTAACCAACTGAGCTACGCCCCCTGCGAATCGAGGTCGCACCATGTAATAGACCCCCTCACGGGTGTCAAGGAAAGCCTAGCCCGCGAACCGGATTAAAACCGGCACCGCCGGCACGACTGAATTCCCCGCGTTTCCCGGCCGCTCAGGGGTTGACCCGCGGCCGCCCTGCCCGTTTGATTCGACCGGCACAGTCACCTGGTGGATGGGAGGGACGCATGTCCGTCACGATGTATCACAACCCGCGCTGCGGCAAATCGCGGCAAACGCTCAAGCTGCTGCAGGAACGCGGGATCGAGCCGACCATCATCGAGTATCTCAAGACGCCGCCGGACGCGAAGACGCTGAAGTCGATCCTGAAGAAGCTCGGCATGGCGCCGCGCGAGCTGATGCGGCGCAAGGAGCCGCCCTACAAGGCGCTCAAGCTGGACGATCCGTCGCTCAGCACTGAGGCGCTGGTCGACAGCATGGTCGAGAACCCGATCCTGATCGAGCGCCCGATCGTGCTCGCCGGCGGCAAGGCCGCGCTCGGGCGGCCGCCGGAGAAGGTGCTCGATATTCTGTGAAGAGGCCGGACCGCGATGGGCCGGGATTGAACGCCCCGAGGGGCCGCTATTTGCGGTGGCGCATCCGCCCGCCGAGCGTCTTGATACCACCCTCCAGGCCGAAATAGATCACCGCCGGGCTGAAGCCGCCGACCACGACGAGCATGATGAGCGCCCCCATATTGGCGTTTTCGAAGACCCGCGCATAAAGCGCCGCGGTCACCGTCCACGCCATCAGCCAGGCTGTCAGGCCCAGCAGCTTGAGCACCGGCAGGGTGAAGATCCGCCGGAACCGAGAGGGATCGGAGTCGCCCCCCGCCTCGCCCGGCCGGCGTCGCAGCCGAGCCAGCCAGCGCGACGGCTGCAGGCTGCCCGGATTGCGCAGCAGGATAAGGGCGACGGCCAGCGCCGCAAGCACGGCGCAGCCGATGATGAACCGGATATCCCTGGTCGCGAGATAGAGGCCGGCGAGAACCCCGCCCGGCACCACGATGGCAAGGATGCCGGCGACTTCCCAAACGCCATTCCGGCGCGCGATCCTGCGCCCCGTCATGGCCGAATCCGTGCGTACGTCCTGGAGCATGGCGCGGATCATCGCCGGATATCCGTAAACAAAGCGTTAAACAAGGCCGCGGCCGTCCGCTCAAAGGCCTGAATCTTCAGCTCACGAATTCAACGCCCCAGTCTTCCGCGGCGATGCGGGCCTCGACGCTGTCCGGATAGGCGAATTCGTAGCCGCAGGCGACGAAATGGCGCCCCGTGAGGGCGTTCCCCCGGAAGCCCAGAAACAGACACAGGGCGGCGACCGCAAGGTTCAGGATCCACTCCAGCGTGTCCACGTCCGCGGCCATCACGAAGGGCGCAGCCAGCTGCATCATCCAGAGAATGAGCATGAACGTGCCCCATATCGCGAGGCCCCGAAAGAACAGCGGCACGCCGAAGCAGCCGGCTCCTAGGAATAAAGACCAGCTCCAGCCAGTATCGACGAACTTGAAATTACCCGTGTTCGGGTGACGAAGCGCGACCTGCATGGCGCCTCCCGGCGGTTCGGCGGGGCCGGTCCAGGCCTCGCGACGACAGTATCCCGGGCGGTCGTTAACGATATATGAATTTCGGCCGCCCGAGCGGCGGCGCCCGTGATTCCGGCGGTCAGGCGACCGCGTCCTGCTTCCAGTTGTCCAGGTTGCCGTCCTCGATGCCGTCGATCGCGCGCACGAAATCGGGAATCTTGTCGGCCGCCACCGGCGCCGAGAAATAGAAGCCCTGGACGAAATCGCAGCCGAAGTCACGCAGCATGGTCAGCACCGTCTCGTTCTCGACGCCTTCGGCGCAGACCAGAAGGCCGAGATTGTGGCCCATATCGACCACGGTCTTGGCGATGATCGCCGACTCCTCGGTCTTGTCCATGCCCAGCACGAAGGACTTGTCGATCTTGATCTCCGAGAAAGGCAGGCGCTGAAGCTGGGTCAGCGAGGAATAGCCGGTGCCGAAATCGTCGATCGAGAGCGAGAAGCGCTTGATCCGGAAGCGCGCGAGCACGTCCATCATCTTGGCCGGGTCGCCCATGCTGGCCGTCTCCGTCAGCTCGATCGTCACGCGTTCCGGCGAGACGTCGGCCTGCATGCAGAGATCGCCGATCTTGTCGGGCAGCTTGAGGTTATGCAGGTTGGCGGCCGAGATGTTGACCGCGACGCTGGTCTCCATGCCGTCGGTCTTCCAGCGGCCCAATTGACCGATGGCGTTCTGCAGCACCCAGTCCGTGACCTCGTCCATCACGCCCTGCTCTTCGGCCATCGGAATGAAGACCTCGGGTGAGATCACCTGGCCATAGGGCGTCTTCCAGCGCACGAGGGCCTCGACCGCGATGACCCGGCCGGTCTTGAGCGACACCTTCGGCTGGTACAGCAGGTAGAGATCGTTGTTCAGGATCGCCTGGCGCAGCGACGACGGATCCGGCTGGAAGTCGCCGACGCTGAGCCCGTTCAGCACCTCGTTGAGCTCGGCCAGCCGCACCGGCTTGGCCAGCACGCCCGCCATGTTCAGGCCGAGCTCGTTGCCCAGCCGGCGCGCGGTCTCGAGCGTCCGGGTATCGATGCCGCTGCAGACGATGATCTTCGCCGTGCAGCGGTTCTCCGCCATGATGCGCAGCAACTCGATGCCGTCCTTGTTCGGCATCTGCAGATCGACCACCACGACCGACGGCTCCCACTTGGTCAGCAGGCGAAGGAATTCCTCGTGGTCGTCGGTGTAGGCGGTCTCGTAGCCCGACAGCTTGCCGCCTTTCGCCACGACCTTCGCGAGGCTCACTTCGTCGTCGATGATCAGCAGTCGGTTCGCGCTCATGGGATTTACGCTGCTTCGAGATTTCGGTTGATCGCCCAGGCGAGCTCTTCTCTGCGATAGGGCTTCATCAGCAGCTCGTTGCTGATCTTGCCGGCATTCTTCCAACGGGATTCGTCGGAAGGCCGCGCCGTGAAGCCGGAGGTGAGAACGACCGGCAGGCCCGGATATTCCCGCGACAGCACGTTCGCGAGGCCGATGCCGTCGATCTCGCCCGGCATGATGACGTCGGAAAAGACGAGATCGACTTTCTGGCCGCTTTTCAGCATTTCGAGCGCGCACGCCGCGTTTTCCGCTTCGAGCACCTGGTAGCCGAGCTCGGTGAGCTGCCGCTTGGCGATGCGGCGCATGCCTTCGTTGTCTTCGACGACGAGCACCGTCTGGCCGTGGCCGCGCGGCTCCTCCGCCGGGCGGACGGGCTTCGTCGCTTCCTTGGCGTTGCTCTTGTCGCGCGGCAGATAGAGTCGCACGGTCGTGCCGTGGCCGACTTCCGAATAGATCGTCACATGGCCGCCGGACTGCTTGATGAAGCCGTTCACCATGCTGAGGCCGAGACCGGTCCCCTGCCCCACCTCCTTGGTGGTGAAGAAGGGATCGAACACGCGGCTGAGGATCTCGGGCGGAATGCCTTCGCCCTCGTCCGTGACGGCGAGCATGACGTAGTCGCCGGGCTGCAGATCCTCGTCCATCATCGCCGCCGTCTCATCGACCGTCACGTTGCGCGTCTCGAGCGTCAGTCCGCCGCCCTTCGGCATGGCGACGCGCGCGTTGATGCCGAGGTTGAGGATGGCCGTCTCGAGCTGGTTCGGATCGACCAGGACCGGCCAGATATGCGCGTTGCAGTGCAGCTCGATCTGGATCCGCTCGCCGAGCGACCGCCGCAATAGCTTGGTCATGCCGGTGAGCGTTTCGTTGATGTCGATGACCTCCGGCTTGAGCGACTGCCGGCGGGCGAAGGCGAGCAGCCGGCGGTTCAGCTCCTTGCCGCGCAGGCCGGCCTCGAGCGCCTCGTCGACCAGCTCTTCGGAATCCTTGTTGCCGACCACCATTGCCTTCAGCAGATCCAGGTTGCCGATCAGGATGCCGAGCAGGTTGTTGAAGTCGTGCGCGATACCGCCGGTGAGGTTGCCCACCGTCTCCATCTTCTGCGCGTGCTGCAGCTTGGCCAGCGTCTGCTTGAGCTGCTCTTCGCGCTGAACCTTGACGCGCAAGGCTTCGCCCAGCTTGTCCACCGCGTCGTTCAGGTGATGCAGCTCCGAGGAGCCGAAGCGCGTGTCCTTGCGCCCGGAGTCGAGCTTGCCGTCGGCGAAGTCGGTCACCCGCATGTTGATGTTGTTCAGCGGCCGGATCGCCAGGTTGTCGACCAGCGCGATGATGATCGCCGCCATCAGGACAATGCCGAGCCCGACGCTGAACTGGATGATCAGGGCGTGGCGCTCGATCTCATGGCGCATCGTCGCGAAGTTCCAGACGATGCTGATGCTGCCGAAGACCTCGCCCTCGTAGCTGATCTGCTTGGAGAAGGTCACCGGATCGACCTTTTCCGGCGCCTTCCGGTTCACCCAGCGCGCCAGGGACTGGCCCTTCTCGTTGGAGATGTTGATCGAGAGCAGATCGGCTTCCTCGCCGACGACCTGGTTGATGATCGTCTGCAACAGCGGCCCGTCCTCGGAGATCAGCGCCTCCAGCGAGGCCGCGGAGAGCACGTGGAAGGTCTGCTCGCTCTGCTGGTTCAGCGTCTGGCGCAGATAGTTGGTCTCGAGCTGCTTGACCACCATGCCCGACGCGAAGGCGACGATGAAAACCGCGCCGGCCAAGGCGATGATGATCTGGCGGCGCAGCGAGAAATGCATCGAGCGGCGCTTGGCCTCGGGGGCGGGCGGCGCGGGCGGCGCCGCCTCATCCATTGCGTTGGTCGTCATCGTCGTCATCGTCGTCTCCAGGCGCATTCAGTCTCCAGGCAGGCCCGCCCGATCACTCATCGCTCGGCCGCGGCATCTTGCCCCGCTTCTTCAGCGACCGGCGCTTGTGCGACACGTCGGCCGTCTGCGCGGCGCGAAAGAACATGTAATTGTTCAGCATCGACTCGCGGATGAAGGCGTAATCCTCGTCGCTGCCTTCGGCCAGGCCATCGGCCTGCAGCTCCTGCAGCCCGTCGTTGTCCGTCAGGGAGAGAAGCGCCCGGCGAAGCTGGTCCTTGATCTCGCCCGGCAGCTTGCCGCGCGCGATCCAAGGCTTGGTGACGTTCGGGAAGGTGGCGATCGCCCGAATCGGCACGCCGTCCGCGACCTGCTTGCGATAGGTCTCTTCCTTGAGCGCGCCGGCGTCGAAGCGGCCGCTGCCGACGGCCGCGCCGACCGCGTCATGGCGCCCGAGATATTCGTAGCTGCCGAGGTCGTTCGAGCGGATGTGGTTGCGCATCAGGTAGAGCTGCGCGAGGTAGCGGCCGATCGTCGACTCCTCGTTGCCGAAGGCGAAGGACTTGCCGTGGAGCTCTCTGATCGTCTTGATCGGGCTGTTCTTGCCGACGACGATCACGCCGTTGAAGACCCGTTTGCCTTTGATCGTCTCGACCGCGAGGATCTCGATGTTGTTGTCGGATTCCTTGGCGATGATGTAGGACGCGGGACCGAAGCGCGAGAAGTCCACCTTGCCGGTGACCAGGTCGTTCATGCCTTCCTGATAGGTTTTCGCCACCTGCATGCGGATCTTGACCGGCTCGCCGCGGATCTTGCTCATGTTCTTCTCGAGCGCGTTGAGGATCGGCCGGAACTGGCGGACCATGGCGGTCGGCTTGTCCGACGAATACACGCCGAAGGTCAGCGCGAGATCCGCCTGCGCCGCGGCCGGCCAGATCGCCGCCAGCGCCGGCAGAAGCAAGACTGAGACAATCCGCGTCAGGCGCATGCCGTTTCCTCCCGAAATTCGCTCGCGGTGATTCCACATAGGGATACCGCTTACAGATGAAAGATTGATAAATGTCGTCATGGTCGTTCCCATCTGCGTTGATGTCTTGAGGGCGTCCTTCCTCAGTCGGCGCCGGCCCGCATCGCCTCGGGCAACGAATCATTCGATGCCGGCCGGCCTATACTTTCGGTCGTATTTTCTTCATCGGAATCATCTGTTGCGGGTCCCCGCTCGAGAATCTCGACCGTGCCGTCCAGGTTCAGACGCAGCAGGTCGCCGGTCTTCACCCGGTATTCAGCCGCCTTCACGCCGATGATGGTCGTGATGTTGTATTCCCGCGCCAGGATCGAGGTATGGCTGAGCCAGCCGCCGACCTCGGTGACGATGCCCTTGAGCCGCGGGAAGACCGGCGTCCAGCTCGGATGCATGTAACGGGCGACGACGATCTCGCCCTGGCCGACCGACTGGATATCCTGTCCCGACAGCACGCGCGCCCGGCCCACGACCGCCTCGCTGCCCGCGACCAGGCTGCCGCGCAGCGCGCCGTCCTCGTCGGCGAGGTCGGGCTCGCCGCCGTCGCTCATATCCATCGTTTCCAGCTCGTGCAGCGTGATGGCGGTGCCGAGCGGTTTCATCGACGCATAGAAATCGGCCGCCGTCCGGCGCTCGGCGATCAGGCCCTTGAGCGCGTCCATCTCGTCGCCGTGGCGCAGCTGCGCGATCTCGCCGAGCTCGAGATAGAAGATGCCGCCGTCCAGGTCCAGCCGGCGATCGAGCTCGACAAACATCCGCCGGAGCACGGCGAATTCGCGCAGCGCGTAGTGCTTGGCCTCTTCCTTCAGGAGCTGGAAGCGCCGCGCGCGCGTGATCGCGATCGAAAGCGTGCCCTCGCCGGGGAGCACGGCGGCGCCTTTCCCAGGGGCCGGGCTGCCGTTGAGCGAGACCGCGTTGCGGATCAGGCTCTCCATCATCCCGATATCCTCGCGGTAGCGCGGCAGGGACAGCTCGTAATCGACCGTCGACCGGTGTCCGAAGACCGACAGGAATTCCTCCGGCGTCGCCCGGCCCTGACGCAGCTGCTGCAGCACGTCCATCGCCTGATGCATGACCGAGGGCGCGCCCTGCCCCAGCACCGCGCCGGAATTCATCTTGCGCTTGCGCATCGCGCGCTCGGCCATCTTGACGTAGAAGTCGGCGGCGATGTTGATCGTGTCGACCTGCACATGCGATTCGTGGAAATAGCGTTCGCTGGTGTCCTCGAGCAGCCCGATCAGGTCGCTCGTCGGAATGCGCCCGAAATCCATCGCTTCCAGCAGCCGAAGCTCGCTCAGATAGGTCGGCAGGAAGTCTTCGCGGAACACGCGCTCGATGTTTTCGGCGGCGCGCGACAGGCGGAAGGACGCGGCCACGCCGATGCCCTTGCCGCTACGGCGGCGCTGCTCCTGCATGTTGACGTACAGCGCGCCGAAGACCGACACGACCAGCGGATGGCTGTCTTCCTGCACCGCGTAAGGCACGCCCAGCCCATGGCAGGCGAGATCGACGCTGCCGCCGGGCTTCCAGAGCTCCTCCATGAAGCTGAGGCTGAGCGGCGTCGGGCACGGCAGCAGCTCCGACAGCTCGTTCTGCGCCAGCACCGTGTCGTCCGCCCCGCAGCCGCGCCCCAGCTCCAACAGGCGATGGCGCTCGCGCTCGAAGACGCCCTTCGCCGTCACGGCGGGGTTGATGCGCTCCATGGCGGTGATGTTGCGCGCCTGCAGGATGTAGAAGCGTCCCTTGCGATAGGCCCATTCCACGTCCTGCGGCTGGCCGAACAGGGATTCGATGCGCAGTGCGAGCTCGACCAGCGGCATCAGGTCGACCGGCGGCTCCTCGCCGGAATGCAGGCGGCCGCTCAGTCGCCCGTAGCCATAGCTGTGGGCGTTCTCGCTGCCGCTGGCGAGGTTGTCGGCGAGGCCGTTCGTCATCTCGACCAGCAGCGTGCCGCTTTGCGCCGGGTGCTCGGTGAACAGAATGCCGGCATAGTCCGCGTCGATCATCGTCTGCACGATGACGCCGCCCGCGCTGTCGCCGGTGCCGTAGCCGGCCTCGGCCCCGCGCGCGAAGGACTGGCGCACCTGCGCGATCGCGTCGAGCAGGCCCTTGCGGTCGATATTGAGCAGAGAGTCGAAGACGCCGGCGTAGCTGAAGCTGTCGCCGTCCTCGCTGGCGCCCGAGCTGCGCACCGCCATCCGGCCGAGCTTGTGCCGGCGGCAGAGCCGGAACAGCCGCTTCTGCGCCCGCGCATCGAGCTGCGTGGCCGCCCCGTTCGGCAGGAAAACGCCATGCGGGATGACGATGCCGCGCGGAACCGGGATGCCGGCCTGGATGAGCTCGCCGAGCCGAGCCGCCTTGCGCCCCGTGCCGGGCATGCGATGCGCGACGTCGAGCGGCGCGATGGCCACCGGCAACGGCTCATCCTGCTCGCGGCGCCGCCGCGCCATCACCGCCCGGATCATCAGGCTCTGCACCAGCATGAGCAGCAGGCCGAAAATCAGGTAGAGCACGAGCGCCGCCTTCAGCTTGAAGGTGAAGGCGATGAAGCCCGCGCCGGCGAGCATGCGCAGCGCCGCGAATTTCGCCGAATGCCGGGTGGCCCCGGTCTCGACCTGGAGATAGACCAGCAGGCCGAGCAGGACCGGCAGGATATGAAGCGGGTCGGACACGCCCACGTCGGCGATCCACAGAAACCGCCCGCTGCCGGATGGCGCCACGTTCGAGACCGCGGAAAACACCACGACGAGGCAGAGGATCTGAATGATCAGCCCGACAACGTTGCGTCCCGGCGTCAGCTTGTACGCCCGGTAGAGCGCGTGGACGGCGGCCTTGAGACGCCGCGGCTCGTCGGCGAATTTTTCCCGCAGCTCCTGAAGCTTGCCCTCGGCCTCCCGCTGCACGATCTGGTCCCGCTCGCCCTTCACGGTGAACGGCAGGAAGGCGAAGCGGAGGATGGCGGCGGCAAGGAAGATCGTCAGGATCAGATTGCCGATACGGCCGTTGAGCCAGCGCAGCGCCAGGATGACCGGCTGCTGCAGCTTGCCGAGCAGGCTGTGCTCGTTGGCCACCATCCAGCGCTCGACATAGGGCGGCTGCTTGACGGTCGGCACGTATTCGCTGGGCACGGTGTAGCGGCCGCGGAAATCGTAGCCGAGGCGGGTCAGCCGGAGGCCCAGCACCTTCGCGTAGAAGCAGCTGCGCTTGTCGTAGCAAGGCGCGATGATCGGCCGATGCGGCACCTTGGCGAACGCGGTGTCGAGCTCGGCCGAGGTCATTTTCCGCACCGTCATATTGAGGGCGCCCGGCAGATGGCCGCGCTGGAATTCCTCGGGATAGCGCACGTCGATGAAAAGCGCATGCGCCTCGTCGACGAGGCGGCGGACGTCGGGCGTGTCCAGCAGGACGGTGTCGTTCGGAAACGGCGGAAGGCCGCGCGCCTCGGATGCCGGAACGCCCGGGTTCCGGGTGATGCTGCGCCCCTCGGCCATCCATTTCTCGTAACCGCCGATGACGAAACGGCAGTCGATGCCCATCTTGGCGAGGATCTCGCACAGCTCCGAGCTGCGGTTGCCCGAATGGCAAAGCAGGATGTTGCGCTTGCCGTTCGCCTTCAGCGCCGCGGCCTGCGCCAGCACGTCGGGATAGCGGATATGGCTGAACTGCGCGAGTCGGCCCGTCTCCCATTCCTCGGGCTCGCGCACGTCGATCAGATTGACCGGCGAACTGCTGGCCGGCTCGACGCGCTTCAGGCGCAGGATCTCCGCCAGCTGGTCCGTCGTGATGCCGAGCGGGTGGTTGACCTGGTCGCTGTAATCCAGGGTCTTGAGCGAGGTATCGCCGACGCGCTTGCCCGCCTCCTTCGACGCGCGCAGCAGGTTGGCGCTCAGGCGCTCCATGCGCGCGTCCGCCGACCACGACCATTGCAGGATGTTGGCGGCCGCCGATCCGAGCAGCAGCAGCCCGAGCACCGCGAGCAGCCGCCGCGAAACGACGCTGGCCGCCTTGCCGCCGCCGCGCAGGCGGCGGGCCGTGCGCTGGCGCGAGACGAAGGCGCCGCCGACGGCGAGCGTCAGCAGCCCGAAGATCTGCGCGGTGTTGGAAAAGAAACTGACGACCACGTCCGGCGACGGAATCGCGAGCGCCGGCGTGCTCCCCAGGAGGAAAAGCGCCGCGGCCGCGATCGCGGCGCGCAAAGCCGGGCCGGCAACGTCACCAGCCGTCCGATGATGCGACGCCGATTCTATCGGGCCGTCGACGGACGAAGGGCAAAAGCGATGAAAAATCCCAAACAAGACACGCAGGTTCCGTTCTTTGTCTTCTTGTCCCCCACCTGCTTCATTCCTCGCTCATTCGGGCGTGCTCTTGGCGGCACGCTGGACTTGCGACGACTACACCCATACCGTCACAATATTGTAAAATATCTCTAAATTTGTTAATGAAAGCCTAAACATAAAGATCAGTAATATTGATCGTATTTCATATAGTTTTGGATTTTTTTCTATGATGAATGTCACATTTACTTTAGTAACCTCGCAGGAATTATTTCATGTGTGGCCACAAAATGCCGACAGCAGCGCCATTTACCCGCCCGTGCCGGCCCGCGCGCTCGTTCCGGAACCGTTAGGAAATCTCGTGCGACGACGGGTGCGGCCGGGCGTGGACGCCGCCCTTTGCGTTCTCGGTCCGGCCGCCCCATATTTCGAATATGTCTGATATAGACACAACCAAAACAAGAAAAAATGGCTCGAAACGCGATATCCGGACGAGCAGGTTTCTCAGCCTGATCCTGCGCCACCGGCCGGAGGCGGCCGGAATCGCCCTCGACGCGGCGGGCTGGGCCGAGGTCGATGCGCTGCTTGCCGGCATGGCGCGCCGGGGGCACGCGCTACGCTTCGAAGACCTCGTCCGGATCGTCGAGACGAACGACAAGCGCCGCTACGCCTTCAACGCGGACCGGACACGCATCCGCGCCGTCCAGGGACACAGCCGGCCGGTCGAGCTCGGCTACGCGCCGGCGATGCCGCCGGAATTCCTGTTCCACGGCACCGTGGCGCGCTTCGTCGGCTCGATCCGGGCGCAAGGGCTCCTGCCCGGCAGCCGGCGCCATGTCCATCTCAGCCCCGACCGCGACACCGCCGAAAAGGTCGGCCGCCGCCGGGGGCCGCCGGTCATCCTGACGATCGACAGCCGCGCCATGGCCGCGCAGGACCATCGCTTCTACCGCGCCGACAACGGCGTCTGGCTGACCGCGCACGTCCCGGCCGCGTTCATCGTCGACTGGGAATAGGGTGTGACGCTCCGCCCGATCGGGAGGCGTTGACCGCGGCGGCGGCAACGAGCGCCGGGTCGCCCCCCTTTCGGCGCCAGGGGCTCCCTTACTCGCTTACGAATTCGAAATAACTGATAAAATAAAACAATGCTGTACGACTTCGACCGTGACGTGGGCAGACCCAACGGCGCAGACCGTCAATCTCAACGACATAAACCCGTCGAAATCAACTTACGATAGCGTCTTAAATTGCCAAAGCTGGAAGTATTACTGGCGGACCCTGGTGTCCGGCACGTTGCGACGCCGGCGGTCACCTGGTTCCTGACGGGATGCAGCGAGGCCGGCGCCGCGCGGCTGGCGCGGGACGGCGGCGACGGGGACCGTCTCGAGCCCGAGCTGTGCGCGCAGGCGGGCGACGCCTCGATCATCAAGATCGTCCATGACGGCGGCCGGGCCGCGCGCGTCGCCGCGTGGCGCGGGCCGACATCGAAGCACGACGTCTTCTGGCTCAAAACCGGCGCCGGCGATTTGATCCTCGCCGACCACTTTCGGAACGCCATCGCGCGGGTGCCGCCCGCGGACCGCGCGCCCGGCGACGACGCGCTCGTCGACCATTTTCTGTTTCGCGCGCCAAGCGGCGACGCGTCCTATTGCCGGCGGATCAAGAGGCTCGAGCCCGGAACAAGAATTGCGATCGACGTCGCGTCCGGAACGCTCACCCAGTCGCTGTTTCACAGAATGGACGAGCCACCCGTCCGGCGCGGCTTCGACGCCTATCTCGACGACGTCGAAACGGCCTTCACCGACACCCTTGGCCCCTACCGGTCACATCCGGACATCGCCAACTTCTTTTCGGGGGGAGTCGACTCGACCCTGCTGCAGGCCTATCTCGGCCCGGCGACGCCGGCGCTGAATTTGATCGTGGACGAGCGCGACGCAGCGGCGACGATGGAGGCCGGCTATGCCGAACGCGCCGCCGACGCGCTCGAAATCCCGCTGGTGCGGCAGCAAGTACACCGATCCGATTTTCTGCGCGATTTCGAAGCGGCGACCGAAAAGACCGGCATGCCGATCTTCAACGGCAGCCTCGCCGTGTTCGACAGGCTGTTCAACAACCCGCACGGCATCTATGTCTGCGGCATGAGCGCCGACAGTCTGTTCGGGCATGCCGCGCTGTTCCACCGTGTGGCGTCCTGGTTCGCCAATCCCGCCGCGCTCTGGTGTCTACGGCTGTTGACGCCCTTGGTCGCCCGAAAGGATCTGGCGCGGCACAACGTCTGGCGCGAACGCGTCGAGCAGCTCCTGCCGAACGCGCAGCAGCTCGCCGCGCCGACGCTGGACTCCGACGGCTATGCCGCCCGTGCCGAAACATATGCCGAGTTCGTGCTGGCCGAGGCCGTGTTCGGCGCGGAGACGATCAAGAAGCGGCTGGAGTCCCGTCTCGCCCAAGTGCTCGACCATGTCGTCCTATCGGCCCCGGAGCGCAGCAATTTCGCGCGGCACCTGGAGATCGGGTCCTGGATCGAGTTGTTCGGCGACGATTACAGCACGCAGATGCGGCATCTGGCGATCGCGGCGGGGAAACGGCTTTTGCTTCCCTATATTGCCGGCGCGGTCGTGCGCAGCGCCCTGCGTATTCCCACCGAGGAGCGCTACGTGCGCGGCTTCGAGGGCAAGCCCATCCCGAAGGGGTTGCTCAAGCGCCATCTTCCGGCCTACCCGACGAACCAGCGCAAGGGCCACACCCTGCTGGCCCCCTTCCCGCAGTACTACGCGCGCGGCCCGCTCCAAGGGATCTGGGAGGATTATGGCGTGCCGGACTGCATCGCGACGTCGAGCGTAAAAGACCGCCTTCTCGCCGCGCCGTTCCGGCTGACCTACAACGCGCTCAGCTACGCGGTCTGGAGCCGGCACGTCCGCGACAACGCCGCGCTCGACTCCCTGCCCGGCACGCAGCGCTACGACTGGCCCAGCGCGGCGGGATAGCAGGGGGCGGCGCCGGGCAACCCTGGCATGCATATTTGAGTGTTGGTGGGCGATGACGGGCTCGAACCGCCGACCCCCTCGGTGTAAACGAGGTGCTCTTCCAGCTGAGCTAATCGCCCATCGGTCTGCGGCAGGTCGCAACCCTGCGGCATGCTGCCGCCGGACGGCAAACCGCCGCGGACCCGAGTGATAACCGGGTTCCACGGCGGAGAGCAAGTCCGCGGATGCGCCGCGATTGCAAAGGACGCATCCCAAAATCAAAACCGGCCGCCCGATGGATCGGCGGCCGGTCTTGGTGACGGCAATTCAACGATTAGTTGATCGCGTCCTTCAAGCCTTTTCCAGCCTTGAACTTCGGCTGCTTCGAGGCTGGGATCTGAATCTGCTCACCCGTGCGCGGGTTGCGGCCAACCGAGGCCTTGCGATTCGATACGCTAAAGGTGCCGAATCCGACCAAACGGACTTCCGACCCCGTCTTCAACGCTTTGGTGATGGAATCGAAAACCGAGTCAACGGCACGGGTCGCATCCGATTTGCTAAGGCCGGAATCATCGGCAACGGCTGCAACAAGATCGTTCTTGTTCAAGGTAAAGCCCCCCTCTAAAGGCCAGGGAAATGTTGACAGGAATAGTTAACCTTCCAGGCGAAAGCACCGGGAGTGTATATTTCATATTTACTGACAGTCAACGCTGCGGCCCAAGGATTCTCGGGTTTTTTGGCATCTGATGCATATCGGCACGCCTCGCCGGCGCGCGTTTGGGCGGCCCCCGGGAAAGCCCGGGGGCGCGCCTCTCGATGCCTGCGTCAATGCGTGGTGACGATGCCCAGGTCGCCTTCCGGCTTGGCGGTTCCGACCGCCTCGACCGCCGCTTCGGGATCCCACTCGATGGGCGTGATCCGCTCGGCCAGCGCCTTCTCCAGCACCTCGTCCACGGTGCCGACGGGGACGATTTCCAGGTTCCGCTTCACGTTATCCGGAATATCCTGGAGATCCTTCACGTTTTCCTGCGGGACCAGTACGGTCTTGATGCCGCCGCGGAGCGCGGCCAGCAACTTTTCCTTGAGCCCGCCGATCGGCAGCACCCGGCCGCGGAGCGTGATCTCGCCGGTCATCGCGACATCCTTGCGCACCGGGATCCCGGTCAGCACGGAGACGATCGAGGTGATCATCGCGACGCCCGCCGACGGGCCGTCCTTCGGGGTCGCCCCTTCCGGCACGTGCACGTGGATGTCCGTCTTCTCGAACATCGTCGGCTTGAGGCCGAAGGAGGGCGCGCGGCTCTTGACGTAGCTTTCCGCCGCTTGAACCGACTCCAGCATCACGTCGCCGAGCTTGCCGGTGCGGATGATCCGGCCCTTGCCCGGCAGGATCGCGGACTCGATGGTCAGCAGCTCGCCGCCGACCTCGGTCCAGGCCAGCCCGGTGACCACGCCGACCAGATCGTCCTCTTCCGCCTGGCCGAAGCGGTACTTCCGCACGCCGGCGAATTTCTCGAGGTTCCGGCGCGTGATCTTCACGTCCTTGGTGTCGGACGCGATCAGGATCTCCTTGATCGCCTTGCGCGTCAGGTTCGCGATCTCGCGCTCGAGGTTACGGACGCCCGCCTCGCGCGTGTAGTAGCGGATCAGGTCGCGCAACGCGTCGTCGGAAATCGACCATTCGGACGCCTTCAGGCCGTTTTCCTTCATCTGCTTCTTGATGAGGTGGCGCTTGGCGATCTCGACCTTCTCGTCCTCGGTGTAGCCGGGGATGCGGATGATCTCCATGCGGT
>CAZPFL010000096.1:0-18440 GCA_964585785.1 uncultured Rhodospirillaceae bacterium
CACCGGCAAGACGGCGTCCTTCGTCCTGCCCATGCTGGACATCCTGTCGGCCGGGCGTGCGCGGGCGCGCATGCCGCGCTCGCTGATCCTCGAGCCGACGCGCGAGCTCGCCGCCCAGGTCTCGGAGAACTTCAAGACCTACGGCAAGTACCAGAAGCTCTCCATGGCGCTCCTGATCGGCGGCGTCTCCTTCGACGACCAGGAAAAGGCGCTGGACCGCGGCGTCGACGTGCTGATCGCCACGCCCGGCCGCCTGCTCGATCATTTCGAGCGCGGCAGGATCTTGATGTCGGACGTGAAGATCCTCGTCATCGACGAGGCAGACCGCATGCTGGACATGGGCTTCATCCCGGACGTCGAGCGCATCGTGAAGCTGCTGCCGCGCATCCGCCAGACGCTGATGTTCTCCGCCACCATGCCGCGCGAGATCCGCGGCCTTGCCGAGAAATTCCTGATGAACCCGAAGGAGATCTCGGTCAGCCCGCCCTCCTCCACGGCCGAGACCGTCGAGCAGGGGCTGGTGATCGTCGACCCGCGGGACAAGCGCGAGGCGCTGCGCACGCTGCTGCGCGACGAGCAGCCGTCGAACGCGCTGATCTTCTGTAACCGCAAGCGCGACGTGGGCATCCTCCACCGCTCGCTCAGCCGGCACGGCTTCGAGGTGGGCGCGCTGCACGGCGACATGGACCAGTTCAGCCGCATGGCGACGCTCGAATCCTTCAAGAAGGGCGAGATCAAATACCTGGTCTGCTCCGACGTCGCCGCGCGCGGCCTCGACATCGCGGGCATGAGCCATGTGTTCAATTTCGACGTGCCGATCAACTCGGAAGACTATGTCCACCGCATCGGCCGCACGGGCCGCGCCGGCAAGTCCGGGCGCGCGATCACGCTCGCGACCGAGGATGACGCCCGCTATGTCGCCGCGATCCAGAAAATGATGGGCAAGCCAATCCCGCGCATCGATCTCGAAGGCCTGACGCGCGCGGATGTCGAGATCACCGAGGAATCGGGCCGCAAGCGCCGCCGCCGGCCGCGCCGTCGCGGCGCCGAGGGCGAGGCGCCGGCGAGCGAGGCGCCGGCGAGCGCGGCGCCGCGCCAAAGGGCCGAGCGCAAGCCGCCGGCCGCGAAGCAGGAGCAGCCGCGTCCGCGGCCGCAGCAACGGGCCGAGCCGAAACAGCGGCCTGAGACGAAACAGCAGCCCCGGCCCGAACCCAAGACGCCGACCCGCGGCTTCGGCGACGACACCCCGGCCTTCCTGCTGCGCCCCGTCAAGATGAGCTGACGCCGGGCGGCCGTCTCCCTACTAGTAGATTGGGCCGCGCCGACGGAACGGTTCGCGTGCATGGATCCCACGGACAGGCCGTGGGGTGACGAGATTTCCCCAAATTTAATTACGTCGCGTCATGCCACGCTTCATGCGTGGCATCCACCCCTCGGGCGAGCGGACCCGCACCGCCGTTCGCTTTCCGCGACGGCAATCGGGCCCACGGGCCAATGCACGAGGAATAGCGCCGTGCCTTACTCCGCCGCCGCGTGCGTGGCCGCGCCCGCGACCGCCGGGAGCGTGACACGCACCAGGAGGCCGCCGCCGTCGCGATCGTGCAGCGTGATGTCGCCGCCATGGCGGCGGATGATGCTGCGGGCCACGGAGAGGCCGAGGCCGGTGCCGCCGGTCTCGCGGTTGCGCGACGCCTCGAGCCGGAAGAAGGGCGCGAAGACCCGCTCGCGCATCGGCGCGGGAATGCCGGGGCCGCGGTCGCCGATCTCCACCACCACGCCGCCCTGCGCGTCGCGCGCGCTCACCTGCGCCTCGTTGCCGTATTTCAGCGCGTTGCCGATCAGGTTGGCGAAGGCCCGGCGCATCGCCACCGGCTGCGACCAATAGGCGAGCCGCGCCGGCCCGTCGTAGCTGACCTGGCTGCCGGCATCGGCGAGATCGTCGCACAGGCTCTGCAGCAGCGAGGACAGATCGACCGAGGTGCGCTTTTCCTCCACGGTGTCTTCGCGGGCGAAGGACAGGCTGGCGTCGAGCATGGCGCGCATCTCGTCGATATCGGCGACCGCCTTGTCGCGCTGCTGCGGGTCGTCGATGAACTCGGCGCGCAGCTTGAGGCGCGTCAGCACCGTGCGCAGATCGTGCGAGATCGCCGCCAGCATCATCGTCCGGTCGTCGATCAGGCGGCGCAGCCGGTCCTGCATCTGGTTGAAGGCGCGCGCGGCCTTGCGCAGCTCGCGCGAGCCGGACTCCGGCAGCGGCGGCGCCCGCAGGTCCACGCCCAGCCGGTCGGCCGCCACCGCGAAGCGCGCCAGCGGCCGCGTCACCCGGTGCGCCGCCCAGATCGCGAAGAACAGGACGACGAGCGCGGACACGCCGATGACGCCGATCATCTGCGCCTCGCGCGGCAACCGGTTCGGCCGCACCGGCACGCGGAAGACCAGCCAGTTGGAGTCCGCGAGCTGCACGCCGACCACCAGGCTGTGGTGATCGGGCGGCGGCATCGGCAGCTCCCGCTCGCGCTCATGCTCCCGATGGCCCTCCGGCCGATGGAAGCGCTCGAAGGGCTCGTCCGACTCGCCAAGCACGACGGTGCGGTCGCCAAGCGTCTGAAGCTGGCGGCGGAGATGCGTCCTCAGATTGGCGAATTCGGGCGAGACCTGAGAGTCGATCTTCGGCGGCCGCGGACTGATCGACGCGCGCAGCCAAGGGCTCCTGAGCGCGCGCAGCAGGTTCGGCCGCTGGTCCGCCGGACTCTCCTCGACCAGCTCGACCACGGAAAAGATCCGGTCGGCGAGCACCACGGCGATGTCGCGCCGCGCCTCGGACTGGCTGTAGAGGTAGAAGACCGCCGCCCCGGCGCACAGCAGGATGACCACCGCCACCAGGATGATCGACAGCCGCCCGGTCAGGCCGACATCGCGGTCGCGCCTCATGCCCGCGTCACCTCGCAGGCGAAGACGTAGCCGCCGCCGCGCACCGTCTTGATGATCTGCGGCTCCTTCGGGTCCGGCTCGAGCTTGCGGCGGAGCCGGCTGATCTGCACGTCGATGCTGCGGTCGAAGGGGATCGCGTTGCGCCCGCGCGTCAGGTCGAGCAGCTGGTCGCGGCTCAGCACGCGGCCCGGACGCTCGATGATCGCGGCCAGCAGGTCGTATTCGCCGCCGGTGAGCGGCACCAGTGTGCCGTCAGGCGCGCGCAGCTCGCGCTTGGCCAGGTCGAGCGTCCAGCCTTCGAAGGCGCGTATGCCGCCCGCCTCTTCCGCCGGCTCGGGCGCCTCGGTCCCGGCGCGGCGCAGCACGGCGCGGATGCGGGCGAGCAGCTCGCGCGGATTGAACGGCTTCGGCAGATAGTCGTCGGCGCCCATCTCGAGGCCGACGATACGGTCCGTCTCCTCGCCCATCGCCGTCAGCATGATGATCGGCAGCGAGGAGCCCGCCCGCACCTTCCGGCACAGCGACAGCCCGTCCTCGCCCGGCAGCATCAGGTCGAGCACGGCCAGGTCGAAGCGGCCGCCCTCGAGCGCCTGCATCATCTCGCGCCCGTCCGCCGCGTCGGTCACGCGGAAGCCGTGCTTGCGCAGGAACTGGGATACCAGGCTGCGGATCTCGCGGTCGTCGTCGACCACGAGAATATGGGGCAATTTCGACATGGGCCGGATTATAGGGGCAGGAATCCGGCCGATTACCAGCTTTTTTGTAACGGAATGTTACAGCCGGAGCGCCTGTAACAAAGCCTTACACTTTGCCTCATTGGCGACATCGTATTGCGGGGCGGCTGCGGTATATCCGATTGCCAGAGCGGCAAGACGCCGCGACGCACAAGACCGAGGAGACTACAGATGACCCGTTTTAAAGCCCTTCTTGCCGGTGGCGCCATCGCAGCGATGACTGCGGCCACGGCCGTGGCCGTCTCGGCCGCCCCCGGTGACGGCGCGACTGCCGGCAACCCTGCCGCCACCGAGCGCCCCTTCCACGGCCGCCTTCACAAGATTCATGAAGAAGGCCGCGAATGGCACCACCGCGGCCCGCGCCGTGGCGAATGCGGCCCGCGCGCCGGCGGCTTCATGGAACGCCGTCTGGACGTGATCCAGGGGCTGATGAGCTTCACGCCTGAGCAGAAGACGGCGTTTGCCGACCTCAAGTCGGCGATCAAGTCCAGCCAGGAGTCGATGCAGAAGGCCTGCGAGACCCGCAAGGACGAGAAGCGGCCGACGAACGCGGTCGAGCGCTTCAACCGCATCGAGGCGTCGATGACGACCCGCCTCGCGGCGATGCGCACCATGAAGCCGGCCTTGGAGAAGTTCTACGGCTCGCTGGACGCAAAGCAGAAGAAGGCCTTTGACGAGATGTTCACTCGGGGTCCGCGCGGTTAATCAGGCGCGCCCCGCCGCTCCCGGACGGTACCACCCCCCGTCCGGGAGCCCTTCCCCAACGAACCATCCCCTTAAACAAACCATTGAGGAGATCGTCCCATGCGCACCCATTTCAGCAAGCGCCTTGTCGCTTCCGGCCTCATCGCCGCCGTCGGTGCGAACCTCATCGCAACGGGACCGGCGTTCGCCGATCCCCGCTGGGACAAGAATTACAGCCACCAGAATTCGCGCCAGGACACGCGGCACGACGATAACCGCAACCGTGGCGCCACGCGACACGACGACCGTCGTGGCCCGTCGAAGGCGCCGCAGGCCCGGCGCGCGCCGGCGCAGCATCATGACAACCGCGCGCCCGTCGCCCATGCCGACCGCCGCGCGCCGGCCGTCGCGCATCGCGAGGTCACGCGGTCGCGGACAACGGTCAGGGTCGTCGAGAGGCCGGTCGCCGTCCATCGCGAGGTCGTGCGCGCGCCGGCGATCGTGAAGACGGACTACTATCCGCATCACGACTATTACCGCCATGACGGCCCGCCGCCCCGCGTCGTCGTCGTGCCGGAGCGCCGCCACTATCGCAACGTCTGGGTCGTGCGCCCCTACGGCCACCGCTATTACGGCTACGGCCACTTCGTCCGCGACGCCGACGCCTATCCGTGGCTCGCCTTCACGGCGATCGGCGTCGCCCTGGTGGCCGCACTCACCGAGGATCAGCAGCGGGTTTACGAGGACGCGCAGATCCGCGCGACCTCCGCGCCGATCGGCCAGACGATTGTTTGGAATGACGGCAACGCCGCCGGCAGCGTGGTCGCGACCCGCGACGGCACCAGCAGCAGCGGGCGCTACTGCCGCGAGTTCCAGCAGACCGTGACCGTCGGCGGCCGCACCGAGCAGGCCTACGGCACCGCCTGCATGCAGCCCGACGGCGCCTGGCAGATCATCCAGGCCCCGAACTTCTAAGTCGTCGGTGTCCGCCGTTAGCCATCCGGCGGATACCACTGCGCCCCGCCTTCCTCTCTCCCCAAGAGACCACCTGGGCGGGGCGCATCTTTTTTCCGCTCAACCCGTCACCGCATCGGCCCTGCCAATCGTCCTACCTGCCAATCCCCGGACGAACCGGCGGGCCGGTGCAGCGGCGTCAGGCCGAAAGGTCGACCGCCGCTCCCTGCGGCTGTTGCTGCGCTAGAGCCTGAAGCGCCTTTTGCGCGGCGTTGATATCGCCGTTGTCCAACGCCGAGCCGACCTGGCCGAGGAAAGCGTCCAGGGGCGACTGGTTTTGCGTCGTGTTCTGGTTCTGCTGGTCCAGCAGCGCCGAGTAGGAATTTTTTGCACCGGAGAGATCGCCCGAGCGGATCGACTTGATCAGGTCGATGAAGGCGCTTTTCGCGCTCCCCGACAGCTGGTCGATTGCCGATCGAACAGCCGGCGGCGGGCCCTTCGGACGGTTCGCCTCGAAGTCGGACAGCGCCTTCTGGGCGTCGCCAATGTTGCCTGACGACAACGCCTTGCCGATCGCATCGAGAAACGCCTTGAACGGCGAGTCGGAGGACGCGTCGGACGTGCTGCCGCTGCCGTCCGCGTCGCCGTCGCCGTCCGTGCCGGCG
Organism: uncultured Rhodospirillaceae bacterium; assembly: GCA_964585785.1. Taxonomy (GTDB): domain Bacteria; phylum Pseudomonadota; class Alphaproteobacteria; order UBA8366; family UBA8366; genus WHUA01. The sequence continues at coordinate 5,969 of CAZPFL010000096.1, forward strand.
GTGCTGCTGTTGTTGCTGTTGCTGGCGTTCAACGCGTCCGTGATCTTGCCGTAGGCGCCCTGCGCATCTTGCAGGTTGCCGGACTTGATCGCGTCGATCAGCGCTTTGAGGTTGGTGCGAAAAGTCTGCTGGTCGGTGGTCGATTGCGTGTAGGTCAAACTGAAGGATTGGATCGAGATACCTTGGCTTATCATTCAGATCTCCTGTTCCGTCTTTCAGGGTCGGCAAGGCCTGCAGCCCGGCCGGCAATTTTCCCCGCCGGTGAGCCATGGCCGCCGTCCCCCACTGGGTTCAGCTACGCATCGAATACGTTCTGTATTTCGGAGATTTCAGGCGCTTCCCGCGTCGTCCGGCTTTTCGCCGCCCCCGGCGCTGCGCCGGGGCCACGGGAAGTATCGCGGAAGGCAGCAAGCGGCGTACCACCGGCGCCGCGCCGACTCGGGCATCGACCGGGGTGCGACGGAATGACGCGATTACGCTGTTATGAAAAACCCCTCACCCGTCTCGACAAAGCAGCCTTGGGGCGCCTCCGCCGGAGACCGGTCCTCCGACAGGCGGTCTCGGGCCTCGCTCTTCGGCGCCTGCTGACCTGATACGCCGTAAGCGACTATCCGGGCGCCCCGCGCGCCGCCTTCCCGCTACGGGTGAGGTAGCGTGTGGCAAGTTTCAACAATCCCCGGGGAGTTCCGCTCCCCGTGGTAACGACGGTCGCTCAGATCATGCGAGTGGCGACCGTTTCCGCATCTGCGTGAGCGAGAACATCCCGATCAGCGCAGAAACGAAAAGCCACATGGCCGCCGGCACCGGCACGCTCGACACCGCGGCCTGGGTGAAGTCACCCGACAGCAGATACTGCCCGCCCCCGTAGGCTTGCGGGATGAGCCCGCTCACCAGGAGGGTGTAGGCGCCCGAGACCAAGCCCGAGAAGGAGAACGACGCGAACTGCACGCCGCTGCCGTTCGGCACCGCGATTGCGGATCCGAGCGGTGACAAGCTGGGATCGAACAGCGTGAAGGACAGATTCTCGATGTTGAAGGTCGGGGTGAAATTAAGGCCATAAGCCTTACCCGACAGGTCTACGGGACCGGTTAGGACGAAGGAGTAATGATCCTGAAAGCTCGCGCCCTCGGGATTGGACGTATCGCCGGTAATAAGGCGAGCCGCGGTCAGGGTCGTCCCCGCCTGACAACTGCCGCCGCAGTTCAACACACCCACCGTACTCACGTCGGTGGGCATTGCCCACGCCTGTCCGATTACAATAAAGACAGCCGTGAGCGAGCCAACAATGACCCTCCACATAGATTACCTCGCTCTGATTATTTTATACGAACGAGTTAATCCTCTCGCGATTACGGGGCGAAATCGTGGCGAGACCATGTCTATATTTTAGAATCAGTGACGAACGTCACAGACAATTTTCATATTACTTGTTCTCTGCAAGTATTCTTTCCGCGGTTATGCCGCGATTCCTAAACACATCGAATCGATAGGAAACGCGCGCGGCGACGCGGCGGCGTCAGCGCCGCGAATTCGAATTAAGGCACGGTTGTGAAAAGCGCCGACGCGCTCACGCCGCGATGACGCGCTCCAGCGGCACGTTGTCCTCGCCGAGCAGCAGCGCGGCGAGCGACGCTTCGCCGTCGCCCGCGTCGAACGCCAACGGATCGCGCGGCGCGAGCTTGTGTTCGAGCAGCAGCTTCGCCAGCAACAGCCGGCGGGCGTCGCCGCCTTCTGACGCGGACGCCAGCGCCGCGCCTTCGGCGGCCATCAGCACCGCCGCGGTGGCGTAGTAAAGCGCGGAAGCGGCCTGCCGGGCCTGGCGCTCGCCGCCGTCGCCCGCCTTCGCCGCCTGGTCCACCAAGGCGACCGCGCGGTCGAGCGCCTCGCCGAACCCCGCCGCCTGGCCGCCCGGCAGCGCCGCGCCGGCCAGGCGCTGCGCCAGCTCGCGCCGGAGCGCCTCATGCGCCTGCTCGCGCCGGGCGGCGCGCAGGACGTCGAGCGCGATTATGTTGCTGGTGCCTTCCCAGATCGAGCCGAGATGGGAATCCCGCAGCAGCCGGGGCTCGATCCATTCCTCGATATAGCCGCAGCCGCCGCGCACCTCCATCGCGTCGCCCGCCACCTTGCGCGCGTCGCGGCAGCAGCGGAACTTGACCAGCGGCGTCAGGATGCGGCGCAGCCCCTTGCCCGCCTCCTCGCCCTCGTCGGCGCGGCGCAGCGCAGCCGCGGTGAACAGGCAGATGGACAGCGCCGCCTCGGTCGGCAGCATGATCTTGAGCAGCTGGCGCTGCATCAGTGGCAGGTCGACCAGCGCGCGGCCGAAGGCCTTGCGGCCGCGCGCGACGCACAGCGCCTCGTGCAGCGCGCGGCGCATCATGCCGGCGGACCGCACGGCGTTCGACAGCCGCGACTGGTTGATCATCTCGGCGATCTGCACGAAGCCCCGCTCGAGCTCGCCGACAAGCCAGGCCCGGGCGCCGTCGAGCGCGATCTCGCCCGACGCCATCGACCGCGTGCCGAGCTTGTCCTTGAGCCGGATCACGCGATAGCTGTTCAGCGTGCCGTCGGGCAGGATGCGCGGCAGCAGGAACAGGCCGAGGCCGCGCGTTCCCGGATTGCCGCCTTCCGGCCGCGCCAGCACCAGCGCCAGATCGGCGCTCGCGTTCGAGCAGAACCACTTGTCGCCGTAAAGCCGCCAGGCGTCGCCGTCGGGCACCGCGACCGTCGCGGTGGCGCCCACGTCGGAGCCCGCCTCCTGCTCGGTCATGAACATGGCGCCCTGCGCGAAGGCGTCCTCCTCCCCCGCCACCAATGCCGGCAGGTAGCGCGCGACCAGCGCCGGATCGCCGTAGCGCCGGAGCGTCCGGGTGAGCGAATCCGTCATGCTGAGCGGGCACATCAGGCCGAACTCGGACTGCGAGAAGAGATACTGGAAGGTGTATTTGGCGACGTGATGGATCGGCTTGTCCCAGCCGAGCGCCGGCCGGTGCGACATCGCCGCCATCTCGAACTCGGAGAAGGCGAAGCGCTCCAGCGCGCGATAGGCGGGATGCTTCTCGATAAAGCCGGCGTCGCGGCCCTGCCGGTCGCGGGGATGTAGCACCGGCGGGTTGCGGTCCGCCGCCGCGGCCAGGTCGTCCAGCTCGTTGCCGACCAGCGCGCCGAGGCGCTCGAAATGGGGCGTCAGGTGCCGCCGCTCCGCCTCGGGCAGGTAGAGCGACAGCAGGTCCTGCAGCGACCGGTCGATCGCGAAGAAGTTCGCGCCGCGCGTCTCCGGCTGCGGCGGCGGACCCTGCCGGCGCTCGCGGCGCGCGTCCATCAGCGCCGCTTCTCGACCAGCACGCCCTCGGCGGCGAGGCGCTCGATCTCGTCTTCGCTGAAGCCGTGCTCGGCCAGAACCTCACGCCCGTGCACGCCGAACTTCGGCGGCACCGTGCGGACCGATCCCGGCGTGCGGGAGAATTTGATCGGAATGCCGGTGCCGCGGTACCAGTCCAGCTCGGCCGCCATCTTGCGATGCTTGGTCTGGGCGCTGTTCATGACCTGCGCGGTGTCGAGCACCGGCCCGGCCGGCACGCCGCTCTCGAGCAGCTTCTGGCAGACCTCCTCGCCGTCCTTGTCCGCCAGGAGCTCGGTCAGCGCGGCCGTCATCTCCTCGCGATGGGCGCAGCGGCTGCCGTTGTCCTTGAAGCGCGGGTCTTCGGCCAGCCCCGGCGCGCCCAGCACGGTGCAAAGCCGCTGGAAGGCGCGCTGGTTGCCCGCGCCGACGAAGATATCGACCGTCTTGGTGTGGAAGCGGTCGTAGGGCACCACGTTGGTGTGCTGGTTGCCGGTCAGCCCGGGCGTCTTGCCCGAGAGATAGTAGTTCGGCACATGCGGGTGCATCAGCGATACCGCGCAGTCATAGAGCGTCATGTCGATATACTGGCCGTGGCCCGAGCGCGCGCGCTCCTGCAGCGCCATCAGAAGCGCGATGGCGCTGTAAAGCCCGGTGCCCATGTCGACCATGGCGATACCGACCCGCGTCGGCCCGGCTGCCGGCGTGCCGTTGACGCTGAACCAGCCGGCCATCGCCTGGATGATCGCGTCATAACCCGGGAAGCCGCCGAGCGGGCCGTCCGCGCCGTAGCCGCTGATGCGGCAATGGATCAGCCGCGGGAAGCGCTCCTTGAGAACCTCCTCGTAACCGAGGCCCCAGCGCTCCATCGTGCCGGTCTTCAGGTTCTCGATCAGGATGTCGGCGTCTTCCAGCAGGCGGAACAGCAGCTCGCGCCCCTTCGGCACCGTGAGATCGATCCCGATCGAGCGCTTGTTGCGGTTGACCCCGATGAAATAGGACGCGTCGCCCTCATGGAACGGCGGCCCCCAGTCGCGCACCTCGTCGCCCTGCGGCGGCTCGACCTTGACCACGTCCGCGCCGTGATCGGCCAGGATCTGCGTGCAATAGGGCCCGCCCAGCACGCGGGTCAGGTCAACGACCTTGATGCCAGCCAAAGCACCGGCGGCCGGTGTCGTCCGGCCACCGTCTGTTGAAGGTTGGCGCGCGACGGAACGCGCGCCGGCGGTCGGGCTCTTCGTGTCGGTCATGCAAAACGGCTCCTGTCCCGTCGGGAAAGCAAGGGTTGCGGCGGCCGGGCGACTTTATCGTATGCGCGCAAGGCGGCCAATGGCGCCGCGCACACCCGCCGCACGTCACGAGTCGGCCGGCAGCTCGACCCGGGGTCCCAGCGGCGGGCTGTAGAGCACGATGACCTTGAGCGGCCGGTCGCCCTTCGCGTACACCGCATGCTCCAGCTTGGGCGGAATTCGGATGATCGCGCCGGGCCCGCATTCAACCGCCGGATCGTCGCCCAGTATCACCTCGGCCAGTCCGTCGATGACGTAAACCACCTGATGCTCGGTCTCATGGTGGTGCGGCGACGCCTCGCCGCCCGGCTGGACGGTCCCGAGGTTCATTTCGAAGGCGCCGCAGAAATCCTTGTCGACGAGGCGGATATTGACCGTTCCCTCATGCCCCGGCGGGATATAGGCCGCGATATCTTTCTCTTGCTGAATCAACGGTTTTTGCGAATGTTTTTGCATCTTCGTCCTGGTTCCTCCCATGCGCGGGCGCCTTCCGGCGGAAATGCCGGCCTGCGGCAAAGTTGCCACCGGGCTCGGGAAGTTCCCCTGAGAACCCGCCATTTAACGGCAAATTAACCGATCGGGGGCATAGAAGGCACATAAATCAGAACCTTGATCCCGACCGGGATAGAAATCGGGGACGACGCACGACCATGTCGAGAGCAGCCGACAAGCGCCTAAAATCCGAGATCTTCAATCTCTCACAGTATATCGAGCGCTTCAGACAGGAAATCGCGCGCCTGAACAAGGGCGATGCCGATTCGAACTTCAAGAACATGTCCGACCATCTCGATGCCATCATCGAGCACACGGACGCCGCCACGCACGCGATCCTGCAGAATCTCGAAGAGATTTCCGATCTCGTCAGCAAAATCCACGAAAAGACGGCCGATCCCGAAGCCGCCACGCTTTGCGACCAGGCGATGGAGAAGACGACCCACGCGATGGAAGCGTGCACCTTCCAGGATATCACCGGCCAGCGCGTGACCAAGATCATCCGCTCGATGCAGTTCGTCGAGGAGCGCGTGCTCGCGATGGTCGATCTCATGGGGCGCGACAGCGTCGCGAAGGAAGCGGCGGAGCTTCCCGTGGAGACCCAGGAAAAGGATCCGCTGCTGAACGGGCCGCAGCTTCCGGGCAACGCGATCTCGCAGGACGACATCGACAAGCTTTTCGCCTAACCGGCACCCGTCAACGGAGCACCAGGAACGGGATATATCCCGTTCCACAAAAAGCTCGGGCCCGCACAAAGGCGGGCCCGAGGCATTTTCGGCGTATGCCGTTGCGCGTCAGCCCGCGCCCATGCCCTCGAAGTGGGGCAGCCATGTGATGACCTCCGGGAAGGCCATGAAAATGGCGATGGTCACGATATCCGCGCAGAAGAACGGCGCGATGCCCCTGAACACGTCGCCCAAGGGTATTTCCGGTCTGACCGCGTGCACGACGTAGCAGTTCAGCCCGACCGGCGGGGTCAGCAGGCAGATCTCGCACATCTTGACCACGATGATGCCGAACCAGATCGGGTCGTAGCCGAGCGCGATGACCGCCGGATAGACGACCGGCAAGGTCAGCAGCAGCATGCCGATCGCGTCCATGAACATGCCGAGCACCGTGTAGCCCAGCAGGATCATGATCATGACGACCACGGGCGGCAGCGGCAGCGAGGTCAGGAGCTCCGCAAAGGCCTGCGGCAGGCCGGTGAAGCCCAGGAAGCGGACGAAGATCAGGATGCCCCAGATCAGTGAGAACAGCATGACCGTCAGCTTCGCCGTCTCGAGCAGCGCGTCCCTGAGATTGTGCCAGCGCATGCCGTGGACCAGCGCGAGCACGAAGACGACGAAGGCGCCCAGCGCACCCGCCTCGGTCGGCGTCGCCTTGCCGGAATACATCGAGTAGAAGATGATCCCGACCACGGCCACGACCGGCGTCACCGGCGGCAGAAGCTTGAGCCGCACCTTCAACGGCGGCGACGGGATCGGCCGGCCCAGCTCGGGGTTTATCAGGCACTGCCCGACGATCATGGTCGCGTAGACGACCGCCGAGATGATGCCGGGGATGAAGCCCGCCAGCAGCAGCGCGCCGACCGACTGTTCGACGATCAGCGCGTAAACCACAAGGATCGCGCTCGGCGGGATCAGCGCCGCCAGCGTGCCGCCGGCGGCGACAACGCCGGCCGCCAGCCGCTGGTTATAGCCGTTCTCCACCATATGGGGGATGGCGACGCGGCTGAACACCGCCGCGGTGGCCGTGCTGGCGCCCGAGACCGCCGCGAAGCCGGCGGTCGCGAAGACCGTCGCCACCGCGAGGCCGCCCGGCACCCAGCCGAGCCAGGCCTTGGCCGCCTCGAACAACGCGTGCGTCAGGCCGGCGTGATAGGCGATGAAGCCGATGAGGATGAACATCGGCAGCACGCTCAGCGCGTAGTTCACTTCGGAATGCGGGACGGTCCCGGCGATGCCGGCGCCGGCGTCCCAGCCGAGGATCGCCACCAGACCGAAGAAGCCGACGAAGGCGGCGGCCGCGTAAACGCGAACGCCAATAAACACCATGCAGAGAATGCCAATGACGCCGATTACGCCAATATCAAGCTCGGTCATCGCTCACCTCCTGCCTTACGGAGCGAACGAATCCGCTCTTCCTCTTCCTCGATTCCGGTTGTTTCGAGTTCGTGCTGCGCCTGCTCGTCCACGGTTTCGATGCGCGGTATGGCGACCGGCACCGCATCCGGCCACCGGACCAGGCGCAGATAGCCGAGCAGGTTGATGCTCAGCCGAACGAACATGATCGCGAAGGCGATGGGCACGAGCAGCTTCGACGGCCACACCGGATAGTTCCCGTCGATCGTGCTGTCGCCGTTTACGAAGGCGCGCAGGAAATGATCGTAGGTATAGATGATCAGCACCCCGATGATCACCATGTTGACGATGATGGTGAAGCATTCCGCGATCCAAAGGCTCCTGCCCTTGAATTGCTTCAGAATGATCTCCATGCGCACGTGACCGCCGAGTCGCTGGGTGTAGGAGAGGCCGAGGAAGGCGAAGATCGGCATCGTGATCTCGATCTTGTCCACATACGCGGGGATCGGCCAATTGAACGCGCTCCGCCCGACGATCTGGACCACGCCGAGGACCATCACGAGAAAGATCATGATCCCGGCGATAAAATTCAGCACGCTTTCGAATTTGAAAAGCAGCTCGTCGGCCCTGGCCAATGTCGCGCCGGACCTGGCGCCGCCCGCAACCGTTTCCTTAGTTTCCGATATCGCCATAGCGTCTTTTTTTCACCTTCCCTAGTCCCCAGATATTGAAGCGCACGCCGGGCGGTCGCCCCGGCATCCGCCGTGCCGTTGTTATCGGCGCGTCCTGGCGCGCGGAACGCCAAGCGCCGCGCGATGCTGCTGCGTGAATTTTGCGTGGTGCACCGAATAGCCTCCCTGACGTATGGCGCGCGCCGCCATATCTTCGTTCTTCTCGTCGATTTCCCCGGCGCCACGCGTTGGTTTTCTTGCGCAGTCGCCGATGTGCAATGCCGAAACGAGCGTAGCCGGCTTTTGCGCCTGCATCAAATCGCACGAAATCGATCAGAGCAAATAAAATTTTCGATCTTAACCAAGTCTTTGCCGGCCCAGCCGTTCCCCGCCTCGTTTGCCTAGATTCTAGGCAACGGGCCGGCGGTGCATCTTTCGTCCGGCCCCGGCCCTTCGAAAGCGCGGCCCGCCGCGCGATGGCGCGACGGGCCGCTCCTTGGGGCCTGGTCACTCCCGACCCGAACCACGCGGCTCGGGAGCTTTTCCGTTGTGGGCCTTAGCCCTTGCCTCCTTTGCTTCCTTCCTTACAGGTCTTGAGAACGAGGTCGATCAGCTGCTGGGCCGTCGGAACATACTGCTTGTTCTCCTTGACCCATTCCTCCCAGACCGGCTTGCCGCCCTTCTCGCGGAACTTGTCGAGATCCGCCTCGCTGAACCGGACCTCGGTCAGCTTCGGGTTCTTGCGCCAGTTGGCGAGATTGACCTTGTCCTTTTCGGCATAGGCCGTGATCATCGCTTGGTAAGCGCCGTCCTTAACCTGATCCATGATCTCCTTGTATTGCTTCGGCAATTTCTTGTAGGCGTCGATGTTATCCGCCATGAAGCAGTCAACATTGCCGGCCGCGAGATTGCTCGTGTACCAGGTGCTGATCTCGTCCAGCTTGTAGGCATGGAAAGTATAGGTGAAGGGGAAGCCGATCGCGTCCACCGTGCCGCGTTGCAGCGCGGTGTAGGTCTCGGAAGCGGGCATCGTCGTCGGAACGGCGCCGATCGCCCTGGCCGATTCACCCATGCCGCCCAGCGCCCGCAGACGCTTGTGCTTGAAGTCGGCCAGATCCTTCGGCGGCTTGCCGCGGCCCATGTATTCATACATCGGCAGCAGGTTCTGGATGTAACGCCGGGAGTTCCACTTGGCCAGCGACTTGATCAGCTCGGGCCGCTTCCAAAGCGTGTCGTAGACCTTGCGCATCGTCTTCCAGTCGCCGCTTTTCACGGGCAGGAACGGCAGGTCGAGCACGGTCGCCGCGCGAAGCTTGCCCGGGGAATAGGACGAGCAGACCATCGCCATCTCGATCGCGCCGACCTTCAGGGCGTCGAGATTTTCCTTCGACTTCGAGAGTTGCTCACCGTAGTAGAGCTTGAGGTCGAAATTGCCGCAGGTGGCGTCCTTGATCGCCTTGGATGCGTATTCGATCCCTTCGGTCACGGCACGCCGCTTACCCCAAAGGGAAACTCTCCAAGTGATCTTGGGGCCGTTGCAATATTTTGTCGCGGCTTGCGCCGTCGACAGCGTTGCAGTGCCCGTGAAAAACATCACGGCCAATGCAACTGACAGACTCGTCAGGCTTATGGTTTTCAACATTTTGCCTCCCTTGCGAACTCTTTGGTTCGCTGTTTCTGTTCTGTACCGGCCCCACCAAGGTGCGTCCGGAGAACTTGGGCGCGGTACACGGAGATAACGCACCAGAGCCCCGACCCTAGCGCCGTTTTGTCAGGGCTTCAAATGGCGGGAGGCTGCATCCGCCTGAAACGAAAAACGGCCCGCCGAACAAGCACTTCGGCGGGCCGCTATTCGTCAGCTATCCTGCCCCGTATGACGCCGGCAGGATATTAATCCTCGGGCGGATTATCCGCCCTTGCAGGTCTTCAGAACGAGGTCGATCAGCTGCTGGGCCGTCGGAACATACTGCTTGTTCTCCTTGACCCATTTCTCCCAGATCGGCTTGCCGCCAATCTTGCGGAAGTTCTCGAGGTCCGCCTCGCTGAAGTTGACCTCGGTCAGCTTCGGGTTCTTGCGCCAGTTGGCGAGATTGACCTTGTCCTTGGCGGCATAGGCCTCGATCATCGCGTCATAGGCGCCGTCCTTGGTCTCTTCCATGATCTGCTTGTACTGCTTCGGCAGCTTCTTATACGCATCCCTGCGCATCGCCATGAAGCAGTTGACGTCACCGGCCGCGAGATTGTTCGTGTACCAGGTGGCAATCTCATCCAGCTTGAAGGCATGGAAGGTGTAGGTGTAGGGGAAGCCGATGGCATCCACCGTGCCGCGCTGCAGCGCGGTGTAGGTCTCGGAAGCCGGCATCGTCGTCGGCACGGCGCCGATCGCCCGGGCCGCTTCGCCCATGCCGCCCAGCGCCCGCAGACGCTTGCCCTTGAAGTCTTCGACGGTTTTCGGCGGCTTGCCGCGGCCCATGTACTCATACAGCGGCAGCAGGTTCTGGATGTAGCGCTCGGAATTCCACCGGGCCAGCGACTTGATCAGCTCGGGCCGTGCCCAAAGCGTGTCGTAGACCTTGCGCATCGTCTTCCAGTCGCCGCTCTTCACCGGCAGGAACGGCAGGTCGAGCACCGTCGCCGCCCGCAGCTTGCCCGGGGAATAGGACGAGCAGACCATCGCCATCTCGATCGCGCCGACCTTCAGGGCGTCGAGATTCTCCTTCGCCTTCGAGAGCTGCTCACCGTAGTAGAGCTTGAGGTTGAAATTGCCGCAGGTGGCGTCCTTGATCGCCTTGGAAGCGTATTCGGTCCCTTCGGTCACCGCACGCCGTTTCCCCCAAAGGGAAACCTTCCAGGTGATCTTGGGGCCATTGCAGTATTTCGTCGCAGCCTGCGCCGGTGCCTGACCGGCGATACTCACGACGCCGAGTATGAAGCCACCCAGCAGGGCGGCACGAAATAACGACATTCGCGTCTCCTTCCATTGCCATGCTTATTAAGGTGACGAAGCACCCCCTGCGACGCCGCCTGCGTCGATCCCATTGCGGGAAGAATCAGGGAGCTAACTCGCTTCGCCCCTTGGCGATGGCAACAAGCTAGCGCGAATGCTTTGATGTGACAAATATTCTTAATTATATCGATTTATTATTTCGATTGATCGGCTTACGCCCGCTGGGAGCGGAATTTCATCCTATTTCCGGGCCTGCGACGCCTCGCGGATGGCGGTCAGCGTGGTCCGCGTGGTGATCATCTCGGGATCGACCCGCAGCTCGAGCAGGGCCGCCCGGCCGGCCTTGCGCGCCCGCTCGAAGGCGGGGGCGAAATCCTCCGTCCGCGCCACGACCTCGGCATGGCAGCCGAAGCTCTCGGCCCATTTGGCGAAGTCGGGGTTCTTCAGCGCGACCGAATAGTCGTGGCCCGGGAAGTCCCGGTCCTGGTGCATGCGGATCGTGCCGTAGAGGTTGTTGTTGACCACCAGGACGATCGGCGTCGAGCCGTGCTGCACCGCGGTCGCCAGCTCCTGGCCGGTCATCAGCGCGCCGCCGTCGCCGACGAAGGCGACGACCGGGCTGTTCGGCTGCACGAGGCTCGCCGCCACCGCGGCCGGAATGGCGTAGCCCATGGCGCCGCTGGTCGGCGCGACCTGGGTGCGGAACCGGCGGTAGCGGTAGAAGCGCTGCGGCCAGCCGGAGAAGTTGCCCGCGTCGTTGACGATGATCGCGTCGTCCGGCAGCACCTCGTTCAGGTGGTCCATCACCTTGTGCATGTCGAGCGCGCCCGGCATCGCGCGGGTCGGCTTCAGGTTGTCGAGATAGTCCTGGCGCGCGGCCTCGGCCCAGGCGCCCCAGGCCGGGCTTTTGACCGGCGGCAGCGCGCGGGCAGCCTCGGCGAAGCTCTCCATCGAAGCCGCGATCGGCAGGTCGGGCCGGTAGACGCGGCCGAGCTCGCCCGGGTCCATATAGACATGCACCAGCGTCTGCGCCGGCTTCGGCAGCTTGAGCAGCTTGTAGCCGCTGGTCGTCATCTCGCCCATACGCGCGCCGACGACGATCAGGAGATCCGCCTCCGCCATCCGCTTGGAAAGCGCCGGGCTGATGCTGGTGCCGAGCTCGCCGGCATAGTTCTTGTGCGCGTTGTCGAACAGGTCCTGGCAGCGGAAGGACGCGCAGGTCGGCAGGTTGTTGGCCTCGGCATAGGCCAGGATGTCGGCGCAGGCCGCCTGGCTCCAGCCGGCGCCGCCGAGGATCATCAGCGGCTTCTTGGCCGCGGCCAGCATCGCCTGCATCGCCGTCATGTCCTTGGGCGCGGCGCCCGGCCGCGCGATCTGATAGGGCGCGGCGTCCTCGACCTCGGTCAGGTCGCGCTGCATGTCCTCGGGCAGCGCCACGGCGACCGGGCCCGGCCGGCCCGACATGGCGCGGTGGAAGGCCTGGCTCACCAGCTCGGGGATGCGGTCGGCGCTGTCGATCTGCACCACCCATTTGCAGAGCGCGCCGTAGAACTGGTGGTAGTCGACCTCCTGGAAGGCCTCGCGGTATTCCTGCTCGCGCGCGACCTGGCCGATGAAGATGACCATCGGCGTCGAATCCTGCATCGCGGTATGCA
>CAZPFL010000097.1:0-18290 GCA_964585785.1 uncultured Rhodospirillaceae bacterium
CGCCACGGCGATCGCCGCCGCGAGCGATATGGCGACCAGGGTCAGGTGATCCGACGTCGTGCGCAGCAGGCGCTGCACGAGGCCGGCATGGCCGCTCTCGACCGTCACGCCGAAGCGCGTTTTCAGAAACCCCGCGGCGACGGCGTTCTCGGTCATGCCCTGCAATTTCACCGCGGCATTCATCGCCCGCATGCGGTCGGTGGTGATCGTCCCCCCGAAGCGATGGAGGACAGCCACCGCGTCGGGCGCCTCCTGCGCCAAGGCGGCGCGATACAGGATCACCGCCTGATAGTCGGGGAAATAGTGCCGGTCATCCTCGAGCACGGCGAGGTCGTAAGCGGCGATTTCCGCGTCGGTCGTATAGACGTCGGTGCCGTCGAGGTCGCCCGCCCGGATGCCGCGATAGGCGACATCATGGTCGAGCCCTCGCACGTCTTTGAGTGACAGTCCGTAAAAGGCACGCAGGCCCGGCCAGCCGTCGCCGCGATCCATGAACTCGTTGCTGAAGCCGAATTTGAGGTCCGGATTGCGCGCCAGGTCGGAAATCGTCTTCAGGCCACGGGCCTCGGCGACGGCGCGCCGGACGCCGATCGCATAGGTGTCGTCGAAGCCGAGCGGCGCGGTCATGCGGATGCCGTGGCGCGCCAGCGCGGCGCGAATGCCGTCCATGCCCGAAACGCCCTGGCCGGCAAAGATCTCACGGGTAATCGTCCCGGTGTATTCGGGATACGCGTCGATCTCGCCCGCCAGCAGCGCGCTCCAAAGAATGCGCGTGCCGCCGAGCTCCCGCCGATGACGCGCGGCGACGCCGGACGCCCGCAGAAGGCCGGCGATCGCGTCGCCCAGGATCACCGATTCGGTGAATTTTTTCGAGCCGACGACCACCAGCTTACGCCCCGCCGCTGCGGCCGGCCCGACCGAGACGGCGACGATCAGAAGCGACAGCAGCGTCAGCGCGCAGCGGCGGTGCATGCCCGATGCCTTCCATGCCGACGGCTCTTCGGTATCGCTCAAGCCTCTCATCCTTGCGCTTGCGGGCGAAAGCATAGCACCGTCTCCGCCGCTGTCACGACGCGGACCGCCCCGCGCGGGGGCGTGATTTGGTTGTTTTCCGCGCTTGGCGTATTTTGTCGGTATGCTGGCAGATCGTTCTGCCGCATCGACGAATCAGGAGAGAGCACCCCATGAAGCTGTTTTACAGTGGCAATTCGCCCTATGCGCGCCGTCCGCGCATGGCGATCCGCGAAGCGGGACTGACCGGCAAGGTCGAGGAAGTGAACCTCGCCGATCCCGACACGCGCGTGAAGGTCCTGCTGGAATACGGCCCCGGCGCGAAGGTACCCGCGCTGCTGACCGACGACGGCAACTTCATCATCGAGTCGCTGATCATCTCGCGCTATCTCGACGAAGTGTCCGGCGGCAAGCTGTATCCCAAGGACAAGAAGGAGCGCGAGATCGCCTTCCAGGTCGAAGGCGTTGCGTCGCTACTGATGGACTCGCTCTTCCACCGCTCGCACGAGAAGCGCCGCGACAAGAGCGAGCAGTCGCCCGGCGAGATCAAGAAGGAAGCGGGACGCGCGCAGCGGGCCTATGACGAGCTGGAGAAGCTGCTGCCGAAATTCGACGACAAGGTCCATATGGGCAGCATCTCGGCGGTCGCGTCGCTCGGCTATGCCGACTGGCGCCATCCGGACGACGACTGGCGCAAGGGCCGGCCGAAGCTCGCCGCTTGGTTCGATAAGATGATGAAGCGGCCCGCCATGGCGGAGACGAAGCCCATCTTCTAGGCCCAGCCGGAGGGAACAAGCCGGAATGAACGCGATCGACCTGAACGGACAGAGCGCCATCGTCACGGGCGGCGCCCAAGGCATCGGCTACGCGGTGGCGGCGCGGCTCTGTCGTTCAGGCGCGCAGGTCGCGCTGTGGGACATGGACGGCGCGCTTGCCGAGAAATCTGCGAAGGCGCTGCGCGAGCTCGGCGCCGCAGTCGCTTTCGCTGTGGACGTCACCGACCCGGCCGCCATCGATCACGCGCTGGCTAGCACGGAAAAGGAAATCGGCCCGGTCGACATCGCCGTCAACAGCGCCGGCATTTCCGGTATGAACGCGACTGTCGACGCCTATCCGATCGAGGAATGGAACCGGGTCATCGCGATCAATCTCAACGGCACTTTTTATGTCAGCCGCGCCGTCGTGCCCGGCATGAAGGCGCGCGGCTACGGCCGGATCTGCAACATCGCGTCGATCGCCGGCAAGGAAGGCAATCCGAACGCATCGGCTTACAGCGCGTCCAAGGGCGGCGTCATCGCGCTCACCAAGTCGCTCGGCAAGGAGCTCGCCGGCTACGACATCGCCGTCAACTGCGTGACGCCAGCCGCCGCGCGCACCCGCATCTTCGACCAGATGACCGAAGAGCACATCGACTACATGCTGTCGAAAATCCCGCGTAACCGCTTCGTCGAGGTCGACGAGATCGCGGCGATGATCGCCTGGATCGTCTCGCGCGAGAACAGCTTCACGACCGGCGCCGTGTTCGACATCTCCGGCGGTCGCGCGACGTATTGAACAATCCCTAACCCCGCGCCTTCTTAACCGCCTCGCGCAGCAGCTTGGCGCGCGCCGAGGCGGCTTCCATCATGAAGGCGAGGTCGCTGTGCGTGGTGAGGAACTGCGAGCCGAGGCCGACATATTTCTCCGCCATCGCCGCGCCGCGGATGCCGCCGACGCCGGCGAACTTGCCGTTGGCGCGGGCGGCGGCGATGACCCGTCGCGCGGCTTTTTCCAGCGCCTCGCTCTCGAACTGTCCGTGCATGCCCATCTCGGCGAGCAGGTCGTTGCTGCCGATATAGACGATGTCGATGCCATCGACCGCGGCGATCTCCTCGACATTCTCGACCGCTTCCGGGGTCTCGATCATCACGGCGAGCAGCGTGTTCTCGTTCATGAACGCTGCCGCCTCCTTGATCGGAACCGTCTCGAAACCAAGCTGCGCATAGCCGCCCATGACCGAGCGGTGACCGATCGGCGGATAGCGGCAGGCATCGACCGCGCGGCGCGCTTCTTCCGCGTTGTTGACGTGCGGGACGACGACGCCCATCGCGCCGCCGTCCAGCACGCGCGAGATGTGGAAGGCCTCATGGCCCGGCACCCGGACGATCGGCGTGATGCCGGTATCGAGCGCTGCAATGGAAATCTCGACCGTCGTTTCCAGCGTGAGCGGCGCATGCTCCATGTCGATGAAGACAAAGTCATGGTCGCAGGCCTTGGCGATCTTGGCGATCTCGCCCGACCGGACCATCCGGACGGAAAGGCCGAGCACCACCTCCCCCGCCCGCAGCTTGTCGAGCACCGCGTTTCGCGTCCTGTCCATCGCGCCTGATCCTCCTGCCATGCGTCTGCCGTTGCCCGAGCCTAGCATGAAGGCAATCGACACGGCCAAGCGCCGGCAGCGACAGGCGCGGCGATCAGGTGCGGAACACCTCACGCAGCCGCGGGGCATTCCGGCTTTGCGGGAAGACGCGGCTGGCGACCTCCGCATCAGGCAGGCCTAAGTGATCAGTCAGTGCCGCCTTGAACAGGCTGCGAATGTCAGTGGTGGGCGCGAGATCCCGCCCCTGGTAGAGCGCCGATTCCGACAGCCCCGGCCAGCGGGTCATGACGCGCCCGCCGGCAATCGCACCGCCGAGCAGAAAGGCCACGCCAGCGGTTCCATGATCGGTGCCGCTGGTACCGTTTGGCCGCGCTGTTCGGCCGAATTCGGTCGCGACCAGCACCGCCGTCTTGTTCCATATGGGGCCGAGCCCGGTGCGCAGGCTGTCGAGCCCCTTGGCCAGCGCCGCCAAGTTATTGGCGAGCGGCCCCGTCAGGAGCCCCTGGTTGGCATGCGTGTCCCAACCGGTGGCGTCCAGCGCTGCAACGCGCGGCCCCTTGGGATCGGCCATCAACTCGCCGACCGCGCTCATCAGCGCTGGCAGCGCCTTCGCGCCGCGGATCTGCCGCTTGCCGCCGTCCATCTTCGCGTCGTTGCGCGCGACCTCGTCGCTCATCGCCTGCGCGCGCGTCACCTCGGCGAAGGCCGGGCCAAGCAGCTTATCAGACTGGTAAAGCATGCCGAGCCGGACGAGGAAGTCGTCCTGCACGCGCGGCAGCGTGCGCGGCGCCCAGGCGCTGACCGGCACGTCGCCGCGCAGGATCAGCGGCACCGACAGGCCGACCGCGAGGCCGTCGCCTTTTTTCCCGTGCCCAAACAGCGTCAGCGTCCGGTTGAGCCATCCGTCCTGCGCGCCATGCGCAGACGTCGTTCCGTTCTCCAGCACGTCTTGCCCGTCGAAATGCGAGCGGCTGCGATAGGGGGTCGCGACCGCGTGGCAGACGATCAGCTCTTTTCGCTGATACATCGCGTGCAGCGGCTTCAGAGACGGGTGCAGCCCGAAATGGCCATTGAGATCCAGCACGCCATCGGCGGCGCCGGGCTCCGGGAACGCCAACATGCCGCGGATCGACCGGTAATCGGGATCGCCATAAGGCGGCACGGCAGCCAACCCGTCGAGCGCTCCCCGCAGCACGACGACGACCAGACGGCGGTCCGTCGGCAGCGCGGCGAAAGCGGCGGAAAGGCCCGGCATCACCAGGACCGGCAGCGCGCCCGCACCGATGCGGGCCAGCAGAACGCGACGCGTGATCATGGCTATCTCCTCTGAAATTCGGGACTTGCGAAGAGCGTGGCGACGGCTTCGACGCGCGACGGCGATTGCGCGATCGCCGTGCGTGTTGCGCTCGAGGTGACCGGCAGGATCGATTCGTCCAGCATCGTCTCGGGCGCCAGCCGGCCATGGAGCCGACGGCCCAGCGCCATGGCGAATTCGGCGCGCTGGAGTAGAGCCTCGGCGCTGATCCATTTCGAGCCCTGGTCCGGCCAACCGGCCGGCGACGGCGCGGTGAACGGCATTTGCCCGAGTAAGCGCAATGCGCCGACCAGCTTCTTCGTCTCGCCCTCAAATCCGGTGACGCGCAAGGCCGAGACAAGGAACTCATTCGGCGTCTTCACCTTGGGCAGCGAGACGGCCCAGGTTTCCCGCGACCGCAGAATCTCGATCGTCAACGCGCGCAGGTCGCCGTCGGTATCGAGGAAGGTCCGCGCGAGCCTCTTCACCAGCGCCGGCGGCGGCTGGTCCGCCACGAAATGCCGCGCGAGCTGGAGCGAAATATGATGCGCCGTCGCAGGATGCCGCGCCAAGACGCCGAGCGCCGTTTCCGCCTCTGTGATCCCGCCCTCCTCGTAGCGGCGGCCGAGCAGCGTCTTGGGGCCGGGGTCATGCATCGCCGGATAGAAGGCGAATTCGCCGACGCCGCCGCCTTTCAGCCGCCCGACAGACCAGCCCGTAAGCATGCGGGCGAATTCGCGCACGTCCGCCTGGGTGTAGCCGCCGTCGACGCCCAACGTATGAAGCTCCAGCGCCTCGCGCCCGAGGTTCTCGTTCAAACCCTTGTCGCGCCGCCGTCCGACACGCGAGTTTGGCCCGATCGACTGGGCGTTGTCGAGATAGACGAGCATCGCCGGGTGGTGCATCACCGCCATCAGCATATCGAGGAACCGGCCCGTCACATTCGGCCGGATCGCCTCGCGCTCATAGGCGCCGACGACGCCGACCAGAAGCGGCTTCCGCGCCGACACCGTGAAATGGTTGGACCAGAAGGCGACCAGCCGCTCGATCACCGGCGTGCGGCTGTCGATCTGCGCCAGGGTCCGCGCGCCCGCTTCGGCGACGAAGCTCTCGCGCAGCTTCTTGCGGAATGCCTTCTGCGCCGCCACGTCCTTGTCTTCCTTGAAGCGGCGGCGGAATTCGAGAAGGTCGCGGATTGCTTCCCGGCTCGGACGCAAGCCCGAGAGCTGCGTGGGAATCGAGCCACTGGCCGAAAGCTGCTGCTCGACCCAGCCGCGCGGATCGCCCTTCGCCGCGTCGAGCTCGCCGGGCCTCGCCCCGAGACCGAACCGGTTCACCGCAATGAAGGCTTCAGATGTGCTCATCGACGTTCCTCCCGCGGCCGCCGCTTGGGCGTGCCGACCAGTTTGCGTGCGTCATCGGGTAAGCGTTCGACCGCATCGGCGATTCCCGTCTGCAAGGCGGTCTGCAGCGCATCCTGCTTCTGGCGCAGCGTCGCCAAAGCAGCGTCGAGCGCGTGACGGTCGAACGGCGTCGCGTGCATGCGTGCCAGCGCCTCACGCCGCGCCTCCCGCACCGCACGAACGGCAGCGCGCATCGCCGGTTCATGGCCGGCAAAGGCGGCCACGAAGGTGCGGCGATCGGCTTTGTCGAGCCCGGCGGTGAAGGCAGTGAGGAAGCGGCGAATCGGGCGCTCTTCGCTCGGCCCGCGCGGCGCCGCGACCCGCTCCTGAGGCGGGTTGAAGAGCCGGCCGGCATAGACCCCGCCGACAAAGATATTCAGCGCCAGCGACGCCAGCAGCAGCGCGGCAAGCCATTTCCCGCTGCCGAGGTTCAAGGTCACCATGACACCTCACCGTCCAGAAGCGCATCCGGCGCATCGAGCGCCGGCGCGGCGATCGTCGAGCCCGGCGCCATCCACTCCTGAAGCTGCGCGTCGAGGCCGGTCCAACCGATCGTGAAGCCGATCACGCCGGCCATCGCCAGCCCCGCGATTTTTGGCCAGCCGAACCAGCGCCAGAACGGGATCGATGGCGTTTCATTCGGGCGCGGCGTCGGCGTCTGCCGCGCGGCCACCATGATCCGCCCCGCCACGTCTCCGGCATTCACCGTCGGCAGCGGCGGCGCGAAGGAGTCCAGCGCCGCGTCCAGCCGGCGCGCATCCTGCAGAAGCGCCGACAGCTCGGCGTCGTCGCGAAGAATCGCCAGAGCCGCCGTGCGCTCCGCCGCGGGCCAGCGGGCGGGGTCCGCCCCATAGGCCGCGATGATCTCTCTCACCCGTTTCGGCGTAACCGTCGTCTTTGTCATCCTTCGCCTCGTTCCTCTACGACAGCGATTTGCGTAAATTGCGGCGAGCGCGAACGAGCAGCGACTCCACTGCGCTGACGCTCATCTCGAGCACTGCCGCCGCCTCCCCATTGCTCAGGCCTTCGTAATAGCAGAGCACCAGTGCCGCGCGTTGCCGCGCCGGCAGCTCGCCGATCGCGCTGCGCACGCGCTCGGCGGATTCCTTCGATTCCAGCCCGTCCAGCGCGTCGGGCGCGCCATCCGGTAGATCCGGCGCCGCGTCGAGCGTGAGCGGCGCCGCACGACGCCGGCGATCGATGCACAGATTGATGACGACCCGATGGAGCCAGGTGGTGAAACGCGCCGCGCCCGAGCCGCCGTCCAGCGACTCCCAGCCCGGCGCCTTCTGCCAGCATCGCAGAAAAGCCTCCTGCCCGATGTCGTCGGCTTCCGCCGCGCTGGCGAGCATCCGGGCCGCGATGGCGCAGACGCGCGGCAAATGGCGCTCGACCAGGGCGCCGAAGGCACTCCGATCGCCGTTGCCCGCCCGTCGCATCAACTCGTCGTCGGATAGGTCCGTGTTCATTCACCGCTGCCCGCGGGATGCCCGCCGGTCCGGCCGCATTCAAGCCAGCATTACACCGCCCACGATCGGCGTGCCACCAGCACCGCCGATGGACCGGCCCGTTCGGGCCCGGATGACGCGCCGTTCGACAGCTGATCTTGGGGTTGGGCGCCATCGGTTGCGATCCATCGGCGGAGGCCGGCGGGGACTCCTCTAGTCGCGCGTGCGGTTGTTGTGCTTCAGGTTATAGATCCGAGCGCTCTGACGATCCTGCGCATATTCGAGATGGGCGCGCTCTTTCCCGGTGACGACGCCATCCGCGGTGGCCCTGTTCTCGACGCGCTCGACGTGGCGCTGACCCGCGGCGAGGCTGTGGGCTTCGTGCCGGGTCAGGGCGCCCGACGCGACACCCTGGTGAATCCGGCTGTGCTGCAATGCCTCGCGGCTGTCGACCCGGTGCGTCGAGTCCCCGGCGAAAGCCGGCGCCGCGCAAAGGACCGTCCCAACCGCACAGGCGGCCATAATCCTGTAAAAGCCACGCATCGCTATCTCCTCCATGAGAATTCGTGACGTCTGGCAATTACACGGACCAGGCGGTCAAACCCTGCGCGCGGCTTCGAAGAAAATTTTCCCGCGGATTCCCGTCGCTTCTGAACACGATTATGGTTAATATCAGGGCGAGATCACGAAATCGTGAAACGATGCCAAGAACCGGGAAAGCCCCTTCGGTTGTCCGTCGCCGCGGCCGTTGGCATGGTTTTCTGCAAGGAGGCCATTCACGAGACGTCCATGCCCCGCGTCAGCTTCACGGCGAACCTGCAGCGCCATCTGGCCTGTCCGACGACGGACGCGTCGGGTGACACGGTTCGGGCCGTCCTGGAAAACGTCTTCGGCGGCAACCCGCGGCTGCGCTCCTACCTGCTGGACGACCAGGGCGGCCTGCGCCAGCACGTGAATATCTTCATCAACGACGCGGCCGTCTCGGATCGGACGGCGTTGACCGACCCGGTCTCCGCCGGCGACGAGATCTTCGTCATGCAGGCCCTGTCCGGCGGCTAGCAATCTTGTGGACGGGCTATTCGGCGGCCGTTCGCGCCGCCGCGCCCCGCGTGAGCGCCGCGATATCGGGAAGCGGGCGTGCCAGCTCCGCATCGTCAGCCATGGCGCTTTCGAGCGCGAGGCCGATCGACAGCAGCGCGAGATCGCCCTGGAAGCGCCCGACGAGGTTGAGCCCAAACGGCATGCCGGCTGGCCCACGCCCGGCGGGAACCGTCAGGACGGGATGCGCGGTGAGCGTGAAGGCCGCGTTGACCGTGCCGCGCCCGGAATCGGCCGAGAAGTCGTATTCGTCGGGCTTGAAGCGGTCGTTTTCCGCGCGCATCGCCTGCTCGCGCCGGTCGATCTCGGCGAGCGTCAGCGGCAGCTGCGAGAGGCCCGGGGTGATGATCAGGTCGAAGTCCTTGTAGAAGGCGTGCAGCGCCCGGAACACGCGCGTTTGCTCGGCCATGGCCCAGGCCACGTCCTCGACGCGCTCGGCGAAGGCGCGGCGGAAATCCACCCGCTTGTACTCCGTGACGCTCGGCGGATCCTGCTTGTACATCTCCACAAGGCCGGGGAAGAATTTCAGCGGCCGCAGAATCCAATAGGCCCGGTTGATCTCGCCGAGCGGCGGGTCGCGGCGCTCGACCTTGCCGAACAGCCGCTCGATCCGGCCGATCTTGTCCTCGAAGGCCGCCCGCATCGCCGGGTCCGTCTTGACGAAGCCGAGATCGCAGGAGACCGCGACGCGCAGGTCGCGCAGATCCGTCGGCGTAATCGCCATGACGTCGTCCGCCGAGACGGCACGCCGATAAGGATCGGGGCCATCGCCTTGCGCCATAGCGGCGAGGAAGAGCCGGGTATCCGCGACGCTGCGCGCCATCGGCCCGCGCACACTCGACGGATTGAACGCATGGATGTGGTCGTCATGCGCGACGACGCCTGGCGTCGGGCGGAGGCCGCAAATGCCGTTCGCGGCGGCGGGACCGCGGATGCTGCCGCCGGTGTCCGACCCGCTCGCGAGCGGCACCATCGACGCCGAGACGGCAACGCCGGAGCCGCCGGAGGAGCCGAGCGACGACCGCTCGGGGTCATGCGCGTTGCGCGTCGTCCCGAACAGGCGGTTCCGGCTCGCCAGCCCCTGCAGCAACTCGGGAACGTTGGTCTTGCCGACGATCACCGCGCCGGCCGCCCGGATCGCGGCGACCGTACAGTCGTCCTGCGCGGCGATGCGGTCTTTCCAGGGCGGGAAGCCCTGCGTCGTCGCCATGCCCTTGACGTGATAAGATTCCTTGATGCCGACCGGCAGGCCATGCAGCGGACCGAGCGCAGCGCCCCGCATGACCGCGTCTTCCGCGGCCTTCGCCGCGTCGCGGGCCTCGTCGAGGCTGAGCACGGCAAAGGCGTTGAGCAGCGGGTCCGTCGCCTCGATCCGCGCGATGCAGCTCTCGAGAAGCTCGACCGGCGAGATGCGCTTGCTGCCAATCAGCCGTCGCAGCTCCGTCGCGGGAAGATCGCAGAGCGCCGTCATGTCGCCTCCTTCGCCAAGCGCGATGATGCAATTTGGAAAAACTCTAACGTATTTGCATCGGCCGTACGAGGCACGTCCCATTGAGGCGGTAAAATTTCATCATTGCCCTCGCGCATGATCCGCCGTCCAATGCGCCCTCGCCTTTCACTGCCTGATCCTGACGCATGTCCGAGATGAGCCTTCCCCTGCCCCGCTTCATTCGCAGACGTCCGGCGCTGACCGCCGTCGTCCTGGCCGTGGCCTTCGCCGGGATCGGCTATGGCTTGCGCTATAGCTGGGTCGAGCCCGAGGCGATCGGCAATATGTGCAAGAGCGCCCAGGCGGTATGGTGGTGCCCGCTGCGTACCGGACTCATCGTCGCGACCGAATGGAAGGGCGTCGGCTATCTGTCCGTCGCCTTCGCGCTTCTCTCCTTGGCGCCGCCTTATCGGCGCGCCATCGTCTTCGCCTTCATCGCCATGGCGATCGGCGGCGCCGGGTTGGTGCTCTACAACGCCACGGTGGCCGGGCCGGGTCTGCTTCTAGCTCTGCTCCGCCTGGCGTGGATTGAAAGCCGGCACGCGTAACGCCTGCCAGGCCGCGCCGAGCCAGGGCAGCGCCAGGACGACGATCACGGCGATCCAGGTCATCGCTTCCAGGTTATGCGGCCCGTCCCAAGCGAACGGCCCGATCACGATGAGCACGAGCGCGAGCCAGCCCTCCTCGCGCCGGTCCTCCCGCCACGGGCGGCGCCTGGGCGAGGCGAGCCACTGGTAGAGGATCATCGCGGCCAGGAACCAGAATTCCGGGATGAGGAAATCCCGGTGCCGGCCATCCACCGCCATCAGCAGCGCGGCGAGCGCGCCGCCGGCAAGCACCGGCCAGACGACGAGGCCGAGCGCGATATCCGGGCTCAGCCTGTCGCGGGATGGGCGCCGCAGCCAGGCCAGCAGATCGGCCAGCGGCGCGGGCACCGCATCGACCCGGCGCCGGTCGCGGCCGTCGATGCGCGGCAGGCAGATCAGCGCGAACGCCGCGACGGTCAGCACGGCCAGCGCGAGGCCGCGGCCATATTCCAGAAGGTTGAGGCTGATCACCGCCGTTTGGTTCGCCTGCAGCACCAGCGTGGAGGCGAGCACCTGACCGAGAGCGCCGAGCGCGAGCCAGCGGCCGAGACCGAGCCGCCGGCCCGGCATCAATCCCCATGCCAGCACGAGGCCGCTCAGAATCAGCGACGCCGCGAAGGCGCGCTGCCAATGCGGCCACTCGCGCACAGGTCCCGTGAGCGGGAACTTCAGGTGCCGGTTACCGTCGAGAATTCCCCAGTATCCGCCGACCGTGCCTTCCGGGTAGCGCTTCCATTTCTGGTCGATGGCTTCGATGATGTTGTAGGGCACGCCGATCGCCTCGGCCCCGGTGACGAACTCACGGATGAAACGTGCCTCGTTGACCAGGCTCGGCACCGCCGCGCCGCGCGTCCGCCCGGCGCTGGGCCAGCCGATCTCGCCGATGATCAACGGCTTGCCGGGGAAGGTCCGCTGTACCCGCGCAATGATGCCGCGGACATGCGCCTGTACCTGATCGATGCTCACCGGCTCCGGGTCGTCCCAATGCGGCAGGATATGCACCGCCATGAAATCGACCGCCTTGGCCAACACGGGATTACGCCGCCAGAACTCGAAAATGTCGGCATAGGTCACCGGCAGGCCGCCGCTGCGCGCCTTCACCTCGCGGATGATCGCGGCGAGCTGCTCGCCGGTCATTTCACGCCGCAGCATCACTTCGTTGCCGACGACCAGCGCCTTGATCGCCTTGGGATGGGCCTTGGCGAGCGCGAGCGCCGTCGCAATCTCCTTCTGCGTCTCCTTGGCGTTGGCGTTGACCCAGATGCCGAGATAGACCTGCATGCCGAGTTTTTCCGCCACGCGCACCACTTCGTCCTGCGGCGGCAGCGAGGAATAGGTCCGGATGCAGTTGGTGAAAGGACGCAGCGCCTCGAGGTCGGCGCGGATACGGCCGGGCGCGACCTTGTAGTTCTCCGGATCGAGCGGCGAGCTCGACCCGTCATAAGGCGTGTAGGACAGGCATTGCAGCCGCCCGCCGGGCGCGTCGGTCATCGCCACCGGCCGTCCCAGCCAGGACCAGTAGAAATAACCAAGCACGGCGGCGAGCAGGAGCGCCGGGATCGCAAACAAGCGATGCAAGGGAAAAGTCTCCTTGGCCAAGCGAGCGGGGCGGGATTGTAGCCGGATAAAGCGAGGAGTCCACGCCCCCTGCGACGCTATTGCCGCGCCGCCCGGGTGCGACATGGCGGCAAAGCATGGTATCGTCCTCTCGATGCCAACCGCCGGGCGCCGCTCGACATTCCGCGCCCGGCCAAGGTCGCCTAGGGAGGACGGAACCGATGGCGCAAACAAGGCATAAGCCGAAATCGGCTTTCGATGCGCGCGCCAGTGCCGAAATGGAGCGCCACCTACTCACGCCGACCTGGACGCCGCGACAGAAGCTGGCGTTGAGTTGCCGAATGCTGGCGCGCGAAGAGCATGGCTCGGCCCTGGCCGGTCAGATTACGGCGCGAGGCGACGGGCCGGGAACGATGTGGACCGCGCGATTCGGGCTCGGTCTGGAAGAAATCGGCGCCAGCGATTTTCTGCTGGTCGATGACGATCTCAACGTCCTTGAAGGCGATGGGATGCCCAATCCATCGAATCGCTTTCACCTCTGGATCTATCGCAAGCGGCCGGACGTCAATTCGATCATGCACACCCATCCGCCGCATGTGTCCGCGCTGTCGATGATCGGCGTGCCGCTGAAGGCGGCGCATATGGATACCTCGATGTTCTACGAGGATTGCGCCTATCTCGACCACTGGCCGGGGCCGCCTATCGGTGACGAGGAGGGCGAGATTATCTCGGCCGCGCTTGGCGACAAGCGAAGCATCCTGCTGGCGCATCACGGACAGCTCTGCGCCTGCGCCACGATCGAGGAAGCGGCGGTCTTGTCGATCTTCATCGAGCGTGCCGCGCGTCTGCAACTGCTTGCCATGGCCGCGGGCACGATCCGCGACCTGGCGCCCGAACCCGCACGCCAGGCGCACGACTACCGGCTCAAGCCGAAACCGCTGGGCGCAACCTTCCATTATTTCGCGCGGCAGGTGTTGCGCGGCGAGCCCGACTGCCTCGACTGACCGCCACCCGCCCGCCGCTCAGAACGCCGACTTGATCATCATATGCGGCACCCAGAGCGCCAGGATCGGGAAGAACAGCACCAGGATCAGCACGATGCCGTCGGTGCAGAGGAACGGTATGGCGCCCTGCATCACCTTGGCCAGGGGAACGCCCGTCGTGCCGCTGACCGCGAACAGGTTGAGGCCGACCGGCGGGATCACGCCGCCCATCTCGATCGCGATTGTGACCAGGATGCCGAGATGGATCGGATCGATCCCGAGCACCGTCGCAACCGGGAAGAAGATCGGCACCGTAAGCACCAGGATGGCGACGCCGGTCAGCCACATCGAAAGGAAGAGCAGGACGGCGAGGAGAATGACCAGGAATCCCATCGGCGACAGGTTCAGCGCGTTGACCCACGCCGCGATGTCCTGCGGCCAGCCCTTGTTCGCGAGCAGGAACTGGAAGACGCCGACGCAACCGACCAGGAAGAACACCACCGAGGTCAGGTTGACCGCGCGGAAGGTGGTCGGCAGCAGCTCCTTGAGGAACGCGCCGCGCCGCGCGAAGAATCCGTAGACCATGGCGTAGCCGCAGGCCGCCGCGCCCGCCTCGGTCGGCGTGAACAGGCCGCCGTAGAGCCCGCCAAGCACGAAGACGGGCATCAGGAGCGCCGGCCACGACTCCCACAGCGAGCGCAGCAGATAGCGCATGTCGAAAGTGCCCGACGGCATCTTCAGGTACCAGGCGGCGAAGACGATGATGACCGCGTCGCTGATCGCGAGCATGAACCCCGGCACGAAGCCGGCGAAGAACAGCGAGACGATCGACTCCTCGGTCAGAATACCGAAGAGGATGAGCGAGATACTCGGTGGAATGAGAAGCGCGATACCGCCGCCGCAGGCGATCACGCCCGCCGCCATCCAGACCGGGTAACCGCGCTTGATCATCTCGGGATAGGCGATCACGCCCATCGCGGCGGCCATCGCGGTGCTTGACCCCGAGATCGCGCCGAACAGGACGCAGGCGATCAGCGTCGCATAGGCGAAGCCGCCGGGCACCCAGCCGACCATCGCGTCCGCGAGCTGGAATAGCTTGGCGATGAGGCCGGTCTTCTCCATCAGGAAGCCCGCATAGATGAAGAACGGAACCGCCATCAGGGTGTAGCTGTTCAGGAACGAGAAAAACGCGCGGAACACCGTCACCGGCGACAGCATCGGGTCATAGAGGATGTAGAGGATCGATGCCCCGGCAAGCGCGGTGCCGATGGGCACGGCCAACGCCATGAAGATGATCAACATGCTTCCAAGTGCGGCCATTGCCCTCTGTCTCCCCTAGTCCGTTTTGCGGGCCGCGGCAGCGGTCCGCGCCGGCATGTTCGTCTTGTGTGTCGTCGGCGCTTCCGTCATGGCACGACGGCGCGCGAAACGCGTTTTGACCGTCAAATCTCCAGGTTTTCCTCGGTCTCGGCCCATGGAAAGACCTTCTTGCCGCGGAGCGCCTGGATATCCTGATAAAGCTGAAACGCCGCGACCAGCGCCATAATCGCAAAGCCGGCCTGAAGCATGAATTGGAACGGCCACATCACGAGCTCGAGGCTTTGCGTCATGCGGCCCGTCGCATAGGTGCGTACGACATTGTCCCAGCCCCACCACGCAAAGGCACAATAGAAAAGAAGCGAGCAGGTCGAGACGATCGCGCGGATGTACATCACCGTGCGCATCTTCCCTTTCGCCTTCAGCAGATCGAGAATGGCCGACATCGCCAAGTGCGAGCGCCGTGCCTGCGTCACCGCGAAGAACAACGAAATCGAGCCGACAATGAAATAGGTGACGGCGTCCTGTCCCCATTGAAAAGTGACGCCGATGACGTAGCGACGGAAGATCTCGAGAAGAGCGAGCCCCGTCGCGCTGAGCATGACGGTCGCCGCGAAGTAGCCGAGAATCTTGTCGGTAAAGAACCGCACCGCCCTGTAGGTGGCATCGAGCACGTTATCCATAACCCTACCTTGATGAAAGTTGCAGGCCGGACTTTCGTCGCACCGGTCACGCGAAGTGGGGAAAGACCACAGGTCCGTCCCCACTCGCATGCAACAGCCGGCGCGGCTTATTTTCCGCACCCGATTGACCTCACTATTTCTTTGCGTAGCGCTGGAACCATGGTTCGTATTTGGAGCAATCGGTCTTCTCGAGCGGATCCGTTCCAAGCGGATGCGCCTTGGATGCGGCCCGCGCGTCGCGCACGAAATCGTCCACGAGCTTGTTGGCATCTTTCGGCGTTTTCGTCTTGATCCAATCCGCCGTCGCGTCGCCGAGCTTCGCGGCAAAGGCCTCGGCCTGCTTCGGGCTCAGAACATAGATACCCGGCTTGTTCGGATCCGTAGTCTCATATTTTTTCAGGACGCGCTTGTCGTAGCACCAGTTCGCCGCCTTCTGGAACGGAATGACCTTCTCGACCATCAGCGTTTCGATGACGGTCTGGGTCGGCTTGTTCAGCTTGTTCCACCACTTGTAGCTCGCGCCGATCCAGTAGTAATCGCCCGAGATACCGTTGATGCCGGCGACCGTGAAATACGGCGCCTGGTCTTTCGTGCTGATGAAGCCGCCAAGGCTCGTGGCAAGACCGTCGATCACCTTGGTCTCCAGCGCGGGCGGCACGTCGCCGAACGCCATCGTGACGGCGCTCGCGCCCCAGCGCTCGAGCGCGACGTTCTCCGCCGGTCCCATGCTGCGCAGCTTCTTGCCGGCGAATTCGTCGAGCTTACGCAGCGGCTCCCGGCCACCGATACCGATATACATGCTGAGATGTCCGACGCCGAAGATCTTGATGCCGTGAACATCCTTGAACCGCTTCACCAGGGCCTTGTAGGTGGCGAAATGCTCGATCTGGTTCATCGCGCCGGGTGTGGTGAGCAACATCGGCCCGTTCACCGTCGACATGTACGGATCGATCTGGGACGTCTTGCCGAACTGGCCCCAAGTCATTTCCAGATTTCCGTCGGTCATCGCCTCGACCGCCTCGGGGATCTTGTAAAGCGAGCCCGCCGGGTACAGGCGAACCGTGCTGCCCGGAATAAGCTTTGCGAGCTCCTCGCCAAAATAAACCTGGGCGATTGCCGCCGGATGTGGCGGCGGCACGATATCCGACGCGAAGCGGATATGAACCGGCTGCGGCTTATCTGCCGCGAACGCCGGCGCTGCCAACGTCGCCGCCAAGGCGCCAAGCCCCAACGCAACGACGCCAGTCATCAACTGAACTGGTCTCATCACTTCCTGCCTCCCTATTTTATGGACCGGGAACAGTTTCGTTCCCTTGTTCCCTTCATCTTAATGGCCTGTTCGTCTGGCCATTTCCCCAATAGATTCCGTGAACTTCCTTTCTGCTTCGTTCGGTCACTGATTCATTAGAAGCTGCATGGCGCGACGGGGTCAAGCGCGGCGCTGACTCCCGCTTGGCCGATGAGTAGGCCAAACCAGCGGTCGATCTGATCGAGGAGAATGCCGCCGGACGGCCTGGGAACGCGTTATTCGTAAAAAACGAGGGTGCGGATTTCGATGCTCTCACGGGGCGGCGCATTCGGCGGCGTGCTGGGGTCGTCGAAGGCGCCATGCGCCGTCCAACGGGCCGTGCCGTCGGTCAGCGAGTCATAGCATTTCAGCAACACGACCTCTTCCCGCGTCATGCGCGGAAAATAATACCAGCGCTGCTCCGGATTGTAGGCGAGGTAATAGATCCCGCCGATGCGATCCTGGTATTTGCGTTCGGCCGCGATCAGGTCCTCGAACCGGATGCTGCCGTATTCGCAGATCGCGAGCGGCGCGGTGACGACCGGCTCCTTGATCGGGCGCCACACATTGACCGATCCGTACCGCCGGCGCAGCCGGTCCGCGGCCTCGGCCCTGGGCAACAGATCGCGCACCCGCTGCTCGGCGGACGCAATGGTAAAGTCGTTGTGCACGTTGCGCACCGGCGCGCGCACCTTCCGCTCCGCCTGCAAGCCGCCGTCATCGACCCGGATGGTGTGGTCGAACACGATCGCCTTCGCCGCACCGGTTACTTTTTTCACCAGCGCCGCCATCTCCGGATAATAGACCGCGCGCACTTCCGCGGTGTCGTAGAAGTCCTCGACCGCGGTGGGGCAGCGGCGGATCGCGAACCCCTGGACGTCGAGGTCCAGGCGATCGGCGAGCGGCCGCGCGTCGTGAATGGTCACCTGGTGCGGCTCAAAGCTGCCCAGCCGCTGGTCATCGCCATACCCCGCCGCATTGACCAGGGTCACGGGAGTCTGCCCGGTGTCCACCCCGAATTGAACCTGGGTGGAGACGCTGTCGAGCAAGGCCAGTTCGAGCGCGGTCGGCATCATCCCCTCGCGTCAAATCCGCGCGCCGGCTTCGTCGCCGACGCTTTACCTGAAATAGGCGGCGTCCCGGGGCAAAAACCGGGTGCCGTCAGGCGGCCCGGGAGTCGCGCCCTTCCGACGGATATCCCGGTATGACCAGCGTTCCAGCAAAGGCGCCAATGTCCTTCGTCTCGGGCAGCGCGTCCACCGCCTTTACCAGCCGGTCGACGTCGATGCCGGGGTCGACCATCGCCAGCAGCGCCCGCGCCTTGTCCGCCACGCCCGCCAACGAAAGCGGCCGCTCCGGCGAGCCAAGGCTTTCGATCACCGTCTCCTTGCGCTCGCTGCCGTCGCGCATTCGCAGCACGACCCGGTTCGGCATGGCGTCGGGCACGTAGCGGTCCAGACTCGTGTCGTGCTCCGCCTGCACGCGGTCGACAATATCGAGGATCTTCTTGTCCGCGTGGTGCTCGGGCCCGTAAGCGTCGTAGCGCCGCGACCCGTAGGCCAGCGTCGCGCCGACGATGTAGGGCATGCTGTATTGCGCCGCCATCACCGAATCCGGCCGCTTCATCTGGTGTTTCTCGACGGAGCCCGTCGGCGAATAGACTGTGATGCGCTCGATCGCCGCCGGGTCGACGCTAAAGCCGTCGGTCGCGGTTTCCAGCGCGTCGATCAGCGAGTGGAACTTGCGGCAGCAGGAATAGGGCTTGAAGCTCAT
>CAZPFL010000098.1:0-4623 GCA_964585785.1 uncultured Rhodospirillaceae bacterium
GTCAGCGGCGTGCCGTCGTGGAACTTCACGTGCTGACGGATGTTGAAGGTGTAGGACATGCCGTCCTTCGCCTTCTCATAGGTCGTGCAAAGGTCGCACACCAACTTGCCAGATGCCGGATTACTCGGGTCGACCCGGATCAGCAGGCTGTAGAACGGCCGGATCGGATGGATCATCCCGAAGGTCGACTCCTGATGCGCGTCGTAGGACGGAATGGTACTGCCGACGACGAAGTTCAGGATGCCGCCGTGGACCGGCGTCTCCGCCGCTTGGGCGGCGGAAGCCAGTCCCAGCGCGGCGGTTGCTCCCAATGTGCCGTGAATAAACGGCCTTACGCGAAAAGCACGCATGTGCGTTTCTCCTACCCTGTTGAAAAGTTTCTCTTTTTTTCGCGACGCGACAAGAATCACGACGCCAACAGGCGGCCCTGATGCGTGCAAGTAGAGTCTAACCGTAACGGCAAACGCACATGTCGACGGAGGTTCATTGGAGCGCCGTCTTCTGCTTTGCCCTAATGCCAGGGATGTGCATTTGCACGCGTGGTCCTTATCGCCGGACCACTGCAGACGGTCGAAACACCTGCCACGTCGAAGCGACATTATGTCGCGCTCAACGCAGAAAAGATAGCGATTTTCATTCTTCGCGCGGAATGAAGAGCATGCGCGCGGGGATGACGGTGCGGCCCGCGCGTATTCGCCGTATAGTTCGCAAAGCCGCCATCCAGAGCGGCGTGACGAATGAAGCCATTTCCAGGGAGACCGGCCATGCATTTCGGCGCCTCGATGTTCTTCACCGACTATTCGATGACCCCGGCCGCGCTCGCCCGCGCGCTCGAGGAGCGCGGCTTCGAATCCGTCTGGGCGCCGGAGCATTCGCACATCCCGCTGTCGCGCCAATCGCCCTACCCGGCCGGCGGCGAGCTGCCGAAACGCTACTACGACACGATGGATCCTTTCGTCACGCTGACCGCGGCGGCGGCAGCCACCAAGACGCTGAAGGTCGCGACGGGCATCTGCCTCGTCGTGCAGCGCGATCCGATCCAGACGGCGAAATCCGTCGCCTCGCTCGACCAGATCAGCGGCGGCCGCTTCCTGTTCGGCATCGGCGCCGGCTGGAACGCCGAGGAGATGGCGGACCACGGCACCGCGTTCAAGACGCGCTTCAAGCTGATGCGCGAGCGGGTCGATGCGATGCGCGCGATCTGGACCCAGTCGAAACCGGAATATCACGGCGATTTCGTCAACTTCGGGCCGATGATGACCTGGCCCAAGCCGGTCCAGAAGCCGCACCCGCCGGTCATCGTCGGCGGCGCCTTCCCGCATGGCGCGCGGCGCGCGATCGCCTTCGGCGACGGCTGGATGCCGCATATCAGCCGCCAGCAGTATGGCGACGTGACCGAGTTCCTGCAGCGCTTCCGTCAGATGGCCGCGGAGGGCGGACGCGATCCCGAGACATTTCCCGTCACCGCCTGGGCGTGCAGCGAAGACGCCGACCGCCTGAAGCGCTACAGCGACCTCGGCATCGTCCGCGCCTGCGTCAGCCTGCCGTCGGAGAAGGAAGACACGATCCTGCCGGTGCTCGACCGCTGGGCCGGCTTGATCCGGGCGGTCAACGGGTGAGCCTGTCCGGCTTCACCGCCGCCATCGCGATGAAGGCGGCGCCCACGGTGGTGTACCGCGCGAAGCAGGCGTCGTACCCCGCCATGAGACGCGCCGCCGATTGCAGGCGCGGGTAATAGACGGCGCCGCGAATCGTCTCGACCGCGAGGCCCACGCTTTCCGCCAGACGCCTGAGCTCGCCCGGCGTACGGAAGCGGCCGCGCTTCCAGAGCGCCGAGCCGAGCCAGGCGCGCAGGCGGCGCTGCGCCGCCCAGCTGCTCCATTTGTTCAGCTCGCCGATCACGAAACGGCCGCCGGGCCGCAGCACGCGCGCCATCTCGCTGATGAAAGGCTGTCCGTCGCCGACGAAGCACAGCACCGTCTTGGCGATCACGACGTCGAAGCTTGCATCGGCGAAGGGAAGTTGCTGGCCCTGCGCCTGCAGCAGCGCGACCGGACAGCCCGCCGCCTCCGCCCGCTTGCGCGCGGCGGCGATCATTGAGCCGCTCGGATCGACACCGGTCACCTGCGCGCCGCGCCGCCGCAGCTCGACCGCGAGCGCGCCTTCACCACAGCCCACGTCGAGCACGCGCCGTCCGTCGACATCGTCGATCAGCGCGAACAGCAGCCGATCCTCGAGCGCCTCGGTGATCGCGCCGAGATCGCTTTCCCGCCAGCCGGCGTAGAGCTCGGGGCCGAGCGCAGTCGTCATGCGGGGTGTCCTCCCTCGTCCGCCGCGGGCGATTCCCGGCATGCCGCGGCACGCCGGATGGAACGCACACGCGCGCCGGTCGTTATTATCACTCTAGCCGGGCCCGTGTGCCGGCTTTCTGATCTATCTCAAGGTTACGATGTGGCGGCATTGTCTAACATTCTTGAAACGACGCGATGCATGGAGAGAGGGACAATGGCCACGAGCCAGACCGAAGAGACACGAACCGAAGTCGTCGGCGTGTTCGATGACCCCGATACGCTGCAAGCAGCGATCGATGATCTGCTTACCGCGGGCTTCGACCGGTCGGAGCTCAGCCTTCTCGCCGGCGAGGAAGCCGTCGAACAGAAGCTCGGCCATGCCTACAAGAAGGCGGCCGAGGTCGAGGACGACATCACGCTTCCCCGCGCCGCCTACGTCTCGACCGAAGCGCGGGGCGACGCCGAGGGCGGACTGATCGGCGGCCTCGTCTATGTCGGCGCGGTCGCGACCGCCGGCGCGGTGGTCGCCACGGGCGGCACGCTCGCCGCCGTCATCGGGGCCGCCGCCATGGCGGGCGGCGCCGGCGCGCTCATCGGCTCGGTTCTCGCCAGCCTGATCGACCAGCATCAGGCGAAATACCTGCAGGATCAGCTCGACCGCGGCGGCCTGCTGCTGTGGGTGCGAAGCTGGAACAAGGACGAAGAGGCGCGCGCGAAGGCGATCCTGTCGAAACATTCCGCGCATGACGTTCACGTCCATAGCCTTTCGACGGCGCTCGCCGTCCGGCCGGACCGGCCGCTGGCGGCACGCTAGCGCATGACCAATCGAGACACCCCCATCGACATCGAGCGCGCATTGCTCGACCCGGCCGATGTCTTCGGCGAGCCCGCGAATGTCGTCTCGGCCGAGGGCATCGATTACGAGACGAAGATCGAGATTCTCCGACGCTGGGGCTATGACGCGCTCGAACTCGAAGTCGCCGAAGAAGAGAACATGGCCAATGGCGAGCCAAGCCTGCTGGACGCGGTCGTCAAGGCGCTGCGAGCGCTCGGCGTCGAGCCGGATATCTTACGCCGGCCGCCGACCAAGCAGGGCGGCGTTTAGCCGTCCCAAGCCCATTATACGGACCGCGACAGCACGGCTGTCCCCGGCGCCGGGGATGGTCCTGCGCCGGGGATGCCGCACCTTTTAACCCGACACCGTCAGGAATGGCCGGCCGGCGCCTTCGGCGCCGCAATCGGCGCGGCGCCTCCCATTCCCTTCAGCTTCCGCAAGCCGACATAACTCACGACGATAACCGCCGCGAGAAGCACGGCTTCGATCACGCCGAAATGCAGGTTCCGAAAACTGGTCATCGCCTGGATCAAAAAGGCGATCCCAAAGATGATGCCGGTGATAGACGCGAACAGAATTGTGCTGACGAGCGGCTTGGCGGTCGCCCATTTCGGCGCCGAGGCCGCATTCTTCTTCTTTGCCATGAACACCACAAGCAGCACGCTCGCACTGAGCAGCGCGAACCCATAAACGATAAGCATTACATTCACCCGAGATTGCTTGCGGCGCGCGCCCGATCCCGATGGATCGCCGGCGCGGCACGCAGCGTGAAACGTGACGTGTTTACGTTGCGGAAACCGCGAAGGCGTCAGGCAGGCGGCGCGTGCGTCCGGTAGGAGACCAACCGCGGCAGCGCGTTCGTCGCCGGCAAGGCGGGCCGAAGCGCCGGGATACCGCGCCCGGCGTCAGGCCGCGGCTCGTGGGACGGGCTCAGCCCGTAGGCCGAGACCGCCGGCGTCGCGCTGTGCAGGTAAAGCCGCCATCCGGCGAAGTTGACGCTCGCGTGCTGCGCCGGCCGGCGCGGATGCCCCGCCGCGGCGGACCACATTGCCGTCGCCTCGGGCATCTTGTCCGTGGCGGCGAGCGCCGGCGCCGGATCTTCGAAAACGCGGGGCGGGAACGCGCGGCAACCGGGATTGGATGCCGCCAGGAGGGATGCGAGGAACAAAACCAGGAAGCCGATGCCGAACCGCATCGCGTGGAACCAGTTCCGAGGCTTCCCGCCCGTCTTGACCATCTATTGGCAATGTTCCCCGGCGCGCAAGTCAGGGCGCCGGCCGGTCACCGTTACCGCAGCGCCCGCTCTCGCCCGCCATGGGCCGGACGAGCGCGCGTCCATCGGTGCCGCAGCCGCCACACTAGCACCGGGATATGGGGCCCGCAATCGGCGCGCAGCGGGCGTACGCGCCGGCCCGAACCGGCGGCCGGCGCCTTTGCCGTTCGCCCTCGCGGCGCGGCCGGCGGCGTGCTAGGAAGGCCGTCATGCCGCCTCGCCTG
>CAZPFL010000098.1:4723-17898 GCA_964585785.1 uncultured Rhodospirillaceae bacterium
TGCCGCCTCGCCTGATCGCCGGACTCTCGGAAATCGCCGATGCCTATGACGCGCTGCTCGTGGACCTCTGGGGCTGCGTCGTCGACGGCGTGTCGGCCTTTCCGGACGCCGTCGCCTGCCTTCGCCGGCTGCGGGCGGCGGGCCGGACGGTGATCTTCGTGTCCAACGTTCCGCGGCCCGGCGCCGAGGTGCGCGAGCGGCTCGAGAGCTTCGGCGTCGCGGCGGATTGTTACGACGATCTCGTCACCTCGGGCGACGCGACGATCGAGGCGCTCAACCTGCGAGACGATCCCTGGCACGCCGCCTTCGGGGAGCGCTTCTACCATATCGGCGCCGGCCGCAACGAAAGGCTGCTCCAGGCGATCCGGGGATCGGAGGCGGCGATCGAGACGGCTGACTACATCCTGACCACCGGCTTCCGCAACCGCGGCACGGATACGCCGGAGATCTACCGGGACCTGTTTTCGACGGCCATCGAGCGCCGCCTGCCGATGGTCTGCGCCAACCCGGACATGGCGTCGGCGCATGGCGAGACGATCGTCTACCGCGCGGGCGCGGTCGCCCAGGCCTACCGGGACCAGGGCGGCGACGTGCGCTTCCACGGCAAGCCTTACGCGCGCATCTACCGCATGGCCTTCGAAAGGCTGGGCGGTCCGGATTTGGGCCGCGTGCTGATGATCGGCGACAACCTGGCGACCGATATCCAAGGCGCCAGGGACGCAGGCATCGACGCACTGTGGATCGCCGGCGGGCTGCATGCCGAGGAAGTCGGGCTCGCCGACGGCGCGCCCCTCGACGCGCAAAGCGCCGCCCGCCTGCTCGACGACGCCGGCCATGCGCCGGAGGCCGCCATGGCGCGGCTCACCTGGTAGCGATCCGGCCCGGCGCCGTTCCCGTCAGCCGCCCAGCGACGGCTCGCACGTGCCGCCTTCGTTGCGATAGCCGGCGTTGCACTCCCACGCGTTGCCCGAATAGTCGATATGGCCATGCTTCGGGACGTCGACGGGCGCGCAGGAATCGCCCAGCCGGTTGAACCCTCGCTCGCACTTCCAGCGGTCACCGGACGCCGTCAGATAGGCGTTCTTGGGCACGACGACCGGGAAGCAGGCGCCGTTTTCCTCGCGGTAGCCGCGGTCGCATTTCCAGCCGGGCGCGTAGGTCGTGAATGTGAGATAAGCGTGCGGCGGCGCCTTGATCGCCTTGCAGGTCCCGTCGATCTCGCGATAGCCGGCTTCGCACTGCCAGCCGTTGCCATAGGGCTCGTCCACCAGAAATCCATGCGGCGGCACCGCGATCTTGACGCAGTCGCCGCCCGATTTGCGATACCCCCGGTTGCACTCCCAGCTATCGCCGGTCGGGTCGAGATATCCATGGGTCGGAACCTGAACGCGCTCGCAGGCGTGCTCGACCGGCGCGTAGCCCCGCTTGCACTTCCACATATCGCCCGAAACGGTGAGATAGGCGTGTGCGGGAACCGGAACCTTTTCGCAGGTCTGATCGACCCGGCGGTAACCGCGCTCGCACGTCCAGCCGCTTTCGAAGCCGCGGTCCACCAGGTAGGCGTGGTCGGGAACCTGAATCGGCACGCACCGGCTGTCGTCTCTCGTCTCGTAGCCGCGCTCGCAATCCCAGCTATCGCCGGCCGGGTCCAGGAAGGCGTGCGCCGGGACATCCACCTTGACGCACTTCCCCTGGTTTCGCTTGTAGCCGAAGTCGCAGTTCCAGCCGTAGCCATACTGCGCATCATGCGCGTTTGCCGGCACGCCCGTCTTGGCCATCTGGGCCATGGCTGCATGTGGCGCCGCCAGCGCCAGCGCGAACAGCAATCCCGTACCCATGACTCCCGCCCAAAGGCCCCGGATCAGTTGCCTGGCTGCGCCCCGCGCGCGGATTCCGTTACCGCCGGACGCGCGGTCTTCGGTTTCCGGGCGCGCCTCCTTTTCACTTGTCGTAGCGTTTTTTCTTGAGGACCACATTTTTCACACCCACGGTTCAATTTCGCTCCCGCAACAAGTATACTGGGCCGGCCGCAGCCAGCCATCCCCCCTTCGTTGGAGAGCGTTGTTCCCTGCCCAACGCCGCAGAAGCGCATCGTTGCCGCCGTGTCCAATCACTTCCGCGGGAGCGGCTGGCTTTGCGCTCGATCCGGTGTAGATTTCAGGGAGCGCATGAGATGGAGGTATGCATGTACGGCTCGCTCCGCATCGATCCTTTCAGCTTTCCCGACCCCGAGGTCGATCTGCCGGCAGACGGCAAGGAGAAGGACACGGCCGTCCTCGCCGGCGGCTGCTTCTGGTGCACGGAGGCGGTTTACACGGAGGTCGATGGCGTTCTCGGCTTGCGCTCCGGCTATACCGGCGGCTCGGCGGAAACGGCCGACTATCGCACCGTCTGCAGCGGCCGCACGGGCCACGCGGAAGCGATCGAGATCACCTACGACCCGCGCCGCCTCAGCTACGGCAAGATCCTCAAGCTGTTCTTCTCCATCGCCCACGATCCGACGCAGCTCAACCGGCAGGGCAACGACCAGGGCACGCAGTACCGCTCGGCGATCTTCTACCGCGACGACGCGCAGAAGTCGGTAGCCGAGGCCTATATCAAGCAGATCGAGCGGGACAAGCTGTTCACCGCGCCGATCGTGACCACGCTGGAGCCGCTGACGGAATTCTACGAGGCGGAGGACTATCACCAGAACTACGCCGCGCGGAACCCGAACCAGCCCTACATCGCCTTCGTCTCAACCCCGAAGGTGGAAACGCTGCGCCAGAATTTCGGCGGCATGCTGAAGAAGGGCGGCTGAGCCGATCCAGGCGCGCGCGCCGCCTCACCCTTCGCCGGGCTCTGGATACGGAAAGGATGCCGCCGTAGCGAAGCGGCGCCTCATGCTGCGCTTGTCGAAGCATGAGGCGCCGCCCCCCGCGCCAGCGCCTATTTCAAATGCCGGTCGAGAAAGCCGAGCAGCTTGGTCCAGGCGTCGTCGGAGGCTTCCCGCCGGTAGCGGTTGGGGTTGGTGTAATCCTGGAAGCCGTGCCCGGCGCCGTCATAGCGGTGGAATTCATGCGTCACGCCCGCTTGCGTGAGCGCCGCGTCCATGTCGTCGACATCGGCCGGTGACGGATTCTGATCCTCGTTGCCGAACAGGCCCATCACCGGACAATGAATGCGGTCCGCGAGGCCGATCAGCGGCACGCTGCCCTCGCCCATGCCGGTCTTGACCCGTCCGCCGTAGAGCATCACCGCCGCCTTGAAGCCGGGCAGATGGCAGGCGCCCAGCCAGCAGAGCCGGCCGCCCCAGCAATGCCCCACCACGGCGATCCGGTTCGCATCGACTTTGTCCGATTTCTCCAGAAGATCGTATGCGGCCTTGAAGTCGGCGACCGCACGGTCGTCGCGGAACTCCTTCCGCTTGACCTCGATATCGGCCTCCTTCGGCCACCAGTGAAAGAAATGGGGCATCGACACCGCGTAGCCCGCGGCGACCAGCCGCTCGCCCACGTCGATCTGGAACGGATCGGTCTCGAGGCCCGCATGGGCGACCGGAATATGCTGCGCCACGACGACGCCGGGGAACGGGCCGCTGCCCTCCGGCTCGAACAGCAGCACGTCCATCGAGCTGCCCTGCACTTCCACGATGCGCTTGTAATACATACGCCTTTTTCCTCCCACATGACTCGGGAGGAATCTTAACATCGATCAACCGACTGTCGACCGAAACTTCCGCGTCAGTCGACGCCGACTCATTCGACGCCGACGAGCCGGTCCATCAGGTTGGCGATGTTGGTGACGTCGTCCAGGTTCCAGAGCATGCGCTCGGCTTCACTGGCGCGCGCGGCGCCGAGCACGGGATCGGCGAGGCTGTGAAACTTCGCCAGCAACGCATCGTCGACCACGGGGTTGTCGGGCCCGCCATAGGGCTCGTCGACCTGGCGGCGATACACCGTGCCGTCGCGCATGTGCACCGCGACCTTGGCCGGGCGCTGCGTCGGGTAGGCCGCCTCGCACTCGGGATCCATCGTCACGGTCACCTTCGGGACGTGGCGCAGGACGGCGTCGTCCGCGCGCGAGGCATCGCTGAAATGATTGAGCCGTACCGCGCGCCGTTCCAGCGCGGTCGCGATCACGAAGGGATAGCTCATCTGGGCCGACAGCATGTCGTCATAGCGCGCCTGGCCGTGCGCCACCGCGATGGCGTAGGTGCCGACGTCGATGCGCTGCACCGCGTCGGACTTGATCTTGTCCGTGTTGAGAATGTCGAGCACCGCATCGATGCCGGGATGCAGGTGGCGGCAGGCGGCGTGCGGCTTGATGTAGCAGCGCGTCATGACCAGCTCGCCGTCGAGCAGCCCCGCCGTGACGACGCTCTCGTCGACCGCGTCCGAGAACGCCTGGAAGAAGCCGTCGGCGATCTCCAGAACGTCCGCCGGTCCGGTCAGGCCGTTCTTCGCCGCGAAGGCGCATTGCAGCCCTTCCCGCGCGGCGTGGCCGGGATGGGTCCGCTTGACCTCGCCGCCGCCCTTGAGGAAAGCGCAGATGCCCGCGGCGCTGCTGGCGGAGAGGCCGAGCGCGTGCGCCATGCGCTTTTCGTCCAGGCCGAGCAGCGCGCCGACGGCGACCGCGGCGCCCATCACGCCCGCGACCGAGGTATTGTGAAAGCCCTTGTGACGTGAGGCGGGGTGAATCGCCGCGGCGATGCGACAAATCGTCTCGTACCCGGCCACGATCGCCGTAATCCACTGCCTGCCGTCGTAGCGGCCGGTCGAGGCCGCGGCGAGCAGCGACGGAATGACGACCGTCCCGGGATGCACCGAGCCCGCGCGATAGCCGTCGTCGAGCTCCAGACCGTGGGCCGCCGTACCCGTGATATAGGCCGCCGACAGCGGATCGACCCGGTGCGTCAGGCCCGGCACCGCCGTGGCCCCTTGGCCGGCCAGCTCGCCCAGCGTATGCGCGACCGTCTTCGTCGCATGCTGGCGCATACCGGCCAAAACCGCGCCGACGGTGTCGAGACAATGGCGTCTCGCGGCATGCCGTGCGGCTTCGGGAAGCGCGTCGTAGCGCAATCGGCTCGCGAACCTCGCCAAGGCCTGGGTCGCGCCAATGTCCGCGCCCCGTTTCGCCGTCGTGCGTTCCGCCGCCGCCTGCATTCTTGTTCCTCCCGTGCCGTTCGTGTCGTTGGACGGTTTTTTGATCGGGTAGCATCCCGCCTATACACCGTGAATGTCAAAACCGGATTTCGCATACCACTTGCCAGCGGCACACATTGCCGGGAATACTTGCCCGATGACCACCCCCACCTTCCCCAATACGCAATTCCACCAGAATTGGATCATCCGGAAGCCTGCGGTCTCCGGCGACAAAGGCGTCGTCGCCTGCCAGCACCGGGCCGCCGCCGAGATCGGCGCGGAGGTGCTGCATGCCGGCGGCAACGCCGTGGACGCCGCGATTGCCGTCTCCTTCGCGATTTCCGTAGTGGAGCCCTGGATGAGCGGCGTCGGCGGCGGCGGCTATATGCAGGTCGCGCTGGCGGAAAAGGGCGCCTATCGCTGCGTCAACATGGGCATGGTCGCGCCGAAGGGCCTGCGGATCGAGGACTACCCGCTGGATGCCGCCGGCGGCAGCAGCGGCGACCTGTTCGCCTGGCCCAACGTGGTCGAGAACCGCAACATCGTGGGATACCACTCGATCGCCGTGCCGGGCCTCGTCGCCGGCATGGCCTTCGCGCATGAGCGTTACGGCAGCATGCCCTGGGCCGAGCTGCTGTGGCCGGCCGTCGCGCTCGCCAAGCGCGGCCTGCCGGTAACCTGGTACATGTCGCTGCGCACGCTGGGCGCGGCGAAGGAGCTGCGCAACTTCCTCGCCAGCCGCGAGATCTATCTGCCGCACGGCCTGCCACCGACCGCCGACCAGGGCAAGCCGATCCCGCATCGCTCGCTCGGCCGGCTGCCCGATACGCTGAACCGGCTGGCCGAAGCGGGTCCCGACGACTTCTACCGCGGCGACATCGCGCGCCAGATATTGCGTGACGCCAAGGCCGGCGGAAGCCGCCTCTCGGCCGAAGATTTCGCCAGCTACCGCGCGAGCGAGGCCGCGCCGGCGGAATACGCCTATGGCGAGGGCGTCGTGCACGCCGCGCCCGGCCTGACCGCCGGCCCGACGATGCTGCGCACGATCGAGCTGTCCGCGGGCGTCAAGGGCAAGGGCGTGCCCGACGCCGCGGCCTTCGCCGTCTGGGCGCAGGCGCTGGGCAAAGCCTATGAGGAGCGCTTCCGCACCATGGGCGACGCGAACGACAGCCGCGATCCGGCCTGCACCACCAACTTTACCATCGCCGACAAGGACGGCAACATGGTCTGCGTGACGCAGACGCTGCTCTCCGTCTTCGGCAGTAAGGTCGTCTTTCCCGGCACCGGCATCCTGATGAACAACGGCATCATGTGGTTCGATCCGCGGCCCGGCGGACCCAACGCGCTGGGCCCCGGCAAGCGGCCGCTGTCGAACATGTGCCCGACGATCGTCTCACGCGACGGCAAGCCCTGGTTCGCGATCGGCGCGTCGGGCGGGCGGCGCATCATGCCCGCCATCTTCCAGATCATCTCCATGCTGGCGGCGCGCGGCATGGCGCTGGAGGAGGCCTGCCATCACCCGCGCATCGACGTCAGCGGCGAAGGGCGCTGCACGGTCGACCCGCTGCTCGACGGCGCGGTGGCGAAGGCGATCGAGGCGCATATGCCGGTGCTCTATGGCGAGAACACGATCTTTCCGCACCACTACGCCTGCCCCAACGTGGTGCTGCGTGACCCGGCGACCGGCCGCTTCGAGGGCATGGCGCATGTGATGACCCCGCCGTCGGGCGCCGTCGCGGTCTAGGCCGCGCGTCCGAACAATCAAACGCCGATAAACCCAGGCATATGGATGCCACGCATAAAGCGTGGCATCACGTATTGTGTCTCAATTCTCCGCTTAAATCGTCACGCCACGGCTTGTCCGCGGCATCCATTGCGGCGAGCCTACGGTTGCTGCAACCCATCCCGCCTCAGGAAGCGCGGATCTCGCCCAGGAAGTTGTCGACCTCGCCGCGCAGCGCCGCGGATTGCTTGGAAAGCCCCTCCGCCTCGTTCAGCACGATGCCGGCGGCTTCGCCGGTCTCGGCCGAGGCCGCCGTCACGTCGCCGATATAGCGGCTGACGTCGCGCGTGCCATTCGCGGCCTCCTGGACGTTGCGCGCGATCTCGCGCGTCGCCTCGCCCTGCTGGCCGACCGCGTCCGAAATCGCGATCGAGATCGTGTTGAGTTCGTCGATCAGCGTCGTGATCGAGGTGATGGCGTTGACCGCGCCGTTCGTCGCCGACTGGATACTGTGGACCTGCGCGGAAATATCTTCCGTCGCGGACGCGGTCTGGTTGGCGAGAGTCTTCACCTCGGAGGCGACGACCGCGAAGCCCTTGCCCGCCTCGCCCGCGCGCGCCGCCTCGATGGTCGCGTTCAAGGCGAGAAGGTTCGTCTTCTCGGCGATCTCGGTGATAAGCGCGACGACTTCACCGATCTTTTGCGCCGCTTCGCTCAAGCCCCGCACGTCGCCGCTCGCCGCCTGCGCCGCCGCGACGGCCTCCTGCGCCATCTCGGTCGAATGGCCGACCTGCTTGGTGATCTCCTCGATCGAGGAGGAGAGCTCTTCCGCGGCGGCCGCTACCGTGCCGACATTTTCCGACGCCCGGTCGGACGCCTCGGCCACGGCCGCGGCGCGCTCGCTCGATTGCTGCGCGCTGCCGGACATGCCCTGCGCAGTCGTGCGCATCTCGGTCGCGGACTTGGCGACGGAGTCGACGAGCCCGCTGACGCTCTTCTCGAAATTCTCGGCGACGGCGTGCAGCGCCGCTTTTCGCTGCTCTTCCGCCCGGCGCTGGTTCTCCTCGTTTTCGTGCTCGAGCCGCGCCTTGTCCGCGGCGTTGGTCTTAAAGACCTCGACCGCGCGGGCCATGCTGCCGATCTCGTCCCGCCGGCCAAGACCGGTGATCTCGACATTGAGGTCGCCCGCGGCGAGCGCCCGCATGTTGGCCTCCGTCGCATGGATCGGCTTGGTGATCAGGCGCCAGATCACGACGATGATCATGGTCAGCAGGATCGCCGCGAGAACCGTCGCCGTGATCGACTGCCGCACGATGTTCGCCCTGATCTCGCGATTGAGCGCGGCGTAGCGCCACTGTACGACGATGACGCCGACGGGTTCCTTCTTGGCGCCGAAGGTCACCGGCGCCGCGACGATCTCGTAGTCATGGGAATCGAACGACGCCAGCTTGCCCGTCGACAGCGCCTTCTGGACGAGGTCCTTCGGCGGCGCATCGAAGCGGTGTTCGAGATCCTTCGCCTCATACTTGGTGATGATCTCGCCGTCCTTGCTGAGCGTCCAGAGCTGGCCGATGGCCTCCTTGCCGGACTCGATCAGACGAGCATAGGCGTCGGTGATCGAATCCGCCTTCTTGAAGCGGACGCCGCCGCCGATCTGCGCCGCCAGCAGCGCCGTCAGCTCGACATTCGCCGCCGACGTGTGGTGACGCAGGCGTTCCGACTCGCTCATGCCCTGAATCGCGATGACGGTGGCGTAGCTCAAGGCTACGCCAGCCGCCATGACGACAATCAGCTTTTTTCCGAGCGTCCAATAGCCGAGACCGCTATCTGCGGAACGGGCATTGCCGGCCCGCCCAAAAGCAAGCTTTTTGAACATGAGAATCGTCACCCTTCGGTCTGCAGTACGACGGCGGCCGTCTCGTGCTTAGTTGCCGAGCTGCTCGACGTTGACGCCGAGGGTGATAGCGCCGATGACCTGGTTGTTGGCCGGATCGACGACAGGCAGGCTCAGCTGGCTCTGGTAGGTCTGCGTCGACTCGTCCTTCTTGACGTCGCTGATGTGGATGGCCTTGGGCCCGACCAGGAAGGTCTTCTGCCACTTCGCTTCGTCGCCCTGCCAATAGTCGGAGGTGACGTCGCTCTGGCCGACGTTGAGGCCCTTGTTGTCCATCACGAAGATCTCGGTGAACAGGCCCTTGCTGGCTTCCTTCTTCGCCCGCAGGAACTTGGAGAGGTCGTTCGACAGCAGCGACTTGATCAGCGGCTGGCTGCTGGAGCCGGTCTCGGCCATCCACTGCTTGTCGAGCTTGTTGATGTCCGCCTGCGTCATGTTGGCGTGCTTGAC
The DNA here is from genome assembly GCA_964585785.1 of uncultured Rhodospirillaceae bacterium. Lineage (GTDB taxonomy): Bacteria > Pseudomonadota > Alphaproteobacteria > UBA8366 > UBA8366 > WHUA01. The sequence goes on from CAZPFL010000098.1 coordinate 13,914, forward strand.
GTTCTGGGCCTTGATCGCGTTGACGACGATCGGGTCCTTGATCCATTCGCGGACCTGGGTGTCGGCGAGCTTGGTGATAGGCGCGGCAAATTCATTGGCGATGGCCGAGCCGCACAGGAAAACGGCCGCCACGGCGCCGATAACGATCGAAGAAATACGCATTATATCCCCGCTAATGAACTGATTGTGTTCAACACGCGGAAGGTTCCATAGACGACTTAATATCTCGTAAAGGTAGTAATAATCCAAGAATTACCCGGGATTATCGCGGAAGACGCGAGACGTCGATCCCCACGGTGATGGCGCCGATGACCCCGCCGGTCTCCGGATCGACGATGGGCAGGCTGAGCTGGCTCTGCAGGACGTGGGTCGAGCGATCGCGCTTCATGGTCTCGATGAGCATCGCGTTCGGGCCCGCCAGATAGGTCTTCTGCCACTTCGCCTCGTCGCCCTGCCAGTAATCCGAGGTGATGTCGCTCTGCCCGACGTTGAGCCCCTTGTCGTCCATCACGAAGATTTCGGTGTAAAGCCCTTTGCTGGCGCGCTTTTTCTGCATGAGGAAGGACGACAGCGCGTTCGCCATCAGCGCCTGGATCATCGGCTTGCTGGGCGAGACCGTTTCCTGGCGCCACCGCTCGTCAAGGCGGAGGATGTCTTCCGTCGTCAGACGCGCGTTCTGGATATTCTGCGCGCGCACCGCGTCGATGATGGTCGGGTGGTTGATCCAGAGCTTTACGTCGGTCTCGGCGAGCCGCGTGATGGCGCTGGAATAGCTTCCCGCCACCGCCGGCCCGGCAATCGCCACCGCCGCCGCCGCGCCAAGAAGTACCGGCCAAACCCGCATCGCGTTCCAGACAGAAGTCCCAAGATGGAATTCCCGGAAAAATCGCGAAAACTGTTTAACAACCGGTGAATATCGGCGATGCCGGCCCGCGCCGCGCCTTACCGCTTCTGCTTCAGCGCGTCCGACAGGAAGGAATAGTGCACCGGGCGGCCGATGCCGCGGCGGAAGCCTTCCAGCTTGATCACCTGGTCCGGCGCCACGTTGCACAGGCTGACGTCCGGGCCGAACTGCTCGATCAGCTCGACATGCTGCTTGGGGAAGCGGTACGGGTCCGGCTCGATGACGATGTGCGGGTACCAGCGCTGATCGCGCAGCTTGCGGAACTCGTCGGGCGTCGCCTCGGCCAGCATGTCGAGCTCGCTCTGCTCCAGGATCACGTGCACCGCGCCGACCTCGATCATCTCCTCCACGACGGATCCGATATAGTCGAGCGACAGCGGCTCGGTCGGCTCCTTGCGGCCGAACTCGAAGACGACCTCGAAGCCCGCCTTCTGGAAGCGGTCGATCTCGCGGCGGCGCTCCTCCGGCGTCAGCTCGAGATAGTTCTCCGAGATCTCCAGCCCGCTCGCCTCGATGCGCCGGAGATGGGTGATCAGCTCGTCCTGCGCATTCTGGTGGAAGGCCGTCTCGAACAGGATGCCGCCGCAGAACGGCTTCACGTCATAGTCGCGGTAGAGGGCGTTGACCTTCTTGATGAGCTCGACCGGGAAGATCAGGCCATTGATGGCGAAGATCTTCGCGTAGTCGATGAACTCGCAGCCATATTCCAGCAGATCCTCGAGCGCGGTCGTGCCGGTCCAGCCGAAATCGCTGGGCCCCGTGTCGATCATCACCGTCAGGCCGGTCTTGCGCGGCTTGCCGGGGCGCGTCGGCCCCTCCAGGCGCTCGTATTGCGCGATGCTGCGGTCGGTGATGCGCATGGGGATTCCTTTCGTCTGGGAGGGGCGCTCCCCATAACCAATCCCGCAACGCGGCCGCTGTCAAATACCGCCGCGCACGAATGCGACACGCGGCGCGTCGGGGTCCTCAGGGGGGCGGCCGAGGGCGATCAGGCGAGGCAGAGCGCGTCGCCGAGCGGGCGCAAGTCCTCCGCCTTGTCGAGGCCCATCACCGCGTCGAGCACGCGCTGGGCCCGCTCACGGCCGACCGCGCGCGTGGCATTGGCCCAGAACTTGTCCTCGATGTCGGCGGGGCTGAGCGGGTTCGCGTCGGAGCCGCGGTTCTGCATCTCGCGATGCTCCAGCCGGCGGCCGTCCGTGGTCTCGATGATCACGCCGCCGGAATAGTAGCGCAGCGAATTCATGTCCGGCTCGTTGCGATAGGTGACGCGGTCGCAGAGCGCGAGGATGGCCGGGTCCGTATAGGCGGACGCATCCAGCTCGTCCAGCGTGAAACGGCCCCGCGCCAGCGCCGCGGCAATGATGTAATGCGTGCTGAACTGCGCCTCGTAGGCGTTCTTCGGCCGGCGCTTTTCCGCCTCCGGCTCGCAGACCACGGCGATCTGCCGCTCGCCGATCAGCGCGGTGACGGATTTGATGTCCTCGGGTTTCAGCCCGTGCTTTTGCCGCAGCGCCAGCGCGCTGTCGGCGAAGGCGTGGTTGAAATGGCAGGCCGGGTACGGCTTGAAGGCGACGTTGAACAGCTCCCAGTCCTCGCCCAGCCCGCGCGTGCAGGCGCTCAGGTCGAACGGCGCGTCGGCGCCGAGATGCGTGCCCAGATGCAGATTGTAGAGGCCGTAGCGCCCCTCATAGGCCTGCTTCGGCCCGACGAAGCCCTGCTTCGCCATGGCCGCCGCGGTGATCGCGCAGACGCCGGCCCAGCCGGGATGCTGGCGCTTCGTCCAGGCGCCGTCGGACAGGAATTCGAGGCTGCCGGCCGCCATGCTGAGGGTGATGCCCTGCGCGTGCGCCATCTGGCCTTCGCTGAGGTCGCCGAGCCGCCCGGCCGCGAGCGTCGCCCCGAAGGCGCCGACCAGCCCGGTCGGATGGTGCCCCGCCTTGTGGAAGGCCCCGTTGACCGCCATGCCGATGCGGGCCGAGGTCTCCATCGCGACGAGATAAGCGGCCATCGCCTCGATCCCGCTCGCCCTATTGGCGAGCGCCGCGCCGAGCGCCGTCGGCAGGGCGCTGGTCGACGCATGGATCACGCCGGCGCCATGCGTGTCGTCAAAGTCGAGGCCGTGGATCAGCGTGCCGTTGAGATGCACGGAATCGCGCAGCGGCAAGCGCATCGGCAGGCCGATCACGGGAAACGCCCCGTCGCCGCCGAGGCCGTGCATCGCGTTCGCCATGCGGTGGCCGAATTCGTAGGTCGTCGACGCCAGCCCGATGCCGAAGCAATCGAGGATGTGCAGCTTCGCCCGCGCGATCACCTCGGCCGGAATACGCGCGGCGTCCAGCCCGGCGGCGAAGGCGGCAAGCTGCTCGGAGATCGTGGCGCTTGCGGTTTCCGCTTCGGCCTTGGATTTCAGGGCGGCCGGCTTGACGACGGTATTCATGGCGCTTCCTCGGTTGATGGCCTCGTTTAATTTGTCCGGACCAATATGCCTTTTTACCGCCGCGCACGGAAGGCTATAGTGGCGGCATCGATCGCCTGCTTCCGGTCGGCATAATATCAGCCTCATGCTGAGCCTGTCGAAGCACGGGCGGCTCGGTGTATCGGAGCGCACTCATCCTTCGACAGGCTCGGGATGAGGTCTATTGTTCTGATCTATAAAAATAATCCTCATGCTGAGCTTGTCGAAGCATGAGACCGTTCGAAGCCGGGAAGGAAACGCAGTGCCCGACCGCCACGACATCGCCACCGACGACCGCCCACTCGCCGGGCTCCGCGTCATCGATATCGCGACCTACATCGCCGCGCCTTACTGCGCGACCATCATGGCGGAGTTCGGCGCCGAGGTGATCAAGGTCGAGCAGCCGAAGGTCGGCGATCCCTGCCGCCGGCTCGGCACCGTCTCGGAATGCGGCGAGACGCTGGTCTGGCTTTCCGAGGCGCGCAACAAGAAGTCGGTCACGCTCAACCTCAAATCGCCCAAGGGCGTGGCGATGCTGAAGCAGCTCGTCGCCAAGGCCGACGTACTGACCGAGAACTTCCAGCCCGGCACGCTGGAAGGCTGGGGCCTCGGCTGGGACGTGCTGA
>CAZPFL010000099.1:0-17889 GCA_964585785.1 uncultured Rhodospirillaceae bacterium
ACGACGACGGCGGTGACGTAGCGCGGCGCGTCGATCGGCGCGAAGCCGACGAACAAAGCGTGGTCGCGCTCGCGCCACGGCACCTCGTCCTCCTTGCGCAGGCCGTGCTCGCGCTCGGCCAGCGTGATGCGCCGGACCTGCGACGTGCCGGTCTTGCCGCCCATCGCGTATTCCTTCTCCTTGATGCGCGAGCGGAAGGCCGTGCCGCCGATCGGATTGTTGACGACCTCGACCATGCCCTGCATGACGACGCGACGCGACGCGTCGTTCAACCCAAGCGATTTGAAGCTGCGCGGCGGCTCGTCGGCCGGATCAACTCCGGGCGGCGCCAGCGTCATATGCGGCGTCACGGCGAAGCCGCCGTTGACGAGGCGCGAGACCATCACCGCGAGCTGCAACGGCGTCGCCAGGACATAGCCCTGCCCGATGCCGGCGACCAGTGTTTCGCCCAGCTGCCAGGGCACGCCGAGCGTCGCCAGCTTCCAATTCCGTGTCGGGATCAGGCCGCTGCGCTCGCCCGGGATGTCGATGTTGAGCAGTTGGCCCAAGCCCATGCGCTTCGCCATCGCGGCGATCTTGTCGATGCCGACGCGCTTGGCGAGCTCGTAGAAATAGACGTCACAGGACCCCTTGATCCCGTCGATCATATCGACGGAACCGTGGCCGCCATGCTTCCAGCAATGGAAGATCTGGTTGCCGAGCCGGATATGGCCAAGGCAGGTGACGCGGAAGGACGGCGGGATATTCGCCTCGAGCGCCGCCAGCGCGACGTTGATCTTGAAGGTGGACCCTGGGGCGTATTGGCCGGCGATGACCTTATTGGTCAGCGGCGCGTCGGGGTTGGTGATCAGGCGGTTCCATTCCGTGCCGCTCAGGCCGTCGTTGAATGCATTGGGGTCGAATGTGGGGTTGGATGCCATGGCGAGAACGTCGCCCTTATGGGCATCCATCACGATGGCGGCGGCGCGGCGCTCCTGACTGATCCGTTTCGCGGTAAATTCCTGCAGGCCGATATCGATGGTCAGGTCGACATCCTGTCCCGGCTGCCCTTCCTGGCGGCGCAGCTCGCGGATCACCCGTCCCAGCGCGTTGACTTCGACCTCGGCGTTGCCGGCCTTGCCGCGGAGCTGCAGGTCGTATTGCCGCTCGATACCGTTCTTGCCGATGCGGAAGCCGGGCAGCTCGAGCAGCGGATCGCCGGTGAGATCATGTTCCGAGACCGACGCGACGTAGCCCAGTATATGCGCCGCCGAACCGTCGAAGGGGTAGGAGCGCGTCTGTCCCACGTCAATGTTGATGCCCGGCAAGTCGGGGGCGTTCACCTCGATGCGGCTGACCTCTTCCCAGCTCAGATTTTCGCGCACGGTGACGGGCACGAAGGCGCGCCGGCGCCGCACTTCCCGCATGATCCGCCGGCGCTCATGCTCGGGCACCTGGACCAGGTGGTTGAGGCGATCGAGCATCTTCTCGATATCCCCGGCCTCCTCGGGCACGACGACGACACGGTAGTTCTGAACGTTTACCGCCAGCGGCACGCCGCGCCGGTCGAGCACGCGCCCGCGCGGCGGCGGCAGCAGGCGCAGGCTGATGCGGTTCTCGTCCGCGAGCACGCGATAGCGGCTCGATTCGATGACTTGCAGATAGTACATGCGGGCGGCCAGCCCACTGAACAGAAGCGCCTGCCCGCCGGCCAGCAACATCGCCCGACGGGTGAATATCCTGCCGCGGTCCTGTTCCGGCTTCATGGTCAGGCCTCGCGCAGAATGCTGCGATGGGTCAGCACGAAGACATAGGCGACGACGGGGTAAAGAGCCGCCGTGGTGAGCTGTTCGACGACGATCGGCATCACCGAGAGCACGGTCGCCGACAAGATCGACATCATCGCCCATTCCAGCGCGCCGATGACGACCGCCACCGTGGCGAATCCCCACCACAGAACGCCGAAGGACTTGCCGAAGAAATACCGCCGCTGCGAGACGACGATCCCGTACAGCACGAGCAGGATGAAAGCGTTCAAGCCGATCGGCAGGCCGCCGAGAATGTCCTGGAAGATGCCGATGGCGAAGACCGCCGGCGCGGGGATCAGGTCAGGCTGGTGCAGCGCCCAGAAATAGACGGCGATGACCGCGAAGCCGGGCGTAATAGGCATCGGCGACGGCAATTGCATCGGGACCTGCGACAGGATGACGAGGCCCAGCGTCAGCAGCAGCGGCGTGATGCGCCGGAGCGCGAGGTCGACGCGCGGCCAGTTGCCGAAGACCAGCATCACCGCCTCCCCTTCGCCTGCCGCTTGGCGGCGTTGGAAGGCTGGTCGTCGTCATCCGAGACGTTGAGGATGCCCTGGAGCCCGAAATCCATGAGCCGCACGTATTCGACATTCGTCGCGTCGGCGAATGGCAGAACGCGCACGCCGTCGTCGCTGATCGACGTCACCACGCCGACCGGCAGCCCGACCGGAAAGGCGCCGCCATGGCCCGACGTCACGACCCGGTCGCCGACCTGCACCGTCGTGGTAATTGGCAGATAGAGCAAACGCGGCGTCACCGAGTTGTCGCCCGCGAGGATGGCGCGCTCCCGCGACCGCTCGATCACGACCGGGATGCGGCTGTTCAAGTCGTTGATGAGGAGCACGCGCGCCGCCCGCTCGCCGACTTCCGCCACGCGGCCGAGCAGGCCCTTTCCGGTAAGCGCCGCATCACCCTTCCGCACGCCGTCACGCGCGCCCGCGTTGACCAGCACGCTCCGCACGAACGCGCCGCCGGAATCGCCGATTACGCGACCCGTCACCGATTTGGCGTCCTCAGGCGGCCTGAAGCCGAGCAGCGCTTGCAGCTGCTTGTTTTCGGCGAGCAAGGTGCGCGCCGCATTCTGCCATTTCAGCAGACGCTCGTTCTCGGCGCGCAGGACGATGTTCTCTTCCCGCAGCCGCGCCAATTCGCGCGCTTCCTCGATGACTTGCGAAACGGTGACCGCCGGCCGCGACAAGGCGTCGAGCACCGGCGCGGTGATGTCGGTGACCGTGGTGCGCGCCCGCTGAAAGACCAGCGGGTCCGCCTTACCTAAAAGGAGAATGCCGAGCGCGGCGGCGAGCAGAAAGACATACGCGAACCGGTGAGCAAAGCCCCGCAGCGGCGCCGTCATCCGCAGGATATTTTCAGGGCGATGCCTCACTCAAGCTCCTACCCCGACGTTCCGCTGGCGGCGGCTGCGTCGAGAAGCATACTCAATACATGCTAATGAGGACGTTTTTGAGCGTCTTCATTTCCTCGAGGCAACGTCCGGTACCCAACGCCACGCATGACAGCGGATCGTCCGCGATGGACACGGGCAGCCCTGTCGAATGGCGCAACACATAGTCGAGATTTCCCAGCAACGCGCCGCCGCCGGTCAGGACGATACCCTTGTCGACGATGTCGGCCGCGAGCTCGGGCGCGGTGTGCTCCAGCGCGACCTTCACGGCCTCGACGATCGCGCCGACGGGCTCCGCCAGGCTTTCCGAAATCTGGCGCTCGGTAATGACGAGCTCCTTCGGCACGCCGTTCATCAGGTCGCGCCCCTTGATCTCGATGACGCGGCCTTCGCCGTCGTCCGGCGCGCAGGCCGAGCCGATTTCCTTCTTGATCCGCTCCGCGCTGCTTTCGCCCACCAGCAAGTTATGGTTGCGGCGGATGTAGGCGATGATCGCCTCGTCCATCTTGTCGCCGCCGACTCGGACCGAGCGGGAATAGACGATGCCGCCGAGCGACAGGACCGCGACTTCCGTCGTGCCGCCGCCGATGTCGACGACCATCGAGCCGGTCGGCTCGGTCACCGGCAAGCCCGCACCGATCGCAGCCGCCATCGGCTCCTCGATCAGGAAGACGCGCCGCGCGCCGGCCGCTTCCGCCGATTCCTGAATGGCGCGCCGTTCCACGGCGGTCGAGCCGGACGGGACGCAGACGATGACCTGCGGCGACGCGAAACTGCGGCGGTTGTGAACCTTGCGGATGAAGTGCTTGATCATTTCCTCGGCGACGTCGAAATCGGCGATAACGCCGTCCCGCAGCGGCCGGATCGCGAGGATGTTGCCCGGCGTGCGGCCCAGCATCATCTTTGCCTCGTCGCCGACGGCGAGCACCTGCTTCTTGCCCTTGACCTCTGCAATGGCAACGACCGACGGCTCATTGAGAACGATTCCGCGGCCCTTCACGTAGACAAGGGTATTCGCCGTGCCCAAGTCGATCGCCATATCCGCCGAAAGCATTCCAAGAAGACGACCGAACATATCTATTGTCCCACCTTGTTGATGATTGTTCCGACGCTGGACACTGTTCTAGCGCTCCTCATCCCGTAACCTACCACCAAACCCGCTCTGCCGCGTCAACGGAATGCCGCAGATCGTCTTCAACAGCCCGAGTGGCGCCACACACATTCTGTGCGCGGCCCCATGAGCCGAGACGCGCCAACGACAGCGCAATCAAGTGTGTTCCGCAACGGTGTGAATTGCCCCCTGCTGCCGGCTCGATGCTTGGCGCCGACCGGCAGAATTGCGACACCCCTTCTCACCCTCGTCGTCCACCTACGCCCCATCTTACAGCGCGCCAGGCTCAAAGATGGTTAATGACTATAAGCCAGAAATACGAAGACAGGGAAGCCTATAGCCTCCCATGGCCAAGTCTTTTTAGCCATTAACCAAGATAATTTTCATACATGAACTGTCGTTAATAAATAACTAACGGGACGTTCACGCATGCGCGAACCGTCCCGTTAGTAACGAATTGAATCGGCTCAGGTATAGCCGAATGTTAATTCTTGCTCTTATCCACGAGGGCATTTTCGGCGATCCAGGGCATCATGCCGCGAAGCCGTGCGCCGACCTCCTCGACCGGATGCTCGGCGGCGCGGCGGCGCAACGCCTTGAAGCTGGACTGGCCCGACGCGCATTCCAGCATCCATTCGCGGGTGAACCGCCCGGACTGGATATCGTCGAGGATCTCCTTCATCCGCGTCTTGACGCTGGGATCGATGACCTTGGGCCCGCGCGTCAAATCGCCGTATTCCGCGGTGTTCGACACCGAATAGCGCATGTTCGCGATGCCGCCCTCGTAGATCAGGTCGACAATCAGTTTGACCTCGTGCAGGCACTCGAAATAGGCCATTTCCGGCGCGTATCCGGCCTCCACCAGCGTCTCATACCCCGCCATGATAAGCGCGGTCAGGCCGCCGCAGAGCACGGTCTGCTCGCCGAACAGGTCGGTCTCGCATTCCTCGCGGAAGGTGGTCTCGATGATGCCGGCCCGGCCGCCGCCGATCGCGCTGGCGTAGGACAGCGCCAGATCGTGGCAGTTCCCCGAGGCATCCTGATGGACCGCCAACAGCATCGGCACGCCGGCGCCGCGCTGGTATTCCGAGCGCACCGTGTGTCCCGGCCCCTTCGGAGCGATCATGAAGACATCCAAGTCCTTGCGCGGCTCGATCAGGTTGAAGTGGATGTTCAGGCCATGTGCAAAAGCGAGCGCCGTGCCTTCGCGCATGTTCGGTTCCAGATGGTCGCGATAGAGCGCCCCCTGGTGCTCGTCCGGCGTCAAAACCATGACGACATCGGCCCATTTCGCCGCTTCGCTCGAGTCGAGGACCTTGAAACCCGCCTTTTCGGCCTTGGCCGCGCTGGCGGAGCCGGGACGGAGAGCGATTCGGACATCTTTCGCGCCCGAATCGCGAAGATTAATCGCATGCGCGTGTCCCTGACTCCCGTAACCGACAACGGCCACTTTCTTCGATTTCACCAAATTCACGTCGGCATCACGATCATAATAGACCCGCATGGCCGCACTCCCTTTTATGCTTGAAAGATCCAGAATTCCGCCTCCGGCGGCGGGGTTTTACAGCGCCCGTGCGCCGCGGGCAATGGCCACCACGCCGCTGCGCACGACCTCGGTCTTCCCCAGCGCCCGCATCAGGTCGATGAAGGCCCGCACCTTGGCAGGCGCCCCGGTCATGGCGAAGGCAAAGGAATCCGTCGTCGTATCCACCACGTCGGCGCCGAAGATCTCCGCCATGCGGAGCGACTCCCGGCGCTCGTGGGAACGCGCTTTGGCGACCACCTTGACCAGCGCCAGTTCCCGCTCGACGAAGGAGCCTTCTTCGGTCAAGTCGTGCACGTCGCTGACCGGCACCAGGCGATTGAGCTGATTCTTGATCTGCTCGATGATCATCGGCGTTCCGGTGGTCACCACGGTAATCCGCGAGACGCTCTCATCCTCGTTCACCGCCGCCACGGTGAGGCTCTCGATGTTATAGCCGCGCCCGGAAAACAGGCCGATGACGCGCGCCAGCACGCCCGGCTCGTTGGAAACGATCACGGCAAGCGTATGGCGCTCCACATTGGTGTCCGGCGCCTTGATGATGTATGCGGACGCGGGCTGTGTCGGCGCCGGCGGCCGCTTTGCTCTGGCCATCTTCCGTTCTCCTAGACCAGAACCATGCCGTCTTCGGACACGGTCTGCTCGCCGGAGATCCCGCCGTTGCTCCCGAGGAGCATCTCGTTATGCGCCGAGCCCGACGGGATCATCGGGTAGCAATTCTCCTTGGGATCGACGGCGATGTCGGCGATGACAGTCCGGTCGGTCGCAATCATTTCCTTGATCAAGTCGTCGACTTCGCTGGGCTTGGTCGCCCGCAAGCCAACCCCGCCGAAGGCGTCGGCCAGCTTGACGAAATCAGGCAGCGCCGCCGTATAGCTTTCCGAATAGCGCCCGCCGTGCAGCAGCTCCTGCCACTGGCGCACCATCCCCATATACTGGTTGTTGAGGATGAAGACCTTGACCGGCAGGCGGTGCTGGATCGCGGTGGACATCTCCTGGATGTTCATCAGGATCGACGCCTCGCCTGCGATATCGACGACCAGCTTCTCCGGATTGCCGATCTGCACGCCGATCGCCGCCGGCAGGCCGTAGCCCATGGTCCCGAGGCCGCCGGACGTCATCCAGCGGTTCGGCTTCTCGAACTTGTAGAACTGCGCGGCCCACATCTGGTGCTGGCCCACCTCGGTGGTCACGAAGACGTCGCGATCCTTGGTCAGCTCGTAGAGGCGCTGGATGGCGTATTGCGGCTTGATGATCTTCTTGTCCATCTTATAGGAGAGACAGTCACGCCGCCGCCAAGCCTCGATCCGCGACCACCAGGCATCGAGCGCCTTACCGTTCCCACGGCGCTTGACCTTCGCCTTCCAGACCTTGGCGATCTGGCCCATCACCGTTCCCACGTCTCCAACGATCGGCAGGTCGACCTGCACGTTCTTGTTGATCGAGGACGGGTCGATATCGATATGGATGATCTTGGCCCGCGGGGCGAAGGCGTCGAGACGGCCGGTGATCCGGTCGTCGAAGCGCGACCCGACGGCGACCATCACGTCGCAGCCGTGCATGGCCATGTTGGCTTCATAGGTCCCGTGCATCCCGAGCATGCCCAGGAACTGCGGATCGGAGCCGGGAAAGGCGCCAAGCCCCATCAGGGTCAAGGTGCAGGGATACCCCGTCAAATGCACGAAATCGGTGAATCGCTTGCACGCCTTCGGACCTGAATTGATGATGCCACCGCCGCCGTAGAAGATCGGCCGGTGCGCGTTGGCGATCAGCTCGACGGCTTCTTCGATGGCGCGCGCGTCGCCGCGCAGCTGCGGCCGGTAGGTCCGCGGCACGACCTCTTCCGGCCCGAGGTAGATCCCCGTGGCGAACTGGATGTCCTTCGGCAGGTCGACCACGACCGGGCCGGGCCGGCCGCTACGCGCGACATAGAACGCCTCGTGCAGCGTGCGGGCGAGCGCGCCCGCCTCCTTGACGAGGTAATTATGCTTCGTGCACGGGCGGGTAATGCCCGTCGTGTCGCATTCCTGAAAGGCGTCGTTGCCGATCAGATGGGTCGGCACCTGCCCCGTGAGGCAGACAACCGGGATCGAATCCATCAGGGCATCAGTCAGCCCGGTCACGGCATTCGTCGCGCCCGGCCCCGAGGTGACCAGAACGACGCCGACCTTTCCGGTCGAGCGGGCATAGCCTTCGGCCGCGTGCACCGCGCCCTGCTCATGACGGACCAGAACATGGCGGATATGGTTCTGCTTGAAAATCTCGTCGTAAATCGGGAGAACGGCGCCGCCGGGATAGCCGAATACGACCTCGACGCCCTGATCGATCAAGGCTTGGACGATCACGCGTGCACCGGTCAATTCGCTATTCCCCGTCATGACACCTGCTCCTTGCTCGCGCCGCAAACACGGGTTCCTGTTTGCAGTCGCACAATTACCGAGTCGTGAAAAAACCATTTATTGCGGGCAAGCGCCGTTTTCCATCGGCCCGCCAAAGAAATACCGCGGTGCACATAGAAAAACGGGCGCTCCGGCCCGTCACTGAGCGGAACTTAGGGTCTCAGTGGGACAGGGTCAACCCTTTTTTGCAAACAAATGAAAAGATTTCCTCAATGAATTTTTCTGAAAATTGCTCGTTAAGATCAAAATCGGCAACAAACTGTCGCTTAAACCATGTGACTTGGCGCTTGACATAATTGCGGGTGGCCTGCTGCGCTGCCGCAATAGCGCTTTCCAGACCGATCTCCCCGTCGAGATGCCGAATGAGCGCGCTCACGCCGAGCGCTTTCATGGCCGGCAGCGCGGCGTCGAGCCCCAGGCTCCGGAGATGCGCCACCTCGTCGAGCGCTCCCTCGGCCAGCATGCGACGGAAACGCGCATCACAGGCCTCGTAGAGCGCCTTCCGGGGCGGCATCAGGAGGATCGAGCGGAAATCCGCGCCGGGCGGCGGGCCCGAGGGCGGCGCGGCCTGCCAGTCCGTGATCGACCGTCCCGTCGCCTCTATGACCTCGAGCGCGCGCAGCTGGCGTTGACGGTCGGCCGCCGAAAGACGCGCGGCCGCTTCGGGGTCCGCCTCCCGCAGCGCCGCGTGGATATCCTCAGTCTTGGCGGTCGCGAAGCGTGACCGCACGGATGCCCGGATGTCCGCCGGAATATCGGGCAGCGGCGACAGCCCTTCGATCAGGGCCTTGAGATAAAGGCCCGTCCCGCCGCAGATGATCGGCAGCCGTCCCGCACCCCGCGCCTCACCGATCGCCGCGACCGCCATCTCCCGCCACCGGGCCGCGGAGCACGGCTCGGCCGCCGACAACATCCCATAAAGGCGATGGGGCGCACGCGCCTCGTCCGCGGCGCTCGGCCGGGCGGTCAGAATGCGAAGCTCCCGGTAAACCTGCATGCTGTCGGCGTTGATGACGGTGCCGCCGAACGCGACCGCCAGCTCGAGCGCGAGCGCGGACTTTCCGCTGCATGTCGGCCCCGCGATGACGAGGACCGGAAATCGTTCGTTGTCTGGCATGGCACGGCAGGATACAGATTGCCCTCAAATGAACAATGTCCTCACGCTTATTGCCGGGGAAGGCAGGCTCGACGAGTCCACCGTTTCCCACATCGAATTGACGCTGCGCGGCGCAGGCGCCGATGTCGGGCCGCCGGACTGGCTGTCCTACGGGCATGCCGCCGATCTCGCCTTCGACGCCTTGCCGGAGGCCGATGCGGTCGACCTCGCCATCGAAGTGATCGAGAACGAGCCCATCGACGCGGTGGCCCAGCCCGCGGAAGGGCGGCGCAAGCGCCTGCTCATCGCCGATATGGAATCGACGATCATCGAAAACGAGATGCTGGACGAGCTCGCGGATGAAGTGGGGCTGCGCGACCGTATCGCGGCGATCACGGCCCGCGCCATGAACGGCGAGCTGGACTTCGAAGGCGCCCTCCGCGAGCGGGTCGGCCTGCTGGCCGGGTTGGAGGAAGCCGCGCTGGAGCGAACCCGCGCCAAAATCCGCATCACGCCGGGCGCCAGGGCGCTGGTGGCGACGATGCAGCGCTCAGGCGCCTATTGCGCGCTCGTATCCGGCGGTTTTTCCTACTATACGGATTTTATCCGCGATGCTCTCGGCTTCGACATGGATCAGGCCAACCAACTGGAAATTAAGGGCGGAAAGCTGACCGGCAAGGTCATCGAGCCGATCCTCGGCCGCAGCGCTAAGCTCGACCGGCTGCGGGCGCTGACCGAGACGCGTCATGTGCCGCCGGAAGCCACGATGGCCGTCGGCGACGGCGCCAACGACCTGGACATGCTGGGCGCGGCGGGGCTCGGCGTCGCCTACCACGCCAAGCCCCTTGTCGCGCGAAGCGCCCGGGCGCGCATCGATCATGCCGACCTGACCGCGCTCCTCTATCTGCAGGGCTACCGGGAAGACGAGATCACCCGTTAATCGACCCGCTGGTCAGTCCGCGGCTTCCGCGCGAGCCTCTTCCTTGGGAAGGAAGAAAACGACGAGATTGGCCAGCAGCAGGATCGCGCCGAGGAAATAGAATACCGCGACCAGGCCGTAGTGATCCGCGATGACGCCGCCGATGAGCGGGGTTATCGCCGAATTGAACGCCTGGATCGAGAACATCAGGCTGATCGCAGAGCCCGCCATCGTCCGCGGCACGAGGTCCATCATCCACCCCTGGATCACCGGACGCACCGCGAACATCGTGAAGCCCAGCAGCGAGATGCCGACGACATAGGCCGTCCCGTTTCCGACAAAGGTCAGCGCGACGATGACCACGGTCGACGCCCCCAGCGCCATCATGACCACGCGGCGGCGCCCGATGCGGTCGGCATAGGCGGCAGCGATGGGCGACGCCACCAGACCGCCGACCAGCAACGCCGTCAGCGCAATGCCCGCATAGGCGTATGGAAGCCGGAGGACATCGACGATATAGAACGGCAGGAACAGCTTCAGCCCGCTTTGCGCCATGCTGCGGAAGCCGGCCATCATCGAAAGGCCGAGGACGACCTTGTCCTTGAGGATTCGGAGCAGGCTGATCGCGTAAGTCGAAAGGTCGATTCCCCGACGGCTGGCGCCGGCGACCGGCTTGTCCTTCGGCAGCATGGCGACGACGAATATCGCGCCCATCAGGAGCGCCGGGATGGCGTTGACGAAGGCCGCGCTCTGCCAGCCCCAGACCGACCAGGTCAGAATGGCGCCGGCCACGATCGGACTGAGCGCCTCGCCGATGTTCGAGCCAATGACGTGCAAGGAAAGCACAAAAGCCCGGTTCTTGGGATACTCCGACGACAGGAACGACATGGACGCCGGATGCCACAGATTGTTGGCGGCCGCGATCAAGATTCCCATAAGGGCGATCAGATAAAAGTTGTTGGCGAGGCCGAGCCCGATCAGGGCGAGCCCCGCCATAAACAGCGACCCGATCTGAAACAAGATCCGCCGGCCCGTCACGTCGACCGCCGGGCCGCCGACAACGGTCGATGCCAGCGAGCCAATGTAATAGATCGTCCCGATCAGGCTGATTTCGGCATAGGAGAGCCCGAACTCCTCGCGAACTTTTGGAAGCAGAAGGAAAAAAGTGCCGGTGATCCAATGCGACGAGCCATGCCCCAAGGAGAGCAGATACGCAGGCCCAAACGCGCGCAGGCGGAGCGGAGAGGTCGTTGCCGGGCTACTCAAATCGGGATTCCAAAGACGGAAAGGGGAAGGCCCTCAGATTAGTCCCTTCACCGACAAATGCAAAGCGCCGCCCGGCCTTAGCCAAGCGGCGCTCGCGGTGCCTGTCGGTCGCATCGGCCCGGCCTAAGGGGCCGCGCCTTGCGCGCCTCAGCCGTCCTTCTTCTTCAATCGAAGCGGCACGAACCGAAGCGGGTCCTCACCCTGCCGGAACTTCACCAGGAGCAGTACCGAGCGGCGGCCGCCTTGCTCCGCCTTTTCGATCTGCTTCTGCACATCCTCGAGGGATTTGACCTTTTCCTGATTGATCTCGACGATGACGTCGCCGGGCTGGAGGCCCTTCTCGGACGCATTGCCGTCTTCGTCGACGTCGGTAACGACCACGCCGCTGACGTCTTCGTCGATCTCGAACTTGTCCGCCAGGTCCTTGCTCAACGGCGCAAGGGTCATGCCCAGGGACGAGAATGCCTGGCCGGTCCCTTTCTTGGGCGCGGGTTGCGCCGGCTCGGTCAGCGACGCCTGATCGACCTTCTCGAGCTCCCCGAGCTGCACGCTCAGCTTGCTGCGCTTGCCGTTGCGCCAGATTCCCACCTCGACCTTCTTGCCGACGTCGGTCTCGGCCACCATGCGCGGCAGCCGGCGGGATTCGGGAACGCTACGGCCATCGAAGGTCAGGATCACGTCGCCCGTCTTGAAGCCGGCGGCTTCCGCCGGGCTGTCCTTGACGACGCCCGCGACCAGCGCGCCATGCGGCTTTTTCAAGCCCAGGCTCTCGGCGATTTCCTCGGTCACCCCCTGGATCTGCACGCCCAGCCAGCCCCGCCTGGTTGCGCCGTACTTGCGCAACTGTTCGATCACGCCAATGGCAAGCTGCGACGGGATCGAGAAACCGATGCCGATGCTGCCGCCCGACGGCGAAAGAATGGCCGTGTTGATGCCAATGACTTGACCATTGGTATCGAACAGCGGACCGCCCGAGTTGCCGCGGTTGATCGGCGCGTCCGTCTGGATGTAGTCGTCATACGGTCCCGAACGGATATCGCGGCCGCGGGCCGAGACGATGCCAGCCGTGACCGTGCCGCCGAGTCCAAGCGGATTGCCGATCGCCAGCACCCAATCGCCGACCCGCGCCTTGTCGGAATCGCCGAAGGATACGAACGGCAGGTCCACGCTCGACTTCACCTTGAGCAACGCCAGGTCGGTCTTCGGGTCGCGGCCGACGAGCTTCGCCTCGAACTTGCGATCATCGTGCAGCACGACCGTGATCTGGTCGGCGCCTTCGATCACATGGTTGTTGGTGACGATATAGCCGGCCTTGTCGATGATGAAACCGGATCCCAGCGACGTGCCGCGGCGCTGGGGCGACTCACGGCGCTTGCGCTGAAACTGGTCAAAGAAGTCCCGGAATGGCGACCCCGGCGGAAAATCGAACTGCGGCGCGTCTTCAGCGCGGCCGCTGACTTTCTGCGTCGTCGAAATATTGACCACGGCCGGCAGCAGCTTCTCCACCAGATCGGCGAAGCCGTCCGGCATCGCGCGCGCTTCCGCGGTCGCGGGTACGACGGCGAAGACCAAGAAGATTCCAAGACATAATGAAGAAAAAGCGCGAATCGGCCGGTATCCGGCGAGATTGCTCTTCGACCCGTTCATACAACACCCCGTCGGCGTTCCTGAGGACCGCATCCTAATTTCCGTAAACACGCTGCTGTTGTGCCTTTCCTGCCACACCGCAATCGGATTTGGTACGGCGCACAAACAAAGTCAACATGCTGGCGTCACTATACCGCAGCGGGGCGGAAGCTGGGCCAAGAAAATGGCGAGATTCGGGTCAATCATGCCCGTCGATAGGCGGCTAGCCACGGATTAACCAAACAATGACGAACCCGATGATAGCCGCCGCCAGCCCGGCTCGCCGCAGATAGGCGGGCGGTAATTCCACCGCCCGCGTCATCATCCGCTGCACACCCTCCGGAAAAAGGGTGTAGAGCGCGCCCTCGATTACCAGCACGAGGCCGAGCGCGGTAACCAGATCGTTCATGCTCGCTGCCGCCGGGCGCTGTTATCGTCCTTTTGCCTTCCCTTGAGCGCCGTCGCTCTCGAAATAGCGGAAAAATTCGCTGTCCGGGCTCAAGACCAGCGTCGTGTTGCCATCCATAAGGCTTTTCCGGTATTCCGCCAAGGACTTATAGAACTCGAAGAAAGACGGGTCCTTGCCGTAGGCTTCCCCGAGGATGCGGTTTCGACCGCCTTCGCCTTCACCACGCATGATTTGCGCGCGCCGGTTGGCTTCGGCCAGCAGAACCGTCTTTTCGAGGTCCGCCTTGGCGCGGATCTTACGGGCGGCCTCACCGCCTTCGGCGCGCAGCTCGCGCGCCTCCCGTTCGCGCTCGGTGCGCATGCGGTCGAACACCGATTGCCGCGTCTGCATCGGCAATTCCGTCCGCCCGATCCGAATGTCCACGATCTCGATGCCGAACGACGCCGCCGACTGCGACACGACCGCCTGGATCGTGGCCATGATGTCATTGCGCTTGGCCGACAAGAGATCGCGCAAGGAAACCGTGGCGATGACCCGCCGCAGGCTGGAATTGATGATCTTGCCGAACCGGTCGCGGAGCACGTCTTCCGTGCCCACGCGCTGGAAGAACTTCAGCGGGTCGATGATACGATAGCGGGCATAGGCATCGACCGTGATGCGCTTCTTATCCGTCAGCAGGACGTCGAAGGAGGGCGGATCGAGGTCGAGCACCCGGTTGTCGTAGAACAGGACGTTCTGGACGAGTGGGATCTTGAAGGCCAAGCCGGGCTTCTTGATCACCCGCTTCGCATCGCCGAATTGCAGGACGATCGCCTGCTTCGTCTGATTCACGGTGAACAGCGAGTTCGCCCCCACGAGCGCGAGCACGACAACGACGATTCCGAGCACAAGGAGCTTGTTCTTCTTCATTTCCGCCCCCCGTTGCTGGACTGGCTGGCACTTTGTGCCGATGTGTCCGAGCCACTCCCAGACGACGACGTTCCCGTGGATCCGCCGGCTGAATGTGGCGCTGCCGCCGGAGCGCTCTTCCGCAATTCCGGCAGCGGCAGATACGGTACGACGCCCGGACCGCCGGCCTTCTTGTCGATAATGACCTTCTTCGCCGAGCCCAGGACATCACCCAATGCTTCGAGATACATCCGGCGCCGCGTCACCGCCGGCGCCATACGGTACGCCTCATAGACCGAGTTGAAGCGCTTCGCCTCGCCGTCCGCCTCTTTGAGCAGGCGCTCCCGGTCCGCTTCGGCGGCGCGCGTGATCTGTTCGGCCTGGCCGCGGGCCTCCGGCACGACGGAGTTAGCGTAGGCCTGCGCTTCGTTCTGCAGGCGCGACTTGTCCTGCCGCGCGCGCTGCACGTCGTTGAAGGCATCGATCACATCGGCCGGCGGATCGGACTTCTGCAGCTGGATCGCTTCGATCTGGATGCCGGCGCGATAGCTGTCCAGCACCGACTGGAGCAGTGCGTCCGCCTTACGCTCGATCTCTTCGCGGCCAATCGTCACAACCTGGTCGAAGTTGGTCTGACCGACGATCTCGCGCATCACGCTTTCGGCGGCCACCTTAACGGTCGCCTCCGGGTCACGGATATTGAACAGGAACGCCCCGGCGTCCTTGATCTTCCAAAGCACGGTGAACTGCAACTCGACGATGTTCTCGTCGCTCGTGAGCATGACGGATTCTTCGTTGACATCGCGGACCGTGCCACCGCGCCGCGTGCCTTCGGGGCCACCACGGTACCCGATTTCCACGCGGTTCGAGCGCGTGACTTTCGGGGTGTAGACGGTGCCGATCGGGCTTGGCCAGTTCCAGTGCAGGCCCTGTTGCATCTTGCTCCCGTTCCATTTTCCGAAGACGAGCTCGATGCCCTGCTCGTCCGGCAGAACGCGGTAGAAGCCCGTCACCAGCCACAGCCCGGCCACGACAATCAGGATCAGTGGTATGAATTTGCCCGGCGAGGCCCCTCCGGGGAAGATGCTCTTGAGCTTGTCCTGGCTGCGCCGAAGCATTTCTTCCAGATCGGGCGGCGGGTTGCCGCCGCCACCGCCACGGCCGCCCCAGGGGCCTTGACCGCCGCCGCCACCGCCGCCCCACGGTCCGCCGCTCTGATTCTGCCAAGGCATCGAAAGTCCCCCGATCTGGTGATCCTGTTTGAGCCCTCGGCAAATTGCCTGCCCGGGCGCATATTATCAAACCCTGCCTCGGCTCTTCCCAACCGAGGAAGGGATCATATATGACAGCGTAGCAGAGCAATCAAACTTGAATACCCGCCGTTTCAAGGCATATTGGGGGATCCGAGGAGTTTTCAACTATGACGCAGGTGACCGAGCGCGAGGTCCTCGACCGTCTCAAGACGGTCATCGACCCGGGCAAGGGCAAGGATATTGTCTCGCTCGGCATGGTATCCGGGCTCGTCGTCCGGAGCGGCAATGTCGGCTTCTCGATCGAGGTCGCCCCTGAGCTGGGGGCGCAGATGGAGCCGCTGCGGAAGGCGGCGGAAGACGCCGTCCACGCGCTGCCGGGCGTTGTTTCGGTCACGGCCGTGCTGACGGCGCATCGTGCGGCCGCACCCGCCCAACAGCCCGGCCACCAGCAGCACCCCCAGCACAGACAACAGCAGACCGCGCAAACGCAGCAGGCCCTGGCGCCCGGTGTCCGCTATATCGTGGCCGTGGCGAGCGGCAAGGGCGGGGTCGGCAAGTCGACCACCGCGGTCAATCTCGCCCTTGGGCTCGCCGCCGCGGGCCACAAGGTCGGCCTCCTCGACGCCGATATCTACGGCCCGTCCCAGCCGCGCATGATGGGCATCCGCGGACGGCCCACCAGCCACGACGGCAAGGTCCTCGAGCCCATGGAAAACTACGGCATCAAGGTCATGTCGATGGGTTTCCTCGTGGACGAGGAAACGCCGATGATCTGGCGTGGCCCGATGGTCATGAGCGCCTTGCAGCAGATGCTGCGCGACGTGAACTGGGGTGCGCTCGACGTGATGATCGTCGATATGCCGCCGGGCACCGGCGATGCCCAGCTCACGATGGCGCAGCAGGTACCCCTGGCCGGCGCGGTCATCGTCTCGACGCCGCAGGACATCGCCCTGCTCGACGCGCGCAAGGGCTTGAACATGTTCCGCAAGGTCGACGTCCCGGTGCTCGGGATCATCGAGAATATGAGCTATTTCCTCTGCCCCAACTGCGGCCATCAAGCGGACATTTTCGGGCACGGCGGCGCGCGCGCGGAAGCAACGCGGCTCGGCGTCGAGTTCCTGGGCGAGATCCCGCTTCACCTGGACATCCGCGAGACGTCCGACGGCGGCCAGCCGATCGTCGTCAGCCGGCCCGAGACGGAGCATGCCGCAGTCTACCGCGCGATCGCAGATCGCATATGGCAGCAGCTGACGTCGGCGGACACGAAACCGCGGCAAGCGCCAAGGATCGTCATTCAGTAGGAGCTCCCAATCAGGCCGGCCCGCATGAAAAGGCGTCGATTTTTAGGGAATTCCCTCGGATTTGCGGTCGTCCTGATTGCCGGATCGGACCATGTCCTGGCCGCCTCCAGGCAGCTCGCCAGGCGTCCCGACGACAACCCGCTCACGGATGGCCGCTGGCGGCTCGACATGCTGGGGCGTCTCAATGCCATTCGCGACGAATACAAGCTGGTCGCGCTTCGCATGGACGACCGGCTGAACCGGGCGGCGCAGCTCCATTCGGACGACATGGCCAACCGGGACTATTTCGACCACCAGACCCCGGAGGGCTCGCGCATGACCGACCGGGCCGACGCCTTCGGATACCACTGGCGGCTCCTGTTCGAGAATATCGCGGCCGGCCAGACGAGCACCGCCGAAGCGGTCGAAGGCTGGATGAACTCCGCCGAGCACCGCGCCGCCATCCTGGACCGCGCCGGACGCGATGCCGGCATGGGACACAGCTACCGCGCCCAGGATGACGGCGTCATCGCCATGCACCATTACTGGACCCTGCTGATCGGGACCGAATAGGCCCGCGCGGCCCCTTCCCGCCAAGAAGCCCGGCCATGAAAGCGGCAAAGGCCTTGAAAGCGAAGGCCTTGTCTGACACGCTCCGTGACAGGTTGAAATCCGGGAAATGCAGGGACAGCGAGATGCAGACACGTGCAGCCGTTGCGCTGAAGGCGGGGGAGCCTCTCAGTATCGAAACCGTGGAGCTCGAAGGGCCGAAAGCCGGCGAATGCCTTGTCGAGATCAAGGCGACGGGGATTTGCCACACGGACGAGTTCACCCTCTCCGGCAAGGACCCGGAAGGAATATTCCCCGCGATCCTGGGCCATGAGGGCGCCGGCGTCGTCCTCGAGGTCGG
>CAZPFL010000100.1:0-2572 GCA_964585785.1 uncultured Rhodospirillaceae bacterium
GGCGCCCGCCCGAGGCCTCCATGGCCACTTCGACGAGCTTCGCACGCTCGTCGAGCGTCAGCGTCGTCGGCTCCCCGCTCGTGGCGTTGACCAGGAGCCCGTCGATGCCCTTGTCGATCTGCCACGCGCAGAGCCGCGCATAGGCATCGAAATCCACCGCGCCGTCGTCGAACGGAACGACGAGCGGCACATAGGCCCCGGAGAGGCTGTCGCTGTCTTTGGGCATCGTTCTCTCCTGTCGCGAACCGAGGCATGCGCCTTCGCGCCGGGCATGCATTGCCGCAGAAGCAAGTTCACCTCTGGATTGTAGCAGAAAACGACGCCGGCCGAGGTCACTTTTCGGCCGCGCCGCGCCTTACCCCGTCAGCGCTTCCTTCGTGAGCTTCGTCTCGACGAGCTTCACCCAGTAGCTCGCGCCGAGCGCCAGGATCTTGTCGTTGAAGTCGTAGCCGGGGTTGTGGACCATGCAGGACTCGGGGCCGTCCCCGTTGCCGATGTTGATGAAGGCGCCGGGGCGTTTCTGCAGCATGAAGCTGAAATCCTCCGATGCCATGATCAGCGAGCGGTTACGGTTGACGTTCTCCTCGCCGACGAGGCCGGCGGCGACGTCGGCGCAGAACGCGGTCTCGTCCGCGTCGTTGACCAGCGGGTCGAAGATGCGGCGGAAGTCGAGCGTCGCGGTCGCGCCGAAGGCGTCGGCGATATCGGCGGCGATCTTGCCCATGCGCGCCTCGGCGAGCTGCATGACCGCGTTGGAGAAGCAGCGCACGGTGCCGCCGAGCCGCGCCGTCTGCGGGATGACGTTGTAGGCCTCGCCGCTGTGGATCCGCGTGACGGAGATCACCAGCGTGTCGGTAGGCTTGGCGTTGCGCGCGACGATCGATTGCAGCGCCGTGACGATATGCGAGGCGACCACCACCGGGTCGACGCTGTTCTCCGGCCGCGCGCCGTGCGAGCCGACGCCCTGAATATCGATGTCGAAGAAGGCGGCGCCCGCCATCATCGGACCGGGCCGGATCGCGAAGGTGCCGATCGGCAGGCCGGCGCCGTTGTGCATGCCGTAGACCGCGTCCATCGGAAACTGCTCGAACAGGCGGTCCTCCAGCATCGCCAGGGCGCCGCCGAGTCCTTCCTCGGCCGGCTGGAAGATGAAATGCACACAGCCGTCGAAATTCCGCGTGGCGTTGAGGTGCCGCGCCGCGCCGAGCAGCATGGTCGTGTGCCCGTCATGGCCGCAGGCATGCATCTTGCCGTCGTGCTGTGAGCGGTAGTCGAACCCGTTCTCCTCCTGGATCGGCAGCGCGTCCATGTCGGCGCGGAGGCCGATCGCGCGCGGGCTGTTGCCGACGCGCAGCGAGGCGACGACGCCGGTCTTGCCGACGCCCCGGTGCACCTCGAGGCCGAACGACTCCAGCTTCTCGGCCACGATGTCGGCGGTGCGCGTCTCCTCGAAACCGAGCTCCGGATGGGCGTGAATGTCGCGTCGCCATTCGGTCATCTCGTCATGGAAGGCTTCGATGTCGTTGATGGCGGGCAAGGGCATGGGCGATTCCTCCGATCCGGAATTGGTCGCATAGCCTGGCGGAGCGATCAAGGTGAATGGCGCCGGTCAGCGCGCCGGGGCATAGAGCAGCGTCGCGTTGCCGCCGGTGCGCCGGTTCTTGAGCGGCCGGAAGCGGTCGAGCCAGGACTTGAGCCGCGCGTCGCCGAAGCGCGCGTAATAGGGCTCCATCCAGGTCAGCTTACCGCCGTCCAGCTTGCCGACCCATTGCTGTTTCACGCCGGTCGACTTCTCGAAATAGGACGGATCGTCGAGGCTGGCGACCACGCGCGCGACGAGGCGCCGCAGCGCGTCGCCGTCGGCGCGGTAGAGGTCGACGCCGTTGCGCGCCGCTGTCTCGGCGATGAAGACGAGCGGTGTCAGCGCGAACAGGTGATAGTGGCGCGCCTTGCTTCGGCGCGCGAGCTCGAGCGGCAGCGTGCCATCCGGCGCGATTTGGCGCAGCGCCAGGCGGTACTTCGCGACACTCCAGTCGAACAACGCCCGGTCGTCGAGCGCGACGCCGGCCCACATCACGCCGAGCGTCGCCCAGTAGAGGTGATTGTTGCGGCGGCTGCTGCGCTCGGGATGGCTGTCATAGTCGTCGCGCACGATGCCGGCCCAGCGCGCGATCCACGCCGTCACCGCGGCGCGGCGGGCCGGGTCGAGCGACGGCGTATGGCGGATCTTGATGTAGCTCGCGGCGACCGGCGCCAGGCCCCATTTGCGGACGAACTCCCCCTGGTGGCTCGTGGCCTTGAGCATCGCGCCCTTCGCCGCCCAGGCGTAGAGCCAGTCGAGCACGCAGCCGGCGCGCGCCGGATCGCGCGTCTTAGCGGCGAGATAGGCGTCGCTCATGCGGGTGATGCCGTTCTCGTAGGCGGCGATCGCGGCGGTCGCCTTGCGGTAGCGCTTCATCGCCTGCGGGTCGACCTCGGACGAGCCGGTGCCGGGCTTGTAGAAGCCCTCGACGTCGAGCGGCACGGGCGCGGGCGGCGCCGGGCAGGGCGCGGCTTTCGTTGCCACGGGACG
>CAZPFL010000100.1:2672-17831 GCA_964585785.1 uncultured Rhodospirillaceae bacterium
TTGCAGGCTCTTCCCCAGGTTCTCCGATGGCGCAGATATCACAAATATCCCGGTCTTCCCATGGGGCAGCAGCGGTAGCGGCCCGGACTTCGGCGCAAACCCCGGTTCAAGCGCCGGAAGACAGGCGCGCCGCACTGCAGGCTGCCATCGCCCGGATTGAGCGCGGCGGCGCGGCGGCGGCGCGCTATGGCGCGGTGCCGCTCGGCCTGCCGGCGATCGACGAAGCGCTGCCGGGCGGCGGCCTCGCGGCCGGCGTCGTGCATGAGGTGACGGGCAGCGCCGCCGGCGGTTTCGTCGCCATGCTGGCCGGCCGTTTCACGGGGCCGGTGCTGTGGTGCGTCATGACGCATGCGCGGGCCGAGCTGTACGGGCCGGGCCTCGCGGCCTTCGGGCTCGACACGCGGCGGCTGGTCATCGCGCGCTGCGCCAGCCGGCAGGACATGCTGTGGGCGATGGAGGAAGGGCTGCGGGACCCGGCGCTCGCCGTCGTCGTGGGCGAGCCGGACCGCGCGGTCGCGCTGACCGCGAGCCGCCGCCTGCAGCTCGCCGCCGAGACGGGCGGCGTCACCGGGCTGATATTGCGGCGCGGGGCGGAGGACGGCGCGCTGGCGCCGAGCGCGGTGTTCAGCCGTTGGCAGGTCGATGCAGCGCCGGCGGCCGGTTCCGTCCGGCCGCCGTCTTTAGAAGACCGGCGCGCGGCGGCGGAAGGCGCGCGCTGGCAAATCGCGCTGTTGCGATGCCGCGGCGCGCGGCAGGAAGCATGGTCAAGGGCATGGACGGTGGACTGGCGCGATGCGACGCGTGATCTCTCTCTGGTTCCCGGCGCTGGCGATCGACCGGCTGCGGCGGGAGCGGGCGAATTGCTGGCGGGATGAGCCGCTCGTCCTGATCCGGGAAAGCGCGGGGCGGGTGCTCGTCTCGGCGCTCAACGAGGCCGCGCTCGCGGCGGGCGTTTATCCCGAGATGGCGCTGGCCGACGCCCGCGCCATCGTGCCCGCGCTCGCCACGCTGCCGGCGGACCCGGCCGCCGACGCCGCGCTGCTCGCGCGCATCGCCGCATGGTGCGGCTGCTATACGCCCTGGACCGCGCCGGAAGGCGGCGACGGCGTCTGGCTCGACGTCAGCGGCTGCGCGCATCTGTTCGGCGGCGAGGCCGTCCTGCTGCGGGACCTGCTGTCGCGCCTCGCCGGCTTCGGCATGACCGCGCGGGCCGCGCTCGCCGACACGCCGGGCGCGGCCTGGGCCTTGTCCCATTACGGCGAAGGCGGGAACAGTCGCGTCGTGCCGCCCGGCGGCGCGGAAAGGGCGCTGGCGACGCTGCCGGTGGCGGCGCTCCGGCTCGGGCCCGCCGCGGTCGCCGGGCTGACGCGCCTCGGCCTGAAGCGCATCGGCGATCTCTACGTCCTGCCGCGCGCCCCGGTGACGCGCCGCTTCGGCGACGAGGTGATGCGGCGCCTTGGCCAGGCGCTCGGCCGCGTCGCCGAGCCGGTCTCGCCCAGCCGCCCGCCGCCGCGCTTCCGCGTGCGTCTCGCCTTCGCCGAGCCGATCGGCCTCGCCGACGACATCGCCGCCGCGCTGCGCCGTCTGCTGCACCGCCTCTGCGAGCAGCTCGACCGCCGGCAGCAGGGCTGCCGCCGACTCGAGCTGACGCTCTACCGGGTCGACGGCTCGGTGCAGGGCGTGGCGGTCGGCACCGCCTATCCGGCGCGCGACGCGGATCATCTCGCCCGGCTGTTCGCCGAGCGGCTCGGCCATCTCGATCCCGGCTTCGGGGTCGAGGCGGTGACACTCACCGCCCCGGTCACCGAGCCGCTGAGCCCCGCGCAGCTCGCCGCGCCCGACGCGCAGGCGATCGGGCGGAAGCCGGCGGCGGCGCTCGCCCCGCTGCTGGACCGGCTCGGCAACCGCCTCGGCTTCGACCGGCTGGTCGCGCTCGAGCCCTGCGAGAGTCATCTGCCGGAAGCGGCGGCGCGGGCCGTGCCGGCTTTGCAGCGGACGGCGGACGGCGATTGGCGGCCGGGCGCGCCGCGGCCCCTGCGCTTGCTCGCCCGGCCCGAGCTGCTGGAGACCGTGTCGCCGGTTTCGGCGGAAGGGCCGCCGGCTGCCTTTCTCTGGCGGCGGGTGCGCCACCGTCTCCGCGCCGCCGAGGGACCGGAGCGCATCGCCCCCGAATGGTGGCGGCCGGACCCCGCCTGGACCGGCGGCGCGCGCGACTACTGGCGGGTCGAGGACGAGGCGGGCCGCCGTTTCTGGCTGTTCCGCGAGGCCAAGCCCCGCCGCGACGGCGCCTCCCGCTGGTTCCTGCACGGGCTGTTCGCATGAAACAGGAGGTGAAAGTATGCATGCATTATGCTAGCATAATGCATGCAATAGGGGTCTGGAGGCTTTCATGGCGACAGTCACGATCAGGAATTTGGACGAAAAAGTCGTGAAGACGTTGAAAGCGCAAGCAAAGGCCAACAAGCGGTCACTGGAGGCGGAATTGCGTCATCTTTTGAGCGAGACAGCAGAACAGCGGATAAAGCGGCAGGCTTTCATGAAAGAAGCTGCCCGTATTCGCCGCATGACCCCAAAGGACCGTCCCCAAAGCGATAGTGTCGAGCTTCTCCGGGAGGATCGTCGCCGGTGACATTGATTGTCGACGCAAGTGTGGCGATCAAATGGTTTGTCGAGGAGGAGGCGACTGCTTTGGCCGTTTCCTTGCTGGACAGTGCCGAGCCATTGCATGCGCCGGATTTGCTCATCGTAGAGCTTACCAACATTGCCTGGAAGAAAGCGCTCCGGGGCGATATCGACGTCGTGCATGCGCAGTTGATTGCGGCACAGGCACAAAAGCCATTTGCTGCGCTCTATCCGGTAGCAGGGCTGCACGAGAGGGCACTCGAGCTGGCGCTTGAACTTGGTCATCCCGTTTACGACTGCGTGTATTTGGCTTGTGCGGGACTGGTGGAAAACGGATATGTCGTTACGGCGGATCAGCGTTTCTGCAGCGTGGTTGCGAATGGTCGCTATGCTGGATTGGTGAGATCACTCTCCGACGTGGGGCCATGACATGACCACGCCCCCCTACGCCGAGCTTCAGGTCACGACGAATTTCAGCTTCCTGCGCGGGGCGTCGCATGCACATGAGCTGGCGGCGCGGGCGGCGGCGCTCGGGCACAAGGCGATCGCGGTGGCCGACCGCAACACGCTCGCCGGCGTGGTGCGCATGCATATCGCGGCGAAGGAGGCGGGCATCCCGCTCGTCGTCGGCGCGCGGCTCGACCTGACCGACGGGGCGAGCCTGCTCGCCTTTCCCGAGGACCGCGCCGCCTACGGCCGGCTGTCGCGGCTGATCACCCTCGGCCGCCGGCGCGCGCCCAAGGGGGACTGCGACCTCGCCCGCGCCGACGTGTTCCAGCATGGCGAAGGCATGCTGTTCGTCCTGCTGCCGCCGGACGCGCCCGCGCTGCCCGACGACCGCTTCGCCGACGAGCTCCGCGCGCTCGCCGCCGCCTTTCCCGGCCGCAGCTATCTCGCCGCGCAGAACCTGCTGCAGGGCGACGACGACCGCCGGCTGGCGCGGCTCGCGGCGCTGGCCGAAGACGCCGGCGTGCCGCTGGTCGCGGCCAACGACGTGCACATGCACGAGCCTGCGCGCCGTCCGCTCGTCGACGTGCTCGCCTGCATCCGCGAGCATTGCACCATCGACGAGGCGGGCTTTCGCCTCGCCGCGAATGCCGAACGTCACCTGAAATCGCCGGACGCGATGGCGCGCCTGTTCCGCGGCTATCCGGAAGCGCTGGCGCGCACGGTCGAGATCGCCGAACGCTGCCGCTTCAGCCTCGACGAGCTGCGCTACGAGTATCCGGACGAGGTGGTCGAGGCGGGCGCCACGCCGCAGGAGACGCTCGCCCGCCTGACCTGGGAAGGCGCCAAGACGCGCTATCCCGGCGGCGTGCCGAAGCCGGTCAAGGTGCTGATCGAGCATGAGCTGGCGCTGATCGATCAGCTCGGCTACGCGCCCTACTTCCTCACCGTGCAGGACATCGTCCGCTTCGCCCGCGAGCGCGGCATCCTGTGCCAGGGGCGGGGCTCGGCGGCCAACTCGGCGATCTGTTTCTGCCTCGGCATCACCGCGGTCGACCCCTCGCATCTCGACCTTTTGTTCGAGCGCTTCGTCTCGGTCGAGCGCAAGGAGCCGCCCGACATCGACGTCGACTTCGAGCACGAGCGGCGCGAGGAGGTCATCCAGTACATCTACGAGAAATACGGCCGCGAGCGCGCCGGCATGACGGCGGTCGTCTCTTGCTACCGGGCGCGCGGCGCGATCCGCGAGGTCGGCAAGGCGCTGGGCCTGAGCGTCGACACGGTGACCGCGCTCGCGGGGCAGGTCTGGGGCTGGTCGAGCGAGGGCATCGACGACGCCCAGGTGCGCGAGATCGGCCTCGACCCCGGCGACCGGCGGCTGCGCCTCGCGCTGCACCTGACGGCGACGCTTATCGGCTTCCCGCGCCACCTGTCGCAGCATGTCGGCGGCTTCGTCATCAGCCGTGGCCCGCTCTGCGAGACGGTGCCGATCGAGAACGCGGCGATGGCGGACCGCACGGTCATCGAGTGGGACAAAGACGACCTGGATGCGCTCGGCATCCTCAAGATCGACATCCTGTCGCTCGGCATGCTGACCTGCATCCGCAAGGGCTTCGACCTGATCCGCAAGCATTACGGCAAGGACTACGCCTTGGCGATGCCGGCCGATGACCCCAAGGTCTACGACATGCTGTGCCGGGCGGATTCGATCGGCGTCTTCCAGGTCGAGAGCCGCGCCCAGATGGCCTTCCTGCCGCGCATGAAGCCGCGCGACTTCTATGACCTGGTGATCGAGGTGGCGATCGTCCGCCCGGGACCGATCCAGGGCGACATGGTCCATCCCTATCTCCGCCGGCGCAACGGCGAGGAGCGGGTCGAGTATCCGTCGGCGGCGCTGCGCCAAGTGCTGCAGAAGACGCTGGGCGTGCCGCTGTTCCAGGAGCAGGCGATGAAGATCGCCATCGTCGGCGCCGGCTTCACGCCCTCGGAGGCAGACCGGCTGCGCCGCGCCATGGCGACCTTCCGGCGCGTCGGCACCATCAGCACCTTCCGCGAGAAGTTCATCACCGGCATGAGCAAGCGCGGCTACGACTCTGACTTCGCGGCGCGATGCTTCCGCCAGATCGAGGGCTTCGGTGAGTATGGCTTCCCCGAGAGCCACGCCGCGAGCTTCGCGCTGCTGGTCTATGTCTCGGCCTGGATGAAATGCCATTACCCGGCGGTCTTCGCGGCCGCGCTCCTGAACAGCCAGCCGATGGGCTTCTACGCGCCGGCGCAGATCGTGCGCGACGCGCGCGAGCATGGCGTGACGACGCTGCCGCCCGACGTCAACCTGTCGGACTGGGACGCGACGCTGGAGATCGACCCGGACCCGGCGCGCGATATGGCGCTGCGCATCGGGCTGCGCCAGATCAAGGGATTGTCCGAGGAAGACGGGAGGCGTCTCGTCGCCGCGCGGGGCAACGGTTACCGCGATCCCGTGTCGCTGTGGCGGCGCAGCGGGCTCAAGCCTTCGGTGCTGGAGGCGCTGGCGCGCGCGGATGCCTTCGGCTCGATGGGCCTCTCCCGCCGCCGGGCGCTGTGGGCGGTCAAGGGGCTGGGCGAGGTGCCGCTGCCGCTGTTCGCCGCGGCGGGCGAGGCGGAGCGCGGCGAGGAGCCCGAGGTCGTCCTGCCCGACATGCCGATCGGCGAGGAGGTGGTCGAGGATTACTCCTGGCTCCGCCTGTCGCTGAAGCGCCACCCGCTCGACTTGCTGCGGGGCGAGATGGCGGCGGCCCGCGCGATCACGGCGGCGGAGGTGCTGGAGACGCCGAGCGAGGCCAAGGTCACGGTCGCCGGCCTCGTGCTGGTGCGGCAAAGGCCGGGCAGCGCCAAGGGCGTCATCTTCATCACGGTCGAGGACGAGACCGGCGTCGCCAACGTCATCGTCTGGCCCAAGGCCTTCGAGAAGTTCCGCCGCATCGTGCTGACCGCGCGGCTGCTGCGCATCACCGGCCGGCTGCAGCGCGAAGGCATCGTGGCGCATGTCGTCGCCGACAAGCTGGAGGATCTCTCCGACCGGCTCGATGCGCTGACCGAGATGGACGAATTCAAGCTGACCGTGAGCCCGGCCGACGAGGTGAAGCGCAACGTCGACCTCGACCCGCGCGCCGCCGCGCTCCGCCGCCGCCCCCCCATCCCGCGCCCCAAGCACCCCCGCGAGCAGGCGAAGGCGCTGTTCCCGAGCCGGGATTTTCATTAGCGCATAGCTGCTCTATCCGAACATTCCCAAATACCGCCACCACAGGAAATTCAACGGCATAATGACCGTTATGTAGATCGCGCTATAACCGAGGCAGAAGCGCGTCATGCGGCTGTAGGCGACGTTGCCGAGCAGCATCGCGGTCAGCACCGGCGCAATCTGGTAGGGCAGGAAGATCACCATGAAGGACAGCACTTGCGACAGCATGGCGGTTTCCATCGGCCAGCCCGTCGCCTTCGCGATCTCGGCGGCGAGTGGCGTCAGCACGGCCGAGGCGCCGGCCGGATTGGCGAGCAGCGAAAGGGTCGAGCCGACCAGCATCATCGCGCCGAAGTTATAGGCGTCGTGACCGGGCGCCAGTCCCGAGAGCTTGATCAGCAGCGCGCCCAGCGTCTTGGCGAGTCCGGTATGCGCCACCACGGCGCCAAGGCCGATAATGCCCGCGACGAAAAACCAGGGCGTGTAGTTGACGTTCTCGCTCAGCGCGCGCGGCGGCACCAGGCCGGTGACCGGCAGCAGGCACAGCACCGCGGCGCCGAGCGCGACCCAGGCGGGCGCGGTGCCGTGCCATGAGTCCGTCGTCCAGAGCAGCAGCGTGCCGCAGAGGATGAAGGTGAGCAGCCACTCCTGCCGGCTCAGCGGCTTGTGCGGCTCGGGCTGGAAGGGCGCCGGGTCCTTGTCGCGGAAGGCGATCGTCGCCAGGACGATGATGCCGATCAGCGCCAGCGTCCCCGCGACCGTCAGATTGAGCAGCAGGAAGGGGCCGTATTTCAGCGTGATGTGATAGATGCTCTCGATCAGGCCTGTCATCACCAGGTTGGGCACCGTGGCCGGCAGGATGCCCATCGGCGCCACCACCGTCGCGAAAGTGGCGGCGATCACCATGCCGTCGCGCCCGCGCGTGCCCGGCAGGTAGCCCGCCCGGTCGGCGAGCGCGGTGACGATCGGCACCAGCAGCACCACCCGGCTCATCGCCGACGGCATGACGAAGGCGAAGCCGAAGGCCGTCATCGCGATGCCGAAGATGAGCCGCGTGCGCGAGGCGCCGAAATGCCGCAGCACCGCCTCGGCGATGCGGGTGGCGAGGCCCGTCCGGTGCAGCGCCAGGCCGAGCACGACGCCGCCGAAGACCAGCCAGATCGCCCCGGCATGAAATCCCGCGAACACCACCACGGGCGGCGCCACGTGCAGCACCAACGCCAGCACGAAGAAAAGGAAGCTCGTGACATGCGGCGGCAGCGCCCCGGTCGACCAGCAGCCGACCGCGATGAGCACCAGGCCGAGCGCGCGCACGGCGTTCGGCTGCATGGTCCCGAGCGGCGGCGCACACAGCAGGACAGCGCTCGCCGAAAACAGGATCGCCGCGACGATCTTGGCCGAGCGCGACGGGCCGGGGCGGTGCGCTTCCCTTGCAGCTGCCGACATGGGTAGAGTCCGGAGAGACGGGTTGGCGGGCCTCCGTCATATCAGAACATCGGGCGGACGCCTATATCGGCGCTACCCCAGGGAAAAGGAGACATCGATGGCGACGGGAAGCGGAAAGGTTGGGGACGGGGCGTTGTCCGGGCTGGCGGCGCTGACGATCGAGGAGATCGAGATCATCCCCCTCGACACGCTGCCGGCGCTCCGCCGCACGCTGCCGACCGGGCCGATCCAGTATGGCGAGACGGGTCTGGTCGGCCGCTCGGTGCTGGTCGCGATTCGCGCAGGCGGCCTGACCGGCTGGGGCCAGATCCGGCCGAACAACCCGTTCCAGGCGGACACGGCGTCGAGCGCCGTCGCCGCGCTGCGCGACTATTACGGGCCGCTCGCGCTCGGCCGCAACGCCTGGCGCCGCACCGAGCTGCTGCGCGACATGGAGCGCAAGCTGCCGCCGAACCCGTCCGCGCTCGCGATGTTCGACGTGGCGCTGCACGACCTGCTGGGCCGCGCGCTCGGCGTGCCGGCGCATGCCCTGCTGGGCGGCGCGTGCAAGGAGCGTATCCCGCTCGAATGGTCGGTCGGCGTCGGCAGTGTCGCGCAGATGGTGGCGGAGGCGGAGCGCGTCTATCACGAGCACAAGACGCCGTATATCTGCTTCAAGGTCGGCCCGGCGGCGCGCTTCGCGGACAATATCGAGACGCTGACCCAGGTGCGCGAGCTGCTCGGCGACAAGGTCGAGCTGGCGCTCGACGCCAACGGCAGCCTGGCGGTGCGCGAGGCGATCGCCCTGGCGGATGCGCTGGAGGACGTGCGCATCGCCTATTTCGAGCAGCCGGTGCCGATCTCCGACCTCAAGGGGCTGAAGCGCATCCGCGACCGCATCAAGGCGCCGGTGATGGCGGACGAATCGGTCTACTCGCCGCAGGACGCCGCGCGGGTGGTGCAGGAAGACGCCGCCGACGTGCTCGGCATCAAGCTCTACAAATGCGGCGGGCTGTGGCGCGGCCGCCAGATCGGCATCGTCGCCGAGGCGGCGGGCTACGACGTCAACTGCGCCGGCACGGCGAACGGTTCGCATCTGGAAGCGCTGGCGGCGGCGCATCTCGGCACGGCGACGCCGAACCACGCCTTCGGCGCGGAGTTCACCATGGGTCTGCCGCAGCTCGCGCCCGACCCGATCGCGCCCGAGCCGATTCTGGACTTGTCCGACGGCTACTGCACGATCCCCGATCGGCCGGGTCTCGGCGCCGAGATCGACATCCAGGCCGTCGACAAGCATGCGGTCAGCCGCATCAGCGTGGAATAGCCGCGCCGGCCGGGTCAACTTGTGGTCGTCGTCGCGCGGGCGCTACAGTTTCCAATAAGCATAAATCTGGGGAGAAGGCGGGATCATGGGTATCGACTACATCATCGTGGGCGCGGGATCGGCGGGTTGCGTTATGGCGAACCGGTTAAGCGAAGACGGCGCAAACGTCGTGCTGCTGGAGGCGGGGCCCAAGGACCGCAACCCCATGATCCACATCCCCGCCGGCGTGCGGACCCTGCTTTATCACCCGGTCGTCAACTGGAACTACAGCACCGAGCCCGAGACCGGCACCGCCGGCCGGCGCATCTACTGGCCGCGCGGCAAGGTGCTGGGCGGATCGAGCTCGATCAACGGCATGCAGTATGTGCGCGGCAACCCGGCCGACTACGACGGCTGGGCGCAGAAGGGCTGCCGCGGCTGGTCCTACGAGCAGGTGCTGCCCTATTTCAAGAAGTCGGAGGATTTCCGTCAGCGCGGCGACGGCGCCTATCGCGGCCAGGGCGGCGTGCTCAAGGTCGAGGAGGCGCGCACCATCCTGCCGCTGACCCATCGTTTCGTCGAAGCCGCGCAGCAGGCCGGGTTCAAGCTCACCGCAGACTACAACGGGGCCCAGCAGGAAGGCGTCGGCTACTCGCAGATGACGCGGATGGGCCGCCGCCGCGCTTCGACCGCGCAGACCTTCCTCGCCGCCGCGCGCGGACGGCCCAACCTCCAGGTCGAGACCGAAGCGATCGCGACGAAGCTTCTCTTCGAGGGCAAGAGATGTGTCGGCGTGGCGTTTCGCCAGCGCGGACAGAACCGCGAGCTGCGCGCCGACCGCGAGGTCATCCTCAGCGGCGGCTCGATCAACTCGCCGCATCTCTTGCAGGTCTCGGGCGTCGGACCGGGCGCGCATCTGCAATCGCTCGGCATCGAGACGGTGCATGATCTGCCCGGCGTCGGCAATAACCTGTCCGATCACTACGTCACGCGCATCGCCCACCGGGTGAAGAACGCGGTCACCTTCAACGAGCTGGCGCGCTTTCCGCGCGTCGTGCCGGAGGTTCTGCGCTGGGTGTTCCTTGGCAATGGCGCGCTGACCTTCGGCGCGACGACGGCGATGGTGTTCAGCCGCAGCCGCGAGGGGCTGAGCAGCCCGGACATCCAGCTGCTCTACGCGCCGGTGACCTTCGAGCCGGAAAAGAAGAACGTGCTCGAATCGAAGCCCGGCATGGCGGTTGCGGTCTGTCCGGCGCGGCCGGAAAGCCGCGGCACGATCATGGCGGCGAGCCCGGACCCGCTGACGCCGCCGGCCATCCGGCCGAACTATCTCTCCGCCGAAGGCGACCTGCACGTCATGCTGGCCGGCATTCGGCAGACGCGGAAGATCTTCGCCGCGCCGGCCTTTGCCGACTATACGGAGGGCGAGATCCGCCCGGGCACGCCGATCGAGACGATCGAGGACGTGCGCAAGTTCACGCAGGAGAACGGCACGACGATCTACCACCCGGTCGGCACCTGCAAGATGGGCGAGGACCCGATGGCGGTGGTCGACTCGCGGCTGCGGGTGCATGGCATGGCGGGTCTCAGGGTGATCGACGCCTCGGTCATGCCCGACGTCACCACCGGCAACACCAACGCGCCGACCATCATGATCGCGGAGAAGGGCGCCGCGATGATCCGCGAAGACAACGCCGCGTGATTGGGGGGTGACGGACAACATGGCGCAAGGCGGGCTCTCGATCGCGATCGTCGGCGCCGGCATCGGCGGGCTTGCCGCGGCGGCGGCGCTGTGCCGCGTCGGTCACGACGTCCGGATCTACGAGCAGGCGCAGGCTTTCGCGCGCATCGGCGCGGGCATCCAGCAGAGCCCGAACGCGGTCAAGGTACTGCGGGGGCTGGGCCTCGAGCCGATGCTGCGGGAGCTGGCCTTCAGGCCGGTCACGAACCTGAACCGCGTTTTCGACACAGGGGAGGTCAAGTGGGAGCGTCGGATGGGCGAGGAGATAGAGCGCCAATACGGCGCGCCCTATTTCCAGCTTCACCGGGGCGACCTGCATGCGGCCTTGGCCAGCATCGTGCCGCCCGAGATCATCCATCGCAATCGCGAATTGGTCGGGCTCGACCACGATGCAGAGGGCGTCACGCTCCGCTTCGCCGACGGCAGTCGGGCCACGGCCGACCTCGCCATCGGGGCGGACGGCGTCCATTCGGTGGTGCGCGAAGTCCTGCTGGGCGCGGAGAAGCCGACCTTCACCGGCCGCGTCGCCTACCGCACGACCTATCCGGCGTCGCTGCTGAAAGGGGCGAAAATCGACGACTATGCGAAGTGGTGGGGACCGGACCGGCACATCGTCATCTACTATGTCAACCCGCGCCGCGACGAGATCTACTTCGTCACCAGCACGCCTGAGCCGGACTTCGACGTGGAGTCCTGGTCCGCCAAGGGCGACCTCGACGTGTTGCGGGACGCGTATCACGCCTTTCACCCCATGGTGCGCGCCGTGATCGACGCCTGCCCCGAGGTGCACAAATGGGCGCTGTTCGCGCGCGAGCCGCTGCCGCGCTGGAGCGCCGAGCGGGTGACGCTGCTCGGCGACGCCTGCCATCCGATGACGCCCTACATGGCGCAGGGCGCCGCCACGGCGATCGAGGACGCCGTCGTCCTGTCGCGCTGCCTCGACGGCGTCGAGCGTGATGGGATCGCCACGGCCCTCAAGCGCTACGAGGAAAGCCGCAAGGAACGCACCGCGCGCATCCAGCAAGTTTCTCGCCTCAACGACATGGAAAAGATCAAGGCGACCGTCGACAGCTGCTACAGCTACGACGCCTGGACCGCGCCGCTGGCCGATGTCGCCGCCTGAGATCGGCTGCGCTAGATGCTGCGCGTGCGGCCGCCGTCGACGTTGATCGCGCAGCCGGTGATCATGCCGGCGCGGGCGGAGGCCAGGAAGACGGCGAGATCCGCGATATCCTCGACCTTGACGACCCGGCCCATCGGGACCTCTCGGACGAGATAGGTTTCCGCGTCCTCGCGCGAGACGTTGCGCCGCTTGGCGGTCATGCCGATCAGCTCGTCCCAGCGCTGCGTGTTCGTCGAGCCCGGATTGATCGCGTTCACGGTGATCCCTTTGGGTCCGAGCGCGTTGGCCAGAACCTTCGTCGCGCTCAGTGTGCCGAGATTGATCGGACCCGACATGACCGAGACGGCCGACGGCTCGCGCCCGCGCGTGCCCGCGATGTTGATGATGCGGCCCTGGTCGGAGCGGGTGAGAAAGGGCAGCGTCTCGCGCGTCATGCGCATCAGGCCGATCGGCTTGACCGCGAAGCACGCGTCCCAGGCCTCGTCCGACAGCTCTTCCAGGTTGCCGCGCGTCGCGCCGCCGGCGTTGTTGACCAGGATATCGACACGGCCGAGGGCGTCGATCGCCTCCGTGACCGCGCTCTTGATCGTCGCCGGCTGCTCGAAATCGAGCCGGACGGTGGCGGTCCGCACACTGTGTTGTGCTTGTAGCTCCTTCGCCAGCGCGGCGCAGCGCTCGATGTCGCGCCCGAAGAGCGCGAGGTCCACGCCTTCGGCGGCCAGCGCGCCGGCGATCGCCGCGCCGATGCCGCGACTGGCACCGGTGATGAAGGCGACGCGTCCTTTCAGTCCAAGTTCCACGGCGGCGGCTCCGGCTGTTTCGATTCAGAAGGGATGGGCAACGCGCGGGATGCGCTCTCCAGAGGATAGCCGGAAATTCCGCGCGCGGGGAATCAGGTCATCCGCCGGAACTGTCCGCGGCGGCGAGGAAGGCATCGACTTCCGCCTCGGTCGTCATCGGGCTCGTGACGAGGCGCCGTCCACCGACGCCCGCCGCCGGCCAGTCATAAAAGAGAAATTCCCGCTCCCGAAGGGCGGCCGCCAGGGCGTCGGGCAGGCAAGCGAAGATTTCGTTGGCCTCGACGGGGTAGGCGATCGTCACGCCCGCGATCCGGCCGAGGCCGCTTGCGAGCCGCGCCGCCATGGCGTTGGCCTGCGCGGCGTTGCGCCGCCACAGGTCGTCGTCGAGATAGGCGTGGAACTGCGCGGCGAAGAAGCGCGACTTGGAAAACAGATGCCCGGCGCGCTTGCGCCGGAAGGGGAGCTCCCGGCCCAGCGCCGGATCGAAGACGATCACGGCTTCGGCTGCCAGAGCGCCGTTCTTGGTCGCGCCGAAAGACAGAAGATCGACCCCGGCGCGCCACGTGATATCCGCCGGCGCGGCGCCCGCATGAACCACCGCGTTGGCGAAACGCGCGCCGTCCATGTGGAGCTTGAGGCCGTTGGCATGTGTCCAATCGGCGATCGCCGCGATCTCTTCGGCTGTATAGACGGTGCCGCACTCTGTCGCTTGCGACAGGCTCACGGCGGCGGGCTGGACCTGGTGCTGGTCGCCGACGCGAAAGCGCGCATAGGCGGCGTGCAGCGCCTCCGGTGTGAGCTTGCCGTCGTTGCCCGAAAGGACCACCAGCTTGGCGCCGCCGGTGAAGAGCTCGGGCGCGCCGCATTCGTCCACCGCGATATGCGCCTCCTCATGGCACAGCACGGCGCCCCAGGGCGGGCAGATCGCCGAAAGCGCGAGCGCGTTCGCCGCCGTCCCAGTGCCGACGAGAAAGCATTGCAGCGGCCGCTCGAAGAATTCCTCGAAACGGCCGGTGAGGGATTGCGTCAGGTCGTCGGCGCCGTAGGCCGGCGCGCTGCCGCCGTTGGCGTCGGCGATCGCCTTCAGGATGGCCGGGGACACGCCGGCCGCGTTGTCGCTGAGGAAGGAAGCGCCCATGGTTTGCGATTCATAGGCGCGCGCCTTCCGCCGGACAAGCGCCCGGCCGAAAAATCTAGTCCGCGACCTCGAGGATCATCTCGACCTCGACGGCGATCTGCGCCGGCAGCGAGCCCATGCCCACCGCGGAGCGGCCGCCGCGCCCGGCCTCACCGAACACCTCGACCATGAGGTCGGAGAAGCCGTTGATGACCTTCGGGTGCTCTTTGAATTCAGGGTCGGCGTTGACCATGCCGAGCACCTTCACCACGCGCTTCACCTTGTCGAGGCTGCCGAGCTGCGCCTTTACGTTGGCCAGCATGTTGAGCCCGACGAGGCGCGCCGCCTCGTAGCCCTGCTCGGTGGTGAGATCGCGGCCGACCTTGCCGGTGATCGAGGCGTTGTCCGGCTTGCGCGGGCCGCAGCCCGACATGAAAAGCAGGTTGCCGACCTGCACGCCGCCGACATAGTTGCCGACCGGCTTCGGCGCCGAGGGCAGGGTGATGCCGAGTTCCGTGAGTTTCGCTTCCGCGGACATGTGTGTCTCCTGAGGATGGTGCGTGTTCAAGATGCGAGAATAACCCTCTCCGCCGGACGGGGGAGAGGGTGGCGAGCATAGTAAGCCGGGTGAAGTGTCGACGCACGATGCCTGCAACGTGCTTGCGGAGAATCCCTCACCTCACCCTGACCCTCTCCGCCCTTCCGGCGGCCGGTTACGTCCGGCCGCCGTCTTTTATTGGCCCGGCGCGCGACGGAACGCGCGCCTAGGGCGGATAGGGGATGTTCCGGAAGATCCGGCGCGGACTACTCCGCGGCCATCACGCGGCCGCGGTTGTGGCCGAAGCGCTCGAGCAGGACGTCCTCGAAGTCCACGCCTTCCGCGGCGAACCAGCTGCCGGGGCGGGTGCAGTAGGCG
The DNA here is from genome assembly GCA_964585785.1 of uncultured Rhodospirillaceae bacterium. Classification (GTDB taxonomy): domain Bacteria; phylum Pseudomonadota; class Alphaproteobacteria; order UBA8366; family UBA8366; genus WHUA01. The sequence goes on from CAZPFL010000100.1 coordinate 17,387, forward strand.
TCGGCGCGCTTCGGCGCCTCGGGCGCCTGGCCGTCGGCGAGCGCCTTGGCCCCGGCGAGCAAGGTACGGCGGAACTTGACCACCGCCGCGTCCGTCGCGGTCAGCGTCTCCCGCGTGCGGTCGGCGATGAAGCCCTGGCTCTGCTGGATCATCAGGTCCTGCTCGGCGAGGCCTTTCACGCCGGTGTAGCTGGCGTTCTTCTGCGCCTGGCGGTCGAGCTGGAAGTTGTTCGAGCGGTTGCGCAGCGGCACGTAGTCGGGGCCGACCTCGGCGATGATGCCGTGGCCCTTGCGCAGCTTCGCGCGCTCCTCCGGGCCGATGTCGCGCTCCGGGTTCCAGCCGTAGCAGTAGATCCAGCAGGCGGTGTCGCTGATCGGCACGACGGTGAAGCCGAAATAGGTCTCGCCCGGCATGGTCGACGGCCCGGTGCCGTGCGACGGCAGCA
>CAZPFL010000101.1:0-17501 GCA_964585785.1 uncultured Rhodospirillaceae bacterium
CGGGTGGAACTGCGCGGCTTCGGCGCGTTCTCGGTAAAGGTCCGCGACTCCCGGGTGGGACGCAATCCGCGAACCGGCGCAACGGTGCGGGTCGCCCGCAAGGCCGTTCCGTTCTTCAAGACCGGAAAGCAGTTGCGCGATATGCTGAACTTGGGTTCGACATCCTCCTGATCCGACGCATGTCCATGGCCGGGCCGTCGGCGGGACAAATCCGACCAGGAATGCATGACACATGAAGATCATATTCTGGATCTTCACTTTAATCGTCGTGATCTTCACGATCGATTTCGTCATGACCAACAACCAGGCAGTGACCTTCGGCTCATGGCTGCTGCCGTGGCGGGCGGAGCTTCCGGTCGGGCTGGCGGTGCTCGGCGCCTTCGCGCTCGGGCTCGTCATTGGCGGCCTGCTCACCTGGAGCACCGGCGGCCGAGCGCGGCGGCGGGCGCGCCTTGCCGAGCGCCGGGTCGAATCGCTCGAGCGCGAGCTGAGCGGGCTGGTCCGCCGGGCGGAAAGCGCCGAACGCGAGGCCATCACGACGGCGCTGCCGCAGCCGGGAAACGCCGCCGATCGCACCGCCGCGACCAAGAAGAGCGTCGCGCCGCGCGCCGCGCAGCAATGAGCCGGCGGCCGAGCGCCGTGCCTCCGGCGGATACGCTCCAGAACTGGCTTTTCGGCGAAACCCTGCCCTACTGGGCCCGTCACGGCTACGATCGAGACTGCGGCGGCTTCCACGAAAGGCTCGACGAAACGCGCCGCCCGGTCGTGCGCGACGGGAAGCGCGCGATGGTGCAGAGCCGCCAGATCTCCGTCTTCGCCCAGGCCGCGCTGCGCGACAGAATGCCCGAGGCGGCCGATCTCGCCCTTGCGGGATATGATTTCCTCACGTCGCATTACCGCCACCCGGACGGCGGATGGCGCTTTCGCGTCGCCCGGGACGGCGGGGCGATGGACAACACGCGCGATCTCTACACGCATGCTTTCGTGCTGTTCGGCCTCGCCTGGCGGTTCCGGCTCGACCGCAGCGCGGCAGCCCGGGCGCTGGCGGACGAAACGGTGCAGGTCCTGGACCGCGCAATGGCGCACCCTGCCGGCGGCTACCATGAAGCGATCGACCCGGCCGGCCGGCCGGCGGAAGGTCCCCGCCGGCAGAACCCGCACATGCATCTTTTCGAAGCCCTGCTCGAATGGCACGCGGCGAGCGGCGATGCGGCCTGGCTTCGCCGGGCCACGGCCCTCGCCGAGCTGCTGGCGGCGCGGTTCTGCGTCGAGGGCACGCTCCGCGAATATTTCACGGACGATCTGTCGCCGGCGCCCGGCGCGGAAGGCCGGCTGGTCGAGCCGGGCCATCATTACGAATGGTGCTGGCTGCTGCACCGATACCAGCAGGCCTCGGGCGACCCGCGATACGCCGCGCTTGCCGCCACCCTTTATGCCTTTGCCGAGGCCCATGGCGTCGATCCGGCGAGCGGCGGTGTGATCGACGCGGTCGATTGCGCCGGCACCCCGCTGCAGCGAAGCCGCCGCTGCTGGCCGCAGACCGAAGCGATCAAGGCGCATATCGCGCGCTTCGAAGCAACCGGCGACCCCAACGCCCGAGACCGCATCGCGGACCAGGCCGGCGCGTTCCTGCGCGCGCATGTCGAAGGCATGCCGCCGGGCGCCTGGCGCGAGCATCTCGATAAGGACGGCAAGCCGCTGGTCACGGTTCTGCCCGCGTCGAGCCTCTACCACATCACCCTCGCGGCCGCCGAGCTGGAGCGTTCCCGCCGGAGCGGCTGATCGCCGATGCCGCCGCCATCCCGGGCGCCCGCCACGCCGGAAGCCTTTTCCTCGCCCCGATGACGGTGTAAAGGATCGCCGACCCCGAAGACGCCGGAGCATCCGATGCCGAACCCGATCCTCGTCGCCTTGGACACCACCAGCACGACCGATGCGGTTACCCTATGCAAAACGCTCGACGGCCTCGTCGGCGGGGTCAAGCTCGGCCTGGAATTCTTCACCGCCAACGGGCCGGACGGCGTCCGGGCCGTCGCGGAAACGGGACAGCCGCTGTTCCTCGACCTCAAGTTCCACGACATCCCAAACACGGTCGCGGGCGCGATGCGCGCGGTCGTGCCGCTGCGGCCCGCCATCGTCAACGTCCATGCGTCGGGCGGGCCGGCGATGATGAAGGCGGCCCGCGAGGCTGCGGTCGAGGCGGCGGAGGCCGCGGGCGTGCCGGTGCCGATGATCATCGCGGTCACCGTGCTGACCAGCCTCGATAACGCGGATCTCGCCGCCGTCGGCCAGCGCAACCCCGCCGAGGCGCAGGCGGTCCGCCTTGCCGAGCTTGCGGAAAACGCGAAGCTCGACGGCGTCGTCTGCTCGCCGAAGGAAATCCTCGCCATCCGCAAGGCCTGCAGCGAAGACTTCAAGCTCGTCGTCCCGGGCATCCGGCCACTGTGGAGCGCCACCGGGGATCAGAAGCGCTTCTCCAGCCCGGCCGCCGCGCTGAAGGACGGCGCCGACTATCTGGTCATCGGCCGGCCGATCACCGCCGCCCCCAACCCGGCGGAAGCGGCGACGCGCATCACCGAGGAAATCCAGGGGGCATGACCGTTACCGCAAAGATCTGCGGCATCAACGACGCCGAGGCGATGGCGACCGCGGTCGAGGCGGGCGCGAGCCATGTCGGCCTGGTCTTCTATCCGCCGAGCCCGCGTGCGGTGACGCCGCCGCAAGCCGCGGCGCTTGCCGCCGTCGCGGGAACGCGCGCCGTCCGTACGGGGCTGTTTGTCGACCCGGAAGACGCCTTGATCGATGAGGTACTGTCGGCGGTGCCGCTCGACCTCTTGCAGCTTCACGGCAAGGAGACGCCGGAGCGCGTGCGCGCGCTCCGCGCCCGGACCGGACGCCCGGTGATGAAAGCGATCCGCGTCGCCACGGCGGCGGATGTCGACGGCGCCAAGGCCTATCTCGACGCCGCCGACTGGCTGATGTTCGACGCCCTGCCGCCGAAGGACATGAAGAACGCGCTCCCGGGCGGCAATGCGCTGGCCTTCGAATGGACGCTGCTGTCGGGGCGCCGCTGGCCGCTTCCCTGGATGCTGGCGGGCGGGATCAACCTGGACAACGTGGCCGAGGCGGTCCGGCTGTCGGGCGCCCGCATCGTCGATACCTCCTCCGGGGTCGAGGATGCGCCCGGCCGCAAAAACCCGGACAAGATCAGGGCCTTTCTCTCCGCGGTCGCCACGCTGTAATTCGGCTTGCGTTACAAGCCATTGGCCCAATACCCCCGATTTCGCTTATGGACTCGGCCTAGGCCGTGCAGTATTACCGCATTGCCGCCAGCCCGAACCGACCTATTTTGAGCGACCGGAGAGACGATGGCTCAACCCAATTCCTACCGCGCCGGCCCCGACGAGGGCGGCCATTTCGGAATTTTCGGCGGGCGTTTCGTAGCCGAAACCCTGATGCCGCTGATCCTGGAGGTCGAACGCGCCTACAAGGATGCGCAGCGGGATCCGTCTTTCCAGGCGGAGCTGGACGAGCTGCTGGCCTTCTATGCCGGCCGGCCGAGCCCACTCTATTTCGCCCGCCGGCTGACGGAGCATTTCGGCGGCGCCAAGGTCTACTTCAAACGTGACGAGCTGAACCACACTGGCTCGCACAAGATCAACAACTGCCTGGGGCAGATCCTGCTGGCCCGCCGCATGGGCAAGAAACGGATCATCGCCGAGACCGGCGCCGGGCAGCATGGCGTGGCGGTGGCCACGGTCTGCGCGCTGTTCGACCTGCCCTGCGTGATCTACATGGGGGCGACGGATGTCGCCCGGCAGCGCCCGAACGTCTTCCGGATGACCCTGCTGGGCGCGGAAGTCCGGCCCGTCACCAGCGGCCGCTCGACGCTCAAGGACGCGATGAACGACGCGCTCCGTGACTGGGTCGCCAATGTCGAGGACACCTTCTACATCATCGGCACCGCCGCGGGGCCGCACCCGTATCCCGCCATGGTCCGCAACTTCCAGTCGGTCATCGGCAGGGAAGTCCGCGAGCAGATGACGGCAGCGGAAGGACGGTTGCCGGACACGCTCGTCGCCTGCATCGGCGGCGGCTCGAACGCGATCGGCCTGTTCCATCCCTTCCTCGACGATGCCTCAGTGCGCATGTTCGGGGTCGAGGCTGCCGGCAAGGGCATCGAGACCGGCGAGCACGCGGCGTCCATCACCGGCGGCCGCCCCGGCGTGCTGCACGGCAACCGCACTTTCCTGCTGCAGGACGGCGACGGCCAGATCCAGGAAGCGTTTTCGATCTCGGCGGGCCTCGACTATCCCGGCATCGGCCCGGAGCATTCCTGGCTGCACGATCAGAAGCGCGTGCAATACGTCTCCGCGACCGACAAGGAGGCGCTGGCCGCCTTCCAGCTTTGCAGCCGCATGGAAGGCATCATCCCGGCGCTCGAGCCGGCGCACGCGCTGGCCTATGTGTCCAAGATCGCGGGCGACCTGCCGAAGGACCATATCATCTGCATGAATCTGTGCGGCCGCGGCGACAAAGACATCTTCACCGTGGCCGACGCGCTTGGAATGAAGATATGAGCAAGCGTATCGAGGCCCGTTTCAAGGCGCTCAAGGCCGCCAAACGGGGCGGCCTCGTCACCTTCGTGACCGCCGGCGACCCAGACCACGAGACCTCGAAGAAGCTGATCCGGGGGCTGCCCGCGGCGGGTGCCGATCTGATCGAGCTCGGCATGCCCTTCACCGACCCGATGGCGGACGGTCCGGCGATCCAGGCGTCTTCGCAGCGTGCGCTCAGGGCAGGCGCGTCGATGCGGCGCACGCTCGACATCGTGCGCGATTTCCGGAGCCAGGATACGGATACGCCGATCATCCTGATGGGATATTACAACCCGATCTACATCTACGGCGTGGACGCGTTTCTTCGCGACGCGGTCGCCGCCGGCGTCGACGGCCTGATCATCGTTGATCTGCCGCCGGAGGAAGACAGCGAGCTGTGCCGCCCCGCGCTCGACGCCGGGGTCAGCTGGATCCGGCTCGCGACACCGACGACGGACGACGAGCGGCTGCCGACCGTGCTGACGAACACCAGCGGCTTCGTCTATTACGTCTCCATCATGGGCATCACCGGGACCAAGAGCGTGCCCGAAGCGAACGTGCGCCAGGCAGTCGCGCGCCTGCGCCGCCACACCGACCTGCCGATCGCCGTGGGATTCGGCATCAAGACCGCGGCCGATGCCCGCGCCATCACCGCATCGGCGGACGCCGCCGTCGTCGGCTCGGCGATCGTCGGCCGCATCGCCGCGAAGCTCGACGCCGACGGCAAGCCCATGCCGGGCCTCGTCGAGGAGACGCTGGGATTCGTCCGCGAGCTCGCGGACGGAGCGCACGCTTCATGAATTGGCTCACGAATTTCGTGCGCCCGAAGCTGCGCGCGCTGGTGAACCGGAAGAGCGTCCCGGAGAATCTCTGGGACAAGTGTCCGAACTGCGGACAGATGATCTTTCGCCGCGAGCTCGAGGCGAATCTCTACGTCTGCCAGCACTGCAACCACCACATGCGGCTGAGCGCCGAGAGGCGCCTGAAGATGCTGTTCGATGACGGCGAGTATCATCGCATCGAGCTGCCGAAGGCCGCGGTGGACCCGCTCCGCTTCCGCGACCAGAAACGCTATTCCGAACGGCTGCGCGACGCGCGTGCGCGGACGGAAGAGGACGACGCAATCGCGGTCGCGCATGGCACGCTCGGCGGCGTGCCGGTCGTCATCGCCGCGCTCGATTTCGGCTTCATGGGCGGATCGATGGGCATGGCGGTCGGCAACGGCATCGTCGCGGCGGCGCGGCTCGCCATCGCGCAGCTCGCGCCGCTGATCGTCGTGCCGTCGTCGGGCGGCGCCCGCATGCAGGAGGGCGCGCTGTCGCTGATGCAGATGCCGCGTACCGTGATCGCGGTGCAGGAGGTCAAGGAGGCGGGCATCCCCTATGTCGTCGTCCTCGCCGATCCGACGACGGGCGGCGTCACCGCGAGCTTCGCCATGCTGGGCGACCTGCATATCGCGGAAACCGGCGCGATGATCGGCTTCGCGGGCGCGCGCGTCATCGAACAGACGGTGCGCGAAACGCTGCCGGAAGGCTTTCAGCGTGCCGAGTACTTGTTGGAGCACGGCATGGTCGACATCGTCGTGACTCGCCGTGAATTGCGCGATACCTTGGCGCGCGTTTTGTCATTGCTGCTTCGGCGCGAGCCGTCGCCGGATTTGTTGGAGCCGCCCCGGACCGAGGGAATATCCTCCGGCCGGCGCCCGCCGGAGGAAATTGCGCATGTCGGTCTTCCAGACGACACCGCAGGGGCCTGACCCATCGGTCACGGCGGCGCTGGCGCGACTCCACCAGCTTCATCCCAAGGTCATCGACCTGTCGCTCGGCCGCGTCCTGACGCTGCTCGAAAAGCTGGGCCGACCGCAGGATCGCCTTCCGCCCGTCATCCACGTCGCCGGCACGAATGGCAAAGGTTCGGTGATCGCCTATCTCCGCGCCATTTTCGAAGCGGCCGGCCTGAAGGCGCATGTCTACACCTCGCCGCACCTGGTGCATTTCAACGAACGCATCCGCCTCGCCGGCAAGATCATTAGCAATGCCGACCTGGTCGCGCTGTTCGAGGAATGCGAGCGGGCGAATAACGGCGGCGTCATCACCTTCTTCGAGATCACGACCGCCGCCGCGATGCTCGGCTTCTCGCGCACACCGGCGGATGTGCTGCTGCTCGAGACCGGCCTCGGCGGCCGCTTCGATGCGACGAACGTCGTCGATCGTCCGGCGATGACGGTGATTACGCCGGTCTCGATGGACCACATGGATTTCCTCGGTGACACGATTCGCCAGATCACTGCGGAGAAGGCGGCGATCCAGAAGGCCGGCGTGCCGTCGGTGATCGGCCCGCAGATGGCGCAGGCGTCGAAGGTGATTCTCGCCCGCGCGGCCGAGGTCGGCGCGCCCTCCTTTGCCTACGGACGCGACTGGCGCATCCGGCCGCTCCGTAACGGCTTCCGATACCGGTCGGTGCGGATCGCGCTCGACTTGCCGACGCCCGGCCTCGCCGGACGCCACCAGATTTACAACGCCGGTACCGCGGTCGCGTGCATCGAGCAGCTCGGTCAATTCGAGATCAGCGACAAGGCGATCACCGACGGCTTGCCGGCTGCCGAATGGCCGGCCCGTTTGCAGCCGATCAAGGAAGGGCCGCTTGCCGCACTCATGCCGGCGGGATGGGAGCTGTGGCTCGACGGCGGGCACAATCCGGGCGCGGGCGCGGCGCTCGCCGAAACGGTTTCGCGCTGGAAGAACAAGCCGCTCCATCTTGTCATCGGCATGATGCGCCGCAAGCCGGTGCAGAATTTCCTGCGGCCGCTCGTGCCGTCAGTCAAATCGGTGCGCGGCGTCGCCATCCCGGGACATGAGGAGTGTTATTCCGGCAGCGAGCTGGCAGAAGCAGCGCTCGAGGTCGAGATCCCGAGCGCCAAGGCGGCGCTCGACGTGGACGCGGCGATCGCCGACATCATCCGGCAGGAACGCAAGCCGGCCCGCATACTGATCTGCGGCTCGCTCTACCTCGCCGGCGCGGTGCTGGCGCGCAATGAAGATACCGAGCCGATGCGCACGGCCGGCTGAGCGCGCGCAACGAGGCCGTCAGGAAAAAGCCCCGTCCGAGAGACGGGGCTTTTCGCTGTTCGAAACCGGGTCGTGGAATTTAGATGACCGACTCCAGCCATTGCATCAATTGACTCTTTGGCAGGGCGCCGATCTTCGTCGCGGCAACCTGTCCGCCCTTGAAAATCATCAGCGTCGGAATGCCCTTCACGCCGTATTTCGCGGGCGTATGCGGATTGTCGTCGATGTTCAGCTTTGCAACGGTGACCTTGCCTTTCATGTCACCGGCAATCTCCTCGAGCGCGGGCGCAATCATCTTGCAGGGACCGCACCACTCCGCCCAGAAGTCGACCAGCACTGGTTGCTCCGAATTCAGGACGCTGGTTTCAAAGTCGTCGTCGCCTACGCGCACAGGGGTACCCATACGAAACTGCTCCTCTCTCATCAGCGCGTCCGTCGCCATCGGCCCGGCGCTGCGTTTTCCACCTCGGAGGAATCTAGGTAGCCACCCGGTAACGGTCAAGCAACCTGTTGTCGAGCGGCATAAGGCGCGGAATCGCCGTCCACAGCAAAGCGCAGGAAACCGGCCGATTCGGCCACAATTCCCGCAACACCGCACGATAGGCCGCCATCTGGCGAAGATAGGCCGGGGCGACCTGTTCCGCAGCGTCCGGCGCCGGCCGGGAGGTTTTGTAGTCGAGTACCATGATACCGTCGTCGCGCACGACCAGCCGGTCCACCTGGCCCGAAATGACTTCCGGCCCGTCGGGACCGATGACCGTTCCAATCACGGGAACCTCCGCCATGCTGTCCGGCCCGAACAGGTCGGCATAGGCGGGCGCCGCCAGGGTCGCCAAAACCTCGCGGGTGATCGCCGCGGCCTCCTCGGCGGAAAGGCCGTGCGCCGGCCGCGCGAGGTAAGCGCGGCACGCCGCCTCGCGATCACCGGAGGGCAGATCGGGCAGAAGCTGCAGCAGACGATGGATCAAAATACCGCGATGAAACCGGTCGTCTGCCGGCAGCCCGAGCGGCGACAAAGTCGGCGGCTCGGCCGCCGACGGACGGGACGGCGCCAGCGGCCGGGGCGGCGTCGGGTCGGGCGCCGGCAACCGGCGCATCCAACCCTCGACCTTGGGCTCGACGGCCTTGCTGACCGCCTCCTCCTTACCCAGATCGGGCGAGGCCGTCTGCGGGTTCGCAATCCGAAGTCCCTCGCCATCCCAACCCGCGTCGCCAAGCTCGGCGTGGAAGTCGAAGTCGTGTTGTTCGGCGACGCCGTCGAGGCCCTCCCGAATCAGGCTGTACCAGCAGGCGTCCGACGGCGCCTGCGGCCCGTGCCAGCCGCAGACATAGAGGCGGTCCTCGGCCCGCGTCATCGCGACGTAAAGCAGCCGGCGGTATTCTTCCTCGTCCTTTCGCTTCGCGGCTTCGCGCAGTGCGCGGCATTGCGCGTTCTCCCAGCTGCGGTTCGGCGGCCACAACGGCACGGCGTCGTCCCAGACGATATCCGGGCTCTGCCGCGGCACGGCCATCGTATCGGGCATGATGACGATCGGCGCCTGCAGTCCTTTCGCGCCATGCACCGTCATGACCCGGACTTCGTCCCGTCCGGATTGTTCGAGGTCGCGCTTGATTTCCGCCGACCCCGCTTCGAGCCAGTGCAGGAAACCTTGCAGCGACGGCGGATGCGTCCGCTCATAGGCCAGCGCGAGGGATAGAAATTCGTCGACCGGGTCCTCGGCTTCCGGGCCAAGACGCGACAGCAGGCTCTGCCAACCGGTCGATCCGGGCTCCGCCACGGCGGCGCCCAACACATGTGCGAACATCTCGAAGGGCGGCATATGGTCCGTACCCGCGAGCAGCGCGGACAGCCATCCATGCGCTCGCGCAAAACGCGCGTCGCCACCGGATAGCTGCGCCAGCCGCCGCCACACCGAGGCTCCGCCGCGATCATGGCACAACGTGAAAAGATCATCATCGTCGAAGCCGATGAACGGCCCCTTCAAGACAATGGCGAGCGTCAGGTCGTCCTCGGGCAACAGCAGGAAGCGGCCAAGCGCCATCAGATCCATCACGGCGAGCTGCTCGGTCAGCGCCATCCGGTCGACGCCCGCCACGGGCACGCCGGCGGCCTTCAGCTCACGCACCAAGGTTTCCATGAAGCCACTGCGACGGCGCAGCAGGATCATGACGTCGCCGGCGCGGACCGGGCGAGCATGCGACGGCAGGGTTTCCCGGCCGATCCAGCCGCACAGCTTCTGCGTGATCAGCCGGGCGAGGCGGAGCTCGGGGGCCAGCCGGGCGCGCCGCTCCGTCGGGGGGCGCCATTCGCCGTCGCCGGCGTCTTCCGGCCCGACCGGCGGCCAGACCTCGACCAGCCCGGCCTGCCCCGCGCGAAACGGCTTGTGCCGAAGCACCTCGTCCGGCCGGACGACGCCCTCGCGCGCGGCGCCCGCGGCGAAGACCGCATCAACCGCCTGCAGCACGGATGGGGACGAGCGGAAGGAAATATCGAGATCGACTGTTTCCCAGCCCTTGCCCGCGTCCTTGGTCCGCGCTTCGAAGAAGTCGCGATACGCGCGGAAGGCCTCCGGCTCGGCGCGCTGGAAGCTGAAGATCGACTGCTTGACGTCGCCCACGGCGAAGATCGTGCGGTCAATGTCTTCCCGCGCGCCCAGCCCGGCGAAGAACTCGTCGGCCAGGGCTGCGACGACCTCCCATTGCTCGGGATTCGTGTCCTGGGCCTCGTCGATCAGGATGTGATCGAGCCCGCCGTCGAGCTTGAACAGAACCCAGGCGGCGAAACCGTCCCGATCCGCGCGCAGCAGGTCCCGCGCCTTGTAAATCAGGTCGTCATAATCGAACTGCACACGCAGCGTCTTGGCCCGCGCGAACTCCCGCAGGATCGCCCCGCCGAGCCGCAGCAGCGCTGCCGTCGCATGCGCCGTGACCACCGTGCGGCGCGCTTCGAGTACCGCGAGCAGCCGTTCCGCTTCCCGCTCCAGGATCGCAACCGCGCCCGGATGGCGCTCGTCCGCCTTCTTGTCGAGGTGCCTCTCGTAAACCTCGAACTTCGCCGTCAGGAAGACGCGGACATAGCCCTCGAAGCGCCGCGCCCGCCCCTCCACATCGTCAGCGAGCCAGTCGGCGAGAAGCTGGCCGCGCGGCTGATAGGTCTTCGTCCCGTCCAGCAGGGCGGCGGCCGCGCGTTTTAACCCCGCGCGGTCGAAGACATCGTCGCGGCAGGCCGCGGCGACGATGGCTTCCGCCGTCGTCTCGGGATCGGCGCCGAGCGCCGCGAAGGCCGCGTCCCTCGCCGAAACCGCCGGACCGTCCCCACCGATCAGCCAACGCAGCCGGCCCCGATGCATCAGCAGACCCTGCAGCAATTCGGAAAAGCGGTCCTCCTGAAGGTAGGCGGTCAGCGTCTCCAGCGCCTGCCGGCTTTCGCTGTCCGCCAGCGCGGCTGCCAGCACGTCGTCGCGCGCCGCAACCATCATTTCGGCCGCGCTGCGCTCATCCATCACCTGGAAATGCGGCGGCACGGCCGCTTCGATCGGAAAGCGTCCGAGCAGCGACTCGCAGAAGCTGTGGATGGTCTGGATCTTGAGCCCGCCGGGCACGTCCAGCACGCGGGCGAACAGCCGGCGCGCCGCGCCGATACCTGCGTCGTCGGGAGGCTCGCCCGTCAGCGCCGTAAGCTTGGCGCAAAGGACGTCATCCGGCGCGGTCGCCCATTCGCTCAAGCTGCGGTTCACGCGGTTCGCCATCTCGGCCGCCGCCGCCTTGGTGAAGGTGAGGCAGAGCAGCCGCTGCGGCGATGTCCCGGAGAGAAGGAGACGCAGAACCCGGTCCGTCAGCACCTTCGTCTTGCCGCTTCCGGCGGATGCGCCAACCCAGACGCTCGCCGCCGGGTCGGAAGCGCGGCGCTGCAGGCTGTCGGGATCGATCGCCGAAACGGCGTTGCCGCGGCTGTCGGTCATGGCTCGCCTCCGCCGCCAAGCCACTCGCGCAGCCGCGCCAGGTGATCGTATTCGGGATAGGGCAGCGGCCAGTCAGGCTCCGGCGTCGAGACATAGGGCGTCCTCGGGTCGTCGAAGGCCGTCACGAGTTGGACCAGCCGGTCAAGCGCCTCGGCCGCCACCGTCGCCACGTCCTGCCCAATCTCGCGCACCGTGCCGGCGGGCTCACCGCCCGACAGCCGCCAATGCGCCAGGCGCTCGACCGGCGCGGCGGAAACGCCGTCGAACCCGCCAGCCCGCGCGATCAGCGCTTCCAGCGGAAGCTGCGGTGCGAAGCCCGCCTTGATCTGCTTTTCGCTCGGCACGCTGCCGGTCTTGTAGTCGATGATGGACAGGCCGCCCGCTGCCAGGCGGTCGATACGGTCCGCATGCGCCGACAGGACGAACGGTCCACCCGGCGCCCGGATTTCGTATCGCCCGGATACTTCCGTGTGGCTCTCCTGGATCGCAGTGCGCTCGAGCCGCTCGCGTTCGATGAACCAGCGGGCAATGCGCTGGAAGCGCGGCCACCAGAAAGCACGCACCGCGGGGCGCGTCAGCACCTCGCCGAAGGCCTCTTCGCCAAGGGCGATTAGCCGGCGCTCCGCATCCGCCGGGAGGGTGTCGCGATGCGCCCGCAGGAACCTGTCGAGCGCGTCATGGATCATGGTGCCGCGGTCGGCGGCGCCCGGGTCGGCCTCGAGCGGGTCGAGCGGCCGCAAGCGCAGGATTTCCCGCGCGTAGATGCTGTAGGGGTCCCGCATCCAGGTCTCGATACGCGTGACGGAAAGCCGGCGCGGACGCGCGGCCACCGGCGGACGTGGCGTCGGCGCCGCGACCGGGCGATGCCGTTTCGTCGCGATCAGCCCCTTCTGCAAGGCGAGCCATTCGGCGTTCGGGGCGAACAGGTCCGCGAGGCCGCAGCCTTGCAACACGGCTTCGAGCCGCAGAAGCCAGCGCGACGGCACGGTCGGCGTCCCGTCGGTCTTTTCCGCGCGTGTCAGCACGACCTCCGGCGCGCAAGCGAGCTGCACGAAGTCATGCGCGGCAAGGCCGATCCGCCGTTCCGGCAGCGGCAGACCGAATTCGCTCTGCATCGGCCGGCTCATCCAGGGGTCGGGCGACGGATCGCCGGGCCAGACGCCTTCGTTGAGGCCGCCCAGCACGATCAAATCGGCATGCTGCAACCGCGCCTCCAGCGGTCCCCAGATGTTGAGCCGCGGATGGCGGCCATAGCGCGGCCGCACCGCCTGTCCCGCCATGAGCGCGTCGAGCATGTCGGGATAGCTCGTTGGCGGGATGGGCGGCATTGCGTCGGACGCGCGCAGCAGCGCATTCATGAACTCGGCCAGCGCCTCGCCCGCTTCGTCCGTCCAGATCCGCCGCGCACCGCTTTCCTCCGCGCCCGCGGCGAAGGCTTCCGCGCATCGGATATGCGCTTCGACAACATCACGGAAGGAGATCGCGTTTTGGCGGAAGAGGTCGGTCAGCGGCTGCATGGCGCCGGCCAGCGCATCCAAGAGCGCGCACATCGCGGCCGCATCCTCCGCGCCGGGGCGATCCGCCGCGTGCGGCGTCTCCGTCACGCCGCGCAAGGCCTGCCGCAGTCCGTCGATGCCACCGCCGGGCTTCGGCCCGCGCAACACCCAGCGTTCGAGCAGACGCGCCGCACGTCGAAGCTCGGCGGGCACCATCCCCGCCGCCGCAAGCGGATGCTTGCAGAGCGCGAGCAGCGCGACCGGGGAGAAACCCTCGGCCACGGCTTCGGCGACCTGCCGCAAGAAAATCCCCGGCGCGGTCTTGTCGAGCGGCATGCCCGCGGAATCGTCGATCGCGATGCCCCAGCGCCCGAGCGACGCAGCGACGCGGCGCGCCAGCCGACGATCCGGCGTCACCAGAGCCGCGGTCCGGCCCGGCGTTTCCAGGGCATGACGCAGGAGCAGTGCAATGACCTCGCCTTCCTCCTTGTCGCCGCTGCAGACGATCCGGGTGACGCATTCGCCGGCCCCGGTTCCCTGCATGGCCGTCCGTGCCGTCGGCGCGAAGGCGGCGAGACTGCGCCAGCGATCCGTGGTTTCGGCAGGGCGCAGCGCTTCTGCCAACAGCGCCGCCCGCGCCGCCGCCGCTTCATGGCGAAAGCCCACCTGCGGCCAGTCGCGCACCGCGGCGCGGCCGATGCCGAGCCGCTCGAGCAGCCGCGCCATGCCGTATTGCGGATGCGTCTGGTCCTGCAGGATCTCGGCCCAGGTTTCGTCGTCCACGTCCCGGTCCAATCCCGGCAAAACGACACGGCCCCGGGGCAAGGCCGCGATGACGGCGAACAGGTCGGCGGTCGCCGGTACGCTTCCGGTGGAGCCGGCCGCGATGACCGGTCCTTTCGGCGGCTGCGCTTTCCAGGACGACGCCAGGTTTTCCAGCAACCGGTTGCGCCGGTCGGCCGGGTCGAGACAGCCTTCGGCGGCCAGCATCTCCGGCCAATCCGCGGTGACGAGCCGCAGGAACTCCAGCGTCTCTTCCCAGTGGAGCGCGAGCTCGAGCGGCACGAGCGACTGCAGCGCTGTGAAGGACAGGCGCTCCGTCTGCACGCGATCGATCAGCCGCGCCAGCTCTCCGGCGAGCCGCACGGCGTGGTCGGGGGTCATTTCCTCGTGCCCTGTACCCTTCCGACGGGCGTTCCACTCCAGGATGCGCCGGGCGAGCAGCAGGAGGCGGCGCTGCTCGGAAATCGCAGGCGGCAGCTCGGCGCTCTCGAACCCCGGCCCTTCGCCGAAGGAGGCGAGGTCGGGCTCGACATCGCCGATCGCTTGCATGCGCGGCAGCAGCAGCGGCCGGCCTTCGGTCACCCGGAGAAAGCCCTCGCGCAGGGCGCGGCAGGCGCGGCGCGTCGGCAGGAGAACGGTGTAGCGCGCGAGCGCAAGCGGCTCGCCGCCGCATTCGGCGAGAACGCCCGCCGCCAGCGCGTCGACGAACGCCGTGCCCGGCGGGATGGTATAGAGGCCGTTCGCCGCCGTCATTTCCTCCGGTCCGCGCGTCGCGCGAAGAAATCCTCGGTCCGCGCCAGATCCTCCGGCGTGCCGACGTGAAACCATTCGGCGTCATGCACGATGCCATGGAGCCGGCCCGCCGCCTGCGCCGCGTCGTACAGCCGGTTGAGCGAGAACGGACCTTCCGGCGCATCGCGGAAAAGACGCGGATGCAGGATCTGCACGCCGGCGAACAGATAGGGCGCCGTCTCGTTGGTTGCGCGCCGGCGCAGCGTCCCGAGCGCGTCCAAGTGGTAGTCGCCCGGACCGGCGTAGCCGATCGCGGCGCCAACCGGCTGCAACAGCAGCAGTGCGTCCATCCGTGCCTCGTCCCAGGCCGCCGCGAGCCGGCTCAGTGCCGGTACCGGCCCGTCGAGCCAGACCGCGTCGCTGTTCACCACGAAGAAGGGCCGGTCGCCGAGCAGCGGCAAGGCGCGCCGGACCCCACCTCCCGTCTCGAGGATCTCCGCCTCGTGCGAGATCACGATCCCGGCGCGGCCATCGAGATGGCGACGGATCACGTCGGCCAGGTAGTGCGTGTTGACGACCGTCTGCCGGACGCCCGCCCGGGCGAGGCGTTCGAGTGCCCGGTCGAGCAGCGTGCGTCCCGCCAGCACGACCATCGGCTTCGGCCGGTCATCGGTCAGCGGACGCATGCGGACGCCGAAGCCCGCGGCGAGGACCATGGCCGTGTCGATCGTCATGCCTTCCCCTTCGGCCGCGGCGTGACGCGCGTCCCGGCCGGCAGCTCGCGATCGAACCAGGCGCGGACGTCCGTCAGCACCGGGTGGCCGAGATCGCCTTCGAGCCAATGCCAGACACGCGGGATGTGGTCGAGATAGACCGGCTTGCCGTCGCGGCGGTCGAGCCGGGTGAAGATACCGATGATCTTCGCGCTGCGCTGCGCCCCCATGATCGCATAGGACGCGAGGAAGGCATCGCGGTCGAGCGCCGGAAAAGCGTCGAGATAGCGGCCGATCATCCGGGCGCCGAGATCGGCCGGCACGTCCCGGCGCGCATCTTCGAGCAGCGACACGAGGTCGTAGCTGATCGGACCGATGACCGCGTCCTGGAAGTCGAGCAACCCGCA
Source organism: uncultured Rhodospirillaceae bacterium (assembly GCA_964585785.1). Classification (GTDB taxonomy): domain Bacteria; phylum Pseudomonadota; class Alphaproteobacteria; order UBA8366; family UBA8366; genus WHUA01. Next base: position 15,760 of record CAZPFL010000101.1, read on the forward strand.
GGCCGCCACGCCCTCTCTCCCCTGCAGCAGCATCAGGTTGTCGACATGGTAGTCGCGCAGCACGAGCGTGTCGCCCACCGCCCGCGCCATGGCGAAGGTGTTGCGCCAGCGGTCGAGATACTCCTCGCGCAACGCCGGCGGCGTCGGCACGCCGCGGACCGCGGGCAGATACCAGTCGGCTAGCAGCGCCGCTTCGGTCAACAGCCGCTCGTCGTCATAGGGTGGAATCTCCTCGCCCATCGGCAATGCGAACGCCTTCTGCAACGCGATCAACAGGTCGGTCGCAAGCGTGTAGAGCGCGGCCTCGTCGCCGCCGGCGGCGAGCGAACGGGTATAGGTCTCGTCGCCGAAGTCCTCGAGCAGCAGCAGGCCGGCGGCTTCATCCGCCGCGAGGATCGCCGGGGCGCTCAAGCCGAGGCGATGCAGCAGCCGCGCCACGCGCAGGAATGGCCGGACGTCTTCCTGCGGCGGCGGCGCGTCCATCAGCATTGCCGTCTCGCCGGCCCGGCGCAGACGGACGTAATGCCGAAACGAGGCATCGCCGGCGAGCGGGTCGCGCGCCGCGGCGCCCCAGCCATGCGCCGCGAGAAAGCGGTCGATGATTGCCGCGCGCTCAGGCATCGGTGTCCACTCCAAGCGTGCCGTGCAGCCCCGCCAGCCGCTCGCGCCAGGCGGGGCCGGCCGTCAGGGTGATCCTGCGCTGTGTCCCGGCGGCGCCGGCAGGCGTCTCCAAGCGAACGTCGAGGCGATCGCCGGGCAGCAAGCCGCCCAGACGCTCGGGCCATTCGATAAGGGTGATGCCGCCGGCGAAGGCTTCCTCGATGCCGATCTCCCAGGCCTCCTCCGGATCGTCGATGCGGTAGAAATCGAAATGGTAGATCGTCCGGCCGGCCGCCGAATAGGTCTGCACGAGAGTGAAGGTCGGGCTCGGCACCTCTTCCGCCGGCGCCGTGAGCGCGCGGATGAAGCCCCGCGCGAAGGCCGTCTTGCCGCTGCCGAGGTCGCCCCAGAGGGCGATCACGTCGCCCGGACGCGCGGCGGCCGCGATGACGCCCGCAAGGCGGGCGGTATCCGCCTCCGCACGGGCGACCACCTCGATCTGCGCCTGCCCTTCCCGCTCCTGCCGCATGGCCGCATATCTACCATCGACCGGGAGCGTGGCGGAAGCCGCCGATGTACTCGCGCTCAGTAGCGGTAGTGGTCGGGCTTGTAGGGGCCCGCCGTCGAGATGCCGAGATATTCGGACTGCTCCTTCGAGAGCTGCGTGAGCTTCACGCCGAGCCGGCCCAGATGCAGCGACGCCACCTTCTCGTCGAGATGCTTCGGCAGGACGTAGACCTTTTTCTCGTAATTCTTCGCGTTCTGCCAGAGCTCGATCTGCGCCAGCACCTGGTTGGTGAAGGAGGCCGACATGACGAAGCTCGGATGGCCGGTCGCGCAGCCGAGGTTCACGAGCCGCCCTTCGGCCAGAACGATGAGCCGCTTGCCGTCCGGGAACTCGACCTCGTCGACCTGCGGCTTGACGTTGTGCCATTTGTAATTCCGGAGCGCAGCGATCTGGATCTCCGAATCGAAGTGACCGATGTTGCAGACGATCGCCCGGTCGCGCATCTCGCGCATGTGGTCGAGGGTGATGACGTCGATATTGCCGGTCGCTGTGACGAAGATGTCGCCCATGGGCGCCGCATCGTCCATCGTCGTGACTTGGTAGCCTTCCATCGCGGCCTGCAGCGCGCAGATCG
>CAZPFL010000102.1:0-7532 GCA_964585785.1 uncultured Rhodospirillaceae bacterium
CGGCTCCATACCGACCGACTGCGCGAGCCGCTCCGTCATAAGGTTGCGCGACTTCTCGATGCCGATCCGCATCGGGCTGGGCCCGTAGAACTGCTTCTCGTAGTTGGCCGGCTTCCATTTGCCGAGCCCGGGGCCCTGGTCGATGACGAAGGGCGCGTCCAGGATGATCGTGGACGGCGTGAAGCCGTGGTCGAGCGCGGTCAGATAGACGAAGGGCTTGAAGGCCGATCCCGGCTGGCGATGCGCCTGGGTCGCGCGGTTGAACTCGCTCATCTCGTAGTCATACCCGCCGGACATGGCGAGCACCCGGCCGGTATGCGGGTCGAGCGAGACGATCGCGCCGCTGATCGCCGGGATCTGCCGCAAGGCATAGGTGCCGGGCGGATAGTCCCCGCCCTTCTCGCCCTTGCCCTCGGGCTTCTTGGTCACGGCCTCGACCAGGACGACGTCTCCCACGGAGAGCACGTCCGAGACCCGTCTGACCCGTGGTCCCACCTTCTGATCTTCAAGCGCCTGGCGCGCCCAGCGCATCTCGGCCAGCGGAATGCGCCCGCGCGCGGAATTGGTGAACCCGATCTCGGCGTAATTCTCGGCCACGTCGAGGACGACGGCGAGGCTCCAGGTGCCGCTGCCCGGCGGCGGCGTGACCTCGCGGAGATAGCCGACCCAGTTCTCGCCGACGTTGATGTGCGCCACCGGCCCGCGCCAGCCATGCCGCCGGTCGTAGGCGATCAGGCCGTCGCGCAACGCCTTGTCGGCGATCTTCTGCAGATGCGGATCAAGCGTCGTCCGCACCGACAGCCCGCCCTCGTACAGGCCCCGCTCGCCGAACCGCTCGACCAGCTCGCGGCGGACTTCCTCGAGGAAATAGTCGGCTTCGACGATCTGAATGGCGTCGCGCGGCACGACCTTGAGGTCCTCCTTGATCGCCTCTTGCGCCTGGGCCTTGGTGATGTAGTGCTCGTCCAGCATCCGGCCGATGACCCAGTTGCGCCGCGCCAGCGCCGCCTCGTAATGGCGGATCGGGTGGTAGTTGTTCGGCGCCTTCGGCAGCGCCGCGAGATAGGCGGCCTGGGCGATCGTCAGCTCGTCGAGCGATTTGTTGAAATAGTTCAGCGCCGCCGCCGCGACACCGTAGGAGCCGTATCCGAGATAAATTTCGTTCAGGTAGAGCTCGAGAATTCGCTGCTTCGAGAAGGCCCGCTCGATCCGGAAGGCGAGGATCGCTTCCTTGATTTTGCGCTCGAAGCTGACCTCGTTCGTCAACAGGAAGTTCTTCGCGACCTGCTGGGTGATCGTCGAGGCGCCCACGGGGCGCCGGTCGCGCCGCAGAATGACGTTGACCGCATTGGTTACGATCGCGCGCCCGAGCGCCACGAAATCAACGCCGGAATGGTGGTAGAAATTCTGGTCCTCGGCCGCGATGAAGGCGTCGATCACATGGCGCGGCATCGCGCTTACCGGGACGAAGACGCGCCGCTCGACGGCGTATTCCGCGATCAGCCGGCCATCGCCGGCATGCACGCGGGTGACCGTCGGCGGATCGTACTGGGCGAGCTGCTTGTAGTCCGGGAGCCCCCGGCTATAAGACCAAAGGATATAGAGTGTCGCTCCCGCCGCGGCGAGCGAAAGGAAGAAAAGAAAGGAGAACAGAAAGACGATTGTTTTAATTATTCGGGACATCAGCGTATCGACGATGGGTACAAAGCCCCCGCCCCGCTCCCAATCCGCAGGGTTTAAGTGCCAATTGTGGCGAAGTTATGATCTGCTCAGCCTTTCCTTGCGTTCGAAAAACGCGTCCGCTGCCCGCAGGATCGCCCGGGCCATCGTCTCCTGATGGCGCGGATTGGTCAGCGCCTTCTCGTCCTTGCGGTTCGAAAGATACCCCAGCTCGATTAAAACTGATGGCACATCCGGTGATTTCAAGACGGCGAAACCGGCAAACCGATGGGTGTTGCGCAGCAGCTTGCTGCTCGTCGACACTTCATGGATGAGCGATTCGCTGAATATGGCGGATTCGTTCATCGTTTGCCGCTGGCGCAGCTCGATGAGGAAGGACGCGACCGCGTCCGACTGATTGGACAGGTCGATGCCGGCGATCGCATCCGATCGGTTTTCCTTGGCCGCCAGGGCGGCGGCCTCGTGGTCCGACGCCTTCTCCGACAAGGTATAGATCGACGTGCCGCGGATCCGCGGGTCGTCGTTTATGTCGGCGTGCAACGAGATGAAGAGCTCGGCGCCGGCCGCCTCGGCGAGCTGGTAGCGCTTGCGCAACGGCACGTAGATGTCCGTATTGCGGGTCATCAGCACCTTGTAACGGCCGGTCGCTTCGAGCGTGTGCTTCACCCGCCGGGCGACCTGCAGCGTGATATTCTTTTCCTCGACGCCGGTCACGCCGATCGCCCCCGGATCGACGCCGCCGTGGCCAGGGTCGAGCATGACGATGCGCTTTTGCGGCCCGAGCCCCTTGCCGTCGCCCGTCCGGGGCTTGGCCGTGGCCACGCTCGATTGATGCACCACCGGGTCGACCCAGTCCTTGGAGGCGAACTGGCGCTCGGTCTGGGCGAATTCCGCCGCCGTCACCGGCGCGAGGTCGATGACCAGACGGTAGGGATGGCGCTTCGTCGCCGGCAGCAGCACGTGGCCCGCGACCTTCGCCGGCTTATTGACATCGACCACGAGTCGGCTGTTGCCTGCCTGAAACAGGCCGAACCGGTAGCTGGTGATGAGGCTGCCCGCCGGGCTGTGCGGCGTCGGCGGAATTTTCCACGCCACTTCCGGCAGATCGATGACGACACGATAAGGGTCCTGCAGGGTGAAAATCCTGTAGGGCACCTTTTGGCTCAGCTCGAGCACCATCCGCGTCTTGTCGGGATGGATACCGATGCGGACGTCAGAAACGTCGGCGGCCAAGACAGGTCGTATGGACGCCAAAATCAGGGCAATGATTGCGATGATTCGCGCCAACAGTCTATTCCCGCTTCCTCGAAATCCTATAAACAACCGAATTCGACATCTTGGGATGCCCAAATTGAAGGTAACGACTACGCCACTTGGGCGGAATATATACTTTATTAAGATTTGCCTTCAATTGAATTTAACCCTCACTATTCTAAAATTGCATCAAATGTGAATAATGGATTGTCGATCCAACCCTTCATGCTTATTTTAAGGTTAGCGTACGATAGCACGCCTGCCCCCTTTCGGGGTAACCGCCGCCGGTTCGGCCGCGCGGGCTGATATCCCCGGAACGGCGCCAAGAGCGCCGCTACGATAGCAGAGCATGCTGCGACGAAACCAGTTTCTACCGCCGGATCGGCCCTTGCCGCTCCGGCTTACCTAGTAAGGTAACGATGGACTACGCGAAACCAGCAGCCGAAGCCGAGGGCAGCGCCAGGCGCTTCCGCCCCGGGCTTCAGGCCGCCAAGGACGCCGCCCGGGCTTGTGGAAAGACAAGCCTCCCGGTGGCGCTAGCGCCATCGTTGCACGCATTCATCCGTACAGGCGCCGGCACAATGGGGTTGATTCGCGCAGCCGCGGCTGGCCGAGCGCCGGAGACCATAATCAATGACAAGACGCATGTTGATCGATGCCTCGCAGTCCGAAGAGACGCGGGTCGTCGTGCTACACGGGAACCGACTTGAGGAATTCGATTACGATTCGGAAGCCAAGAAACAGCTCAAGGGCAACATCTACCTCGCCAAGGTAACGCGGGTCGAGCCGTCGCTGCAGGCCGCGTTCGTGGAATATGGCGGGAATCGCCACGGCTTCCTGGCCTTTAACGAAATCCATCCCGACTACTACAAGATCCCGGTCGCGGACCGCCAGCAGCTGCTGGCCGAGGACGCCGCGATCGACGAGCATGAGGAAGCCGAGGACGGCGAGCATGTCGAGACCGTCGGCGGCGACGAGTTCGACGAGGGCGAGCGGCGCCGCCGGCGCCTGCGCCGGAACTACAAGATCCAGGAAGTCACCAAGCGCGGCCAGATAATGCTGGTCCAGGTGGTCAAGGAGGAGCGCGGCAACAAGGGCGCCGCCCTCACCACCTATCTCTCCCTGCCCGGCCGCTATTGCGTGCTCATGCCGAATACCGGGCGCGGCGGCGGCATCAGCCGCAAGATCAGCAACGCGCGCGACCGCAAGCGGCTGAAGAGCATCGTCGACGACCTGGGCATCGCCGAGGGTATGGCGGTGATCGTCCGCACCGCGGGCTCTGAGCGGACGAAGGCCGAGCTGAAGCGCGACTACGAGTATCTGCTGCGGCTCTGGGACCAGATCCGCAACGACACGCTGCAGTCGTCGGCGCCGTCGCTCATCTACGAGGAAGCGAACCTGATCAAGCGGGCGATCCGCGACATGTACACCAAGGATATCGAGGATATCCTGGTCGACGGCGACGAAGGCTACCGGACCGCCAAGGACTTCATGCGGACCCTGATGCCGAGCCATGCCAAGCGGGTACAGCCGTACAAGAACGACGGCGTCCCGCTTTTCCAGCGCCATCAGGTCGAGGGCCAGATCGACGCGATCCACAGCCCCGAGGTGAAGCTGCGCTCGGGCGGCTACATCGTCATGCATCAGACCGAGGCGCTGGTCGCGATCGACGTCAACTCGGGCCGGGCGACGCGCGAGCGCCATATCGAGGAGACCGCGCTCAAGACCAACCTCGAAGCCGCCGAGGAGGTCGCCCGCCAGCTCCGCCTGCGCGATCTCGCGGGGCTCATCGTCATCGACTTCATCGACATGGAGGAGATGCGCAACAACCACACGGTCGAGCGGCGGCTGAAGGACGCGCTGCGGTCCGACCGGGCGCGCATCCAGGTCGGCCGGATCAGCCATTTCGGCCTGCTCGAAATGTCACGCCAGCGCATGCGGCCGAGCCTGATGGAGATCTCGAGCGAGGTCTGCCACTACTGCGGCGGCAGCGGCTTCCTGCAGTCGGTCGAATGGACGGGGCTGCATGTGCTGCGGGCGGTCGAGGAGGAAGCGCTGCGCCGACGCGCCAGCGAGATCTCCGTGACCATGCCGGCCAAGGCGGCGCTCTATGTCCTCAACCACAAGCGGGGGAAATTGCACGATCTCGAAACCCGCTACGAGATGAAGATTCTCGTCGTCGCCGACAGCGAGCTCGTTGCGCCGGACTACAAGCTCGACGTGCTCCGCATGAAGGCCGGCGAGCTGCCGCCGCCGGCACGGGAAACCCGTGAAGCGGGCGAGGAAGGCTCGGCCGAGCGGCCGTCGCGGCGCAAGCGCCGGGGACGGCGCCGGCGGCATCCGGACGAAGCGGCGGCCGTCGAGGCGGCCGAGGAGAGCTACGAAGAGGAAGAGACGGCGGAAACATCAGCCGAAGAAACGCCGACAATCGCCATGGAAGGCGCGGGCGACGGCGCCGCGCGGCGGCGCAAGCGGGGTCGCCGAGGCGGACGGCGGCGCGGACGCCGCGGCCGCCCGGAAGAGGCGCTGAGCGCCGAGAGCGCGGCTGCCGAGACCGCCATCGACGCGGAATTCGAGCCCGCTACGGACATGATCGAAGCTGAAGCCGAAGCCGAAGAAGAGGCCCTGGCGTTGATCGACGACGCCGATGAATCGGAACTGATGGCGATCGACGCGCCGCCGGCGGACGAAACGGCAGAGCCGTCCGAACCGCTCGCGGCGGAGCCGGAAGCCGAGCCCGCCGAGCGGAAGCGGCCGCGCCGGCGACGGCGCCGGCCGGCGGCGTCGGGCAACGGCGCCGACGCGGTCGAGACGGCGGTAGAGACGACGGCCGAGGACGAGACGGCGGCGGAGCCCGCGGAAGCGCCGGCGGCGCCCGATATCGAGGCATATACGCCTGCCGTACCGGCTTACGAGCCCGAGGAAGCCCTGCCGCTCGCCGCGATCGAGCCGGCGGCAGCGGAGGTCGCCGAAGAGGATGCCGAAGAGGATGCCAAGGCGGTTGCCGCGGCGTCGCACGAGACGGTCGAGCCGCCTGTCCCGGCGGAGGAAACCGCCGCCGAGACCGATGCTTCTTATCCGCCGGAGCCGGCGGAAGCCGAGCCGCCCGCGATCGCCGCGGAGCAGCAACGGCGGAAGCGATCCGGCTGGTGGAATCGCAATTGGTGATGCTCGACTGAGCGTTTGCGCCCCGTTCCGGACGGAATCGATCAGTATAGATTTGACCGATTCCGACCAGTTCGGTAACCTGCTTCGAAACATGCGTTTTCGAAGATCCATTCCGCACGGGTTGGGGTGCGGGATGTGGGGGGGCACCGATGGCTAAGGGCACCGCTCCGCAACGAAACGATCTGCGCGATGCGGCAGACGCATCGTTCAGATCGAAAGACGGATGGCTTGACGAGCTCAGTTATCGCACTGCGATGCTCGCGGCGCGGCCAGTGCTGCGCAAAGGCAATGTCGAAATCGCCTATCGCGACCAGGCGCCCGTCTTCCTCGGCGACGGCGACGGGCCGCCCTGCAAGGTGCGAATAAATTCGGCCCGGTTTCTCCGGCGCATACTGCCCTCACCCGACCTCGCCGTCGGCGAAGGCTATATGGACGGCGAATGGGACCTGCGGAGCGGCGACCTCGCCAAGTTCATCGGCACCCTGCTTTACAACGACGAGAGGCTACGGGAGCGCGCGGTGATGAAGGGCCTCATCGCGCTTTACGGCTGCCTCATCGACCCGCATAAGATCAACGATCCGGCGCACAGCCGCACCAACGTCGCCCATCACTACGATATCGGCAACGACCTCTACCGGGTGTTCCTCGACGAGGGGCTAAACTATTCCTGCGCTTTCTTCGCACATCCCGGCCAAAGCCTGCGGGACGCCCAGCTGAACAAGCTGCGCACGACCATCCAGCGCCTCGGCCTCGGCCCGGGCATGCATGTACTCGACATCGGCAGCGGCTGGGGCGCGCTGACGCGCGCCATCGCGGCCGAAACCGAGGCCGAGCGCATCGTTGGCATCACGCTTGCCGAGGAGCAGTACAAGCTGGCGCGCGAACGCATCGCGCCGGAACACGGCAACCGGCTCAGCTACCTGTTGCAGGACTACCGCCTGCACGCCGCGCAGAACCCCGACGCCTACGACCGCATCGTCAGCGTCGGCATGTTCGAACATGTCGGTAAGCATTACTTCGTCGACTATTTCCGGGCGATCGGCAGCATGCTCAGGAAGGGCGGCTGCGCGCTGGTTCACTCGATCATGCGCCCGTACAAAGGAACCACCAGCCCCTGGATCGAGAAATACATCTTTCCCGGCGGTTACATTCCGATGCTGAGCGAGGTGGTGGACAGCGTGAAGAAGGCGGGCCTGCGCGTGTCGGCCGATCCGTTCGTCCAGGACAGCTTCCACTACGCCAATACGCTGCGGCACTGGCGCCAGCGCTTCAACAACGGTTACGCGACGCTGGACCATAACCGCTACGACGCACGGTTCCGGCGGATGTGGAACTTCTATCTCGCGGGCTCGGAGGCGGCCTTCGACGCCACCGGCTTCTACGTCGCGCAGGTCAAGATCGAAAAGCCCACCTAGCGCAACCTGCGTCCC
>CAZPFL010000102.1:7632-17388 GCA_964585785.1 uncultured Rhodospirillaceae bacterium
CTTCTTGGAATCGATCAAATTGCCTGCAGTCAGGCGACGCCACTCGATTGCGGATTGATCTAGCGCTTGCGCCCGACGAGCAATGCCGCGGCGTGCTTCACCGTCGCCGGCGTCTCGGCATAGGAGAACCGGACGAAGCGGTTGCCCCGTTCGGGATCGAAATCGAGCCCGGGCGTGAGCGCGACCCCCGTCTCCGCCAGGATCTGGCGGCAGAATGCGTCGCTGTCGTTAGTCAGCGCACCGACATCGGCATAGATGTAAAAGGCCCCGTCCGCCGGGGCCAGCTTGTCGAAGCCCGCGTCCGGCAAGGCGCGCAACAAGAGGTCACGGCTCGCCCGGTAGCTTTCGACGCGCCGGTCGTTCTCTTCCCGGCAGTCAAAGGCAGCGACCGCGGCGAGCTGCGAGAGCGTCGGCGCCGAGATGAACAGATTCTGCGTCAGGCATTCGATCCCGCGCGCGAGATCCTCCGGCACGACCATCCAGCCGACGCGCCAGCCGGTCATCGAGAAATACTTGGAAAAGCTGTTGATGACGATCGCGGTCTCGGAGAAATCGAGCACGGTGTCCGCGCGCCGGGCGTAGGTGATGCCGTGGTAGATCTCATCCGAGATGAAGCGGATGCCATGCTGCGCGCAGTAAGCGGCAAGTGTCTCCAGCTCGGCGCGCGTGAGCATCGTTCCGGTCGGATTGGACGGCGAAGCGACGATCAGGCCGTCGAGCGGGCCGTCCCGCCGCGCCCGGTCGAGCAGCTCGGGCGTCGGCTGAAAGCGGTCCGCCGCCTCCGCCGGCAGGGAAACCGGCTCGACGCCGAGCGCCGCCAGGATATTGCGGTAGCAGGGATAGCCGGGGGACGCGAGCGCCACGCGGTCCCCGGGATCGAAGGCGGCGAGAAAGGCGAGGACGAAGCCGCCCGAGGATCCCGTCGTAATGACGACCCGGGCGGGATCGAGCGCGACGTCGTAGTCGTCCTGGTAATGCCGCGCCACCGCCTGGCGCAGCTCGGGGATTCCCAGCGCCTCGGTGTAGCCCAGCCGGTCGCCCGCCAGCGCCTGCCGCGCGGCTTCGATCACGCCCTCCGGCGCCGCGGTGCCGGGCTGCCCAACCTCGAGATGATAGACCGCCTTGCGGCTCGCCGCCCGCTCATTGGCGGCGCGCAGCACGTCCATGACCATGAAGGCCGGGATTTGCGACCGGGAGGAAACCTTCAGCGCCACGGCCCTATCCTTGTTGCTGCAGCAGTATCGTCACGCCGAGCCCCTCGCCCGGCGTGTCGGTTTCGGGACTGCATTTGGCGTAGCGGAGCTGGTCGATCGGCAGGCCGGAGGGGCAGTAGATCACGTTGAGCTTGCCGAGCGCGTCCAGACGCCGGACGTCATACCCCCGCCGCACGAGGGTTTCGATGCGCGGCGCCGTTTCCGTGCTCTCCACGAAAGCGCTGGCGGAGGCCGGCGTGGCAAAGACCCGGCCGCCCTTCATCGCGTCCGCCAGCGATTCGCCGTCGAGCAGCGTGCGCGCCGCGACGCTGACGATCGCCGGCGCCACGGCGGCGCCGCCGGCGCCCGCGGCGGCGAAGCGGAACTCCTTGCCTTCCGGCCCGGTGACCATCACGGGCCCGAGCGAATAGGGATTGCGCGAGCCCACGCCCGGCGCCTGCGCCAGGAACATACCGATTCCCGGCACTAGCCGGCCGGTCCCGAAGGGATTGTAGAGCGTGACACTGCAGGCAACGGCAAGACCGGTACCGTCGACCACGACGAAGCCCGTCCCCGACGGGTTCTCCATCATGCCGGCCGACTTGCCGGTGAACGCGCTGACCGGGGTGGCCGCCTCCGGATTGTAGTTCTGCATCAGGCTCCGCGCGTGCGCCGCCGACAGCATCCGCTGCGCCTCGGCGTCGACATTGCCGTTCAAGGCCAGCCATTTGCTCCGGTCCTGCAATGCCCGGCGGCCCACCTCGGCGAGCAGATGCAGACGCTCTTCCGCCGGCGCCTTGGCGTAGCGGCTGTCGGTCACGAGCATTTGCCACATCTCGGCCGCGGTCACGCCGCCCAGTGCGGGCGGCGCGGCGACGTAAAGCCGGCCCTTGTCGAAATCGACCGAGGGCGCCGTCCGCCAGCGCGGGATCATCGCGCGCAGATCCGCCTTGGTCAGCGTGCCGCCGGCACGGGCCACGCCGGCAACGATGCGGTCGGCCAGCGGCCCGGTGTAGAACGCGCCCGCGCCGCGCACCCGGATCAGGCCAAGGGTCGCGCCCAGGTCAACTTGTCGCACCATGTCGCCTTCGGCCTGCGGCGCGCCGCTGCTGGTCGCGAATACCGCCCGCGCCGTCTCGTCCGCGAAAAGCGGGCCCGCCGCGCGCTTGAGGTCGGCCGCCGTCGGCCGCGACAACATGACGCCACGGCGCGCGAGGGTCTCGGCCCGGGCCAGCAGGTCGCGCCAGGGCATCCGGCCATACCGGCTGTGCAGCACGGCCATGCCGCGGACGTTGCCGGGCACAGCGGACGGCCGGTCGCCATGGGCGATGCCGCTCGCCGGCTCGGTCGCGATAAAATCGAGCATTTCCGTGCGCTTGGTCTTGGGATCATGGACCAGGCAGGTGCCGCCGCCGCCAAGCGAGGCGACCGACGGCATGGTCACCGCAAGCGTGAAATACAGGCTTACCGCGGCGTCCGCCGCCGTCCCGCCCCGTGATATGATGTCCTGTGCGGCGACCACGGCGGTCGAGTCGTCTGCGACAATGGCGGCATAGCGGTAGGGGGTGTTGTCCGGCAGCATCCGGGTGATCTTCTCGGTAAGGCTGTTGCTGCCGCATCCGGCCAGCCCCAGCACCGCGAGAACCAGGATAGCTCCAAGGCGCAGGGTGCCTTTTTTGCACCACGGTCCCATACTACATAACTGGCGTATCATTCGAAGGATCGGCCCGTTGTCCGTTTTTCGTGGATCAGGTTCTGCATCAATAGCGTACCGTCTTTCTGTCTTGATCCTGACGGCGGCCCTGTTTTTCCTGCCCGGACGCGCTTCCGCGGATGTTGCAGGCAGGGGCGGGTTGTCGATCATCCGTGACACGGAGATAGAAAATACCATCCGCGTCTATATGGCGCCAGTATTCCGGGTCGCCGGCATCGACAGCTCCCAGGTCCACATCTACCTGGTGAACGATCCGCAAATTAACGCCTTCGTCGCCGGGGGCATGAATATCTTCATCAACACGGGGCTGCTGCAGGCAGCCGATAATCCGAGCCAGGTCATCGGCGTGCTCGCGCACGAAACCGGCCATATCGTCGGCGGCCATCTCGCCCGTATCCGGGAAGGCATGCGCGCGGCGACCACGGAGGCGATCATCGCCTCGGTGCTGGGCGGCGCGGCGGCGGCCGCGGCCGGCCATCCGGAAGGCATCGGCGCCGCCTTGCTGAGCGGTCAGGAAGTCGGACAACGCAGCATCCTCGCCTACACGCGCGGCATGGAGCAGTCGGCGGACCAGGCCGCGATCAAATTCCTCAACGAAGCCCATGAGTCCGCGCGGGGCCTGCTGCAGTTCATGAAGAAGCTGCAGGCCCAGGAGAAGATCTACGGCGGTGAGGCCAATCCGTTCCTCCGGTCGCATCCGCTCACCATCGACCGTATCCGCTTCGTGGAAAACGCCGTCGAGCATTCGCGCTACTCCAACGTCCCGACGCCGCCGAATCTCATCGCGGCGCATGCCCGCATGCACGGGAAGCTCAACGGCTTTCTCGATCCGCCGGCGGAAACGCTGCAACAATACAAGCCTGACGACCCCAGCATGGAGGCGAAATACGCGCGCTCGATCGCCTACATGAAGCTGAGCGAAACGGACAAGGCGCTCGCCATCATCGACCCGGTGATCAAGCAGTCGCCCAAGGACCCGTTCCTGCACGAGCTGCGCGGTGACATCCTCAAAGACGCCGGCCGGAACCGCGAGGCGATGGAATCCTACAAGGCCGCGGTGAAGATCCTGCCCTGGGCCGCGTTGATCCGGATCAGCCTCGCGCAGACGGAAATCGAGCAGAACGACAACAGCCTGCTCCCGGACGCGATCGTCAATCTCAAGGAGGCGGTCCGCTACGAGTCCCAGATCCCCTTCGCCTGGCGGCAGCTGGCCATCGCCTATGGCCGACTGGACAAGCATGGCCTCGCATCGCACGCACTCGCCGAGGAAGCGATTCTCAATGGCGACTACAACAGTGCAAACCGGCTGGCGCAGCGCGCGATGAAGGTCCTGCCGGAGGGAACGCCGGAATGGCTGCGCTCGCAGGACATCGAGTTCGAGGCCAAAAGAATGCGGAAGCAACGCGGATAGGACCGTTCCGGCGGGTCACCATCGCGTGACCCGCGCGGCCACCTGGGCGCCGGCGGCTTGCCGGACGGTCGCCCGTGAAGGATAGTGACGATTCGGACCGTGACATCGATCGTATAGCCTGGAGAGTAAGAGACCTTGCGCCGACTTCACATCGCCCTGCTCGCCCTGCCGATTATGGCCCTGTTCTGCGCCGCCAGCGCGCCCGCCGCGGACCTGCCCAACAAGCAGGCGCTTGACGACGCGATCCGCAACTACCTGCTGGAGCATCCTGAAGTCATCGTCCAGTCGCTCCAGAAATACGACGATCTGCAACGCGCCAGCCGCGAGAAGGCGACGAGCGACGCCCTCGTCGCGCATAAGGACGAGATCTTCCACCACCCGATGACGCCGATCACGGGCGACCCCAAAGGCGACGTCACGATGGTCGAGTTCTTCGACTACCAGTGCCCCTACTGCAAGCACACCATGCAGAACGTGCTGGAGGTCCAGAAGGACGACCCGCATCTCCGCGTCGCGTGGAAGGAACTGCCAATCCTCGGACCGACGTCGGTATTCGCTGCGCGTGCAGCCATGGCGGCGAACCGCCAGGGCAAGTATCTCGCCTTCCACACCGCGGTGATGGGATACCGCGGGAAGCTGACGCCGAACACGGTCCTCACGCTCGCCGCCAAGGCCGGCATCGATGTCGATCGACTGAAGCACGACATGGCCGATCCGGCGATCGACAAATACCTGAAGGACACGCTGCAGCTCGCCCAGGAGCTGGGCATCAACGGCACGCCGGGCTTCGTCATCGGCGGCAAGCTGGTGCCGGGCGCGCTCGACAAGCAGCAGATGAAGGACCTGATCGCCGAGGCGCGCAAGCAGGGCTGAGCCCGCCCGCTGTCCGGCGGGACCTATCCTTACGCGCCCAGCGCCTTGACTTCCTTGTAGAAATTCGCCTTCCCCTCGAACCCCATGCCGGGCAGGTCGGGAAGCCCGACATAGCCGTCGGCGATGCGGAGCCCGTCGGTGAAGCCGCCGACCGGCTGATGCGTCCTGGGATAGGCCTCGGTGCCGCCGAGCCCGAGTCCCGCGGTGATCTGCAGCGACAGCAGGTGGCCGCCATGCGGGTAGAGGCGCTGGCGCGACCAGCCCATCTCTTCCACCATCGCGATCGTGCGGATGTATTCGCAGATGCCGTAGCTCAGCGCGCAGTCGAATTGCAGATAGTCCTTCTCCGGGCGCATGCCGCCGTAACGCAACAGGTTGCGCGCGTCCCAGGTCGACATCAGGTTCTCGCCGGTCGCCAGCGGGCCGTCATACTGCCGCGCCACCGCCGCCTGAAGGTCGAAATCGAGCGGATATCCCGGCTCCTCGTACCAGCGCAGACGGTAGGGCGCGAGCGCCTCGGCATAGGCGAGCGCTTCCTTCAGCGCGAAGCGCCCGTTGGCGTCCACGGCAAGACGCTCGGCGGGGACGACCTCCAGTACCGCCTCGAGGCGGCGCAGATCCTCGGCGAGCGGCGCGCCGCCGATCTTCATCTTGACGATGGTGAAGCCGTCATCGAGATGGCCGCGGATCTCGTCCTGCAGCTCGGAAAGCCCGCGCC
The DNA here is from genome assembly GCA_964585785.1 of uncultured Rhodospirillaceae bacterium. GTDB lineage: Bacteria > Pseudomonadota > Alphaproteobacteria > UBA8366 > UBA8366 > WHUA01. The sequence goes on from CAZPFL010000102.1 coordinate 13,542, forward strand.
CCGGCGCGTAGTAGCCGCCGCCGACATAGACCGGAACCCGCTCGGGGAGCGCGCCCGTGCCGTAGCGCCGGGACAGGAAGACGTAAAGCGGCTCGCCCGCGATCTTCGCGGCGGCGTCCCAGATCGCCATGTCGAGGGTCGCGACCGCGACGGCACGGTCACCGTGGCCGCCCGGCTTCTCCTTCTGCATCATGCAGGCCCAGGCCCGGAACGGGTCGAGATTGTCGCCGGCCTCGTTGAGCAGCGATTCCGGCTTGGCCGCCAGAAGCCGCGGAATCATGCGTTCGCGGCAGATCGCGTTCTGACTGTAGCGGCCGGTGCCGCTGAAGCCGTAACCGACCACCGGGCGCCCGTCGCGCACCACGTCGGTCACGACCGCGACGAGGCCCGTGGTCATATCGCTGAAATCCATCACCGCGTTCGAGCGCTTCTCGCCCGTGGAGATCGTCTTCTCCCTGACCTCAACGATCCGCATGCCGTCCCGTCTCCCTTTTCGTCCGTCGCCTCAGGCGAGATTGTCGATAGCCACCGTCTCCGTGACGCCATCCGGCGCGAAGCCGAAGACCCGGCCGTAGAAATAAAGCTCCGCCTCGAGCGCCCGCTTGACGTTCGCGGCCTTGCGGAAACCATGCCCCTCGCCCTCGAACAGGATGTAGGCGACGGGAATGCCCTTGTCGCGCAACGCGGCGACCATGGCTTCCGCCTGGTTCGGCGGCACGACCTTGTCGTCCGTGCCCTGGAAAAAGATCACCGGGCAGTTGAGGCGTTCGGCATGATGGATCGGCGACCGGGCGACGTAGATATCGCGCGCCTCGGGCCAGGGGCCGACGAGGCTGTCAAGGTAGCGCGCCTCGAATTTATGGGTGTCGCGGGCCAGCGCCTCGAGATCGCCGATGCCGTAATGGCTGGCGCCGGCGGAAAACACATCGGAGAACGTAAGCGCGCATAATGTCGTGTAGCCGCCGGCGCTTCCGCCGGTGATCGCCAGGCGCTTGGGATCGGCCAGGCCCTGTTCCGCGAGCCAGCGCGCGCCGGCCGCGCAATCCTCCACGTCGACCACGCCCCAGCGCCCGTTCAGCAGGCGCCTGTAGGCCCGGCCGTAGCCCGTGCTGCCGCCGTAGTTGACGTCGAGCACGGCGAAGCCGCGGCTGGTCCAGAATTGGGTCTTGAGATTGAAGCCGCAGCCCGACTGCCCGGTCGGCCCGCCATGGCTCTTGACGATCAGCGGCGGCAGTCCGCCCGGCGGCGGCGCGAAATCGGCATTCTGCGGCGGATAGTAGAAGGCGTGCGCGGTGCGTCCGTCCGCGCTTTCGTAGCGGACGGCCTGCGCCACCGAGATATGACCCGGGTCAATCTGGATGTCCGAGGACCGCCGCAGCGTCCGCACCGTCCGCGCCGGCAGGTCGAGCGCGGCGACGACCGGCGCGTCGCGCAGCGCACCGCCGACGAAGACCGCGCGTTCGGGGCGCGCGACCAGGCCATGAATCTCGACGAAGGGCGTGGCGACCGGCTCGAAGCTGTCGGCGGCGAGGTCGATGTCGATCAGCGCCGCCGCGCCGTCGACCTGGCGAACCGCCAGGATGCGCGATGGCTCGACAAATCCATATGTACGCATATTGAATAGCCATTGCGGCTGGCCCAGATCCATCGGCATGGGACAAACCGGCCGCGCCGCGCCGTCGATCCAGCGGTAGAGGTTCCACCAGCCGCTGCGGTCGGAGACGAAGAACAGCGTGCCGTCCGGCGACCATTCCGGCTGAAACAGCGATTCCGATGTCCCGCCCGCGATGACCGCCGCCTCCGCGGGCCGCCCGCCCGCGTCCAGCGCCGCCAGTGTCAGCGTACAGCCGTCCCACGGCATGTTGGGATGGTTCCAGGACAGCCAGGCGAGCCGCCTGCCGTCCGGCGACAGCCGGGGCGTGGCGTAGAAATCGGCACCTTCGGCCAGGGTCTCGATACCCCCGTCGGCGGCGATCGCCACCAGCGTGTTCACCGGCTCCTTGCCGCCCCGGCCATGGTCCTCGCACACCGCGATGATCCGCCCGCGCCCGCGATCAAAGATCAGGTCGGCGAAGCGGCGCGGCCCTGCGCCGGTCACCGGGACCGGCGCCTCCCCCGGCGCCTGCCGATAGAGGCGCTGATCGGCGTCGTTGCAGAACCACACGGTCCCCCGGTCGACCGCAAAGGCGCCGCCGCCATATTCATGCACCCGCGTCCGCGCGCTGTAGGGCGCCGGCAGGGCGTCACGCACCGCGCCCGCGGCGTCGCAGCGCTCGATCACGACCCGCCCGCCTTCCGAGGGCCGCAGCACGGTCCAGTAAAGGTCGGCGCCGTCGACGGCGATCTGCCCCAGCCCGACGCTCGCCTCGGCGATCCGGCCGGCGGTGATCGGCGACCGCCAGGTGCCGTAGGGCGCCGCTTTCGGCATCCCTACCGTCCCCCGGCCGCGGGCGCGCGCCGACGCGGCGGCATGGCAACGCTTGCCATTTTCCCGAATCTGCGTGCACATATAGACGGTCGGTAACGGAGCATGGACAGGCAATCCCGCGTGGCAGAGCAACACAAGGTTTTGGTCCTGAACGGTCCCAACCTCAACATGTTGGGGGTTCGCGAACCGGGAATCTACGGTAGCGCCACTCTCGCAGATATCGAGGCCGGTTGCCAGAAACGCGCGACGGCGCTCGGGCTTTCGGTCGATTTCCGGCAGTCAAACAACGAGGGCGAGCTGGTGACCTGGGTGCAGGAAGCCCACCAGTCGAGCGACGCGATCGTCATCAACGCCGGCGCCTTTACCCACACTTCCGTCGCCCTTTTGGACGCGCTATCGATGTTCGACAAACCGGTTATCGAGCTGCACCTGTCCAACATCTACAAGCGCGAAGAGTTCCGCCACCGCTCCTACATCTCGCCGGCGGCGAGCGGAATAATCTGCGGCTTCGGCGCGAGCGGTTACGAGCTGGCTCTCGACGCCGTTAACCGATTGTTGGCTGGTGATTGATATTCCCCTACGCATTGGGATAATTCACGCCACTGGCACGGCCCATGGGCAACCGTCCCGGACCATGCGCCCGGGCAACGAAAAGGACGGCGATGCCGAAGCTTCAGGTCGATAAGACACTGATCCGCGAGTTGAGCCAGTTGCTCGACGAAACCAATCTGACCGAGATCGAGCTCAGCGAGGGCAGCAAGTCCGTGCGCGTGGCGCGCAACGCGGCCGGGCCGATCATCGCCGCGCCCAGCGCGCCGGCCGCCGCCGCTGGCGTCAACGCCGCAGCGCCCGCCGCGCCGGCGCCGGCCGGGGTCGATCCGGCGGACGAGGCCGGCGCCGTGCGCTCGCCGATGGTGGGGACGGTGTATCTCGCCCCCGAACCGAGCGCCGCACCCTTCGTCAAGGTCGGCGATTCCGTGACAGAGGGCCAGACGCTCCTCATCATCGAGGCGATGAAAGTGATGAATCAGATTCCCGCGCCGCATGCCGGCACGGTGAAGAAGATCCTTGTCGAGGATGCGCAGCCGACCGAATACGGCGACATCCTTGTCGTGATCGGATAGGGACACTTGTTCGAGAAGGTTCTGATCGCCAACCGGGGCGAGATCGCCCTCCGAATCCATCGCGCCTGCCGCGAAATGGGCATCCGGACGGTCGCCGTCCATTCGACCGCCGACGCGGACGCCATGCATGTGCGGCTCGCCGATGAATCCGTCTGCATCGGGCCGCCGCCGTCGAAGGACAGCTACCTCAACATCCCCGCAATCCTGTCGGCGGCGATGATCTCGGGCGTGGACGCGGTCCATCCCGGCATCGGCTTCCTGTCGGAGAACGCGACCTTCGCCGACATGGTCGAGG